>NZ_CP011567.1:2059000-2370333 GCF_001655615.1 Pseudomonas sp. GR 6-02
CCTATGGAATACTGAGAAAGCAGAAGCTAAAAAAACCATTCAGCTATAGCATGGAGCTCATCAAGGCGACCTTGTATTATGCAAAAAAATATAAGGCGTTTAATGCAATATACATAAATACGACCGTTATGTTGTCCGCGCTGGTCGCTGCCGGATTTTATAGATTTTCCAAGAAAAGTTTCTTTTGCCATATCAGAGAAATTCCCGACAAAAAACTCATTGGGATCTTCCGTTTACTCCTACGGTTCTCAGGTGCAAAACTAATATTCAATTCCGAGGCTACGAAATCCGCTTTTAATCTTCCGGGAACAGTAATTTATAATGGTGTAGCCCCCCTTTACAACGTCCCATCGCTGCGTACTGAAAGAGACTGTAAGAATCTACTTCTGATCGGCAGGATAAACACCTGGAAAGGGCAAGACTTTTTCATTGATGTCATTGGAAAATTGGCCAATAACGCAAGAAATGACTTTCGCATAAGAATAGTGGGTAGCCCTTTTGAGGGGTACGAATATCTGGAAAAGGATTTAATCGAAAAAGTAAAATCATATGGGATCTCCGACAACGTCGAATTTTTCCCTTTTTGCTCGGACCCAACCGAGCACTTTCAATGGGCAAGCTATGTTGTTGTCCCCTCTACGAAGCCGGAGCCGTTCGGTCGAGTAGCGATAGAAGCGTACTCTGTCGGAAAACCAGTGATAGCTGCGGGCCATGGTGGTTTGGTAGAGATCGTTAACCATGAAAAAGATGGTTTCCTTTTCATTCCTGCCAATCAAAGCAGCCTTGAGGATGTCCTGCTAGGACTTCCTTCGCCGGGCAGTCCTCTGTACGAAAAGCTGAGCAAGTGTGCGCTTGATACTTATTGCAAAAAATTCTCAATAAAAAGCTATAAAGAGCACATAAACTCAATGCTGGAAAACACAAATTAAAAGCAGAGCAATCCATACTATCGGGAATACCATGAAACTTATCATGCTACTCATGCTTTCCTTGTTTCATCTAACTGCAAGTGCGAGCCCTTCATTTGATATAGGCGTTTACTACTACCCGGGTTGGGATCAGCCGAATGACCCCTGGCAGAAGATAAAGCCATTTAAGGATAGAGAGCCTCTACTGGGGTGGTATAAAGAAGGATCTGCAGAAAACACAAAAATACAGATCGACTGGATGCATCAGTATGGAATAAATTTCGTTATCTATGATTGGTACTGGGACAATATTCACGGTGTTAATCGGACGCACGCTATAGACTCTTTCTCCAGACTAAAAGATACACATGATATCAAGTTTACCCTTCTCTGGGCCAACCATACCGGGACACCCTCGAGCCTTAAGCAATTCGATGATGTAGTGCAGTACTGGATAGATCATTATTTCAGAGCGCCTGGCTATAAAAAAATAGATGGTAAACCCGTCGTTTTTATATTTTCATCTGAATTACTTGAAAGGGACGCCAGAAACTTTGGCAGTAATGCCAATGAACTATTGGAAAGGGCACGGGATCGAGCGATCCAGGAAGGATTGCCTGGAATATATTTTGTTGGATCAATAAAGGCTGGTGACAGATTTTCTCAAGAGATTTTGCCGCTTCAGAATTACGACGCATTGTCCGCTTATAATTATCAACTTAATGCAGCCGAGAAGTTGAGCGAAAGGCGTCCGTCCGCAAGTTACAAAGAACTTTCAGATGGATACGAACAAGCTTGGAATTCGGCTTTAAGTACTAGCAAGTTGCCCTATTTAATTCCCGTCACTTCGGGCTGGGACAAAACTCCATGGGGTGGAAGCGAATCCCCCAATCATGATAATTCGAGCAGCACACCAGAGCAATTTAGATTGCACTTGGAGTCAGCAAAATCGCTTATCACCTCAGAGCCCAAGAAGACACTAAGCACAGTTGTCATATGTTGTTGGAATGAATACGGCGAGGGTTCATATATTGAGCCAACCAAAAAATATAAATTTCAATATTTAGAACAGATTAAAAACACTTTCAAAACTTCAGATAGCTCTGAAAACCCCTCACATTGAAAGAACCAAAAAGCCTCTATGAAAAACCTCTATATCCTCGGCATCCGCGGCGTTCCCGCCAAACACGGCGGTTTTGAAACCTTCGCCGAAAAGCTCTCCCTCTACTTGGTCAAGCAGGGCTGGAAAGTCACTGTCTACTGCCAGGAAGACGGTTCCGGCGGTATATCGACCAGTGAATGGAAGGGGGTTCATCGCATTCATATCCCGATCGCCAACACCGGCGTGGCGGGCACGGTGTTTTTCGACTGGAAGGCTACCGTCCATGCGCTGGGCCAGAAGGGATTGTTTCTGACCCTCGGCTATAACACGGCGGCGTTCAATATTCTGCAGCGGGTCAAGGGCCAGACCAATGTCATCAATATGGATGGCATTGAATGGCGACGGGAGAAGTGGGGGTTGGTGGCGAAGACCTGGTTCTGGTTGAACGAGCGAGCAGGTTGCTGGATCGGCAACCACCTGGTGGCCGACCACCCGAAAATCAAGGATCACCTGGCCACCCGGGTCAAGGATTCGAAGATCACCATGATCCCTTATGGCGGGGACCGGGTGAACGAAGCAGACCCGACCGCCCTGGCTGATTATGGCCTGGAGCCCCATGGTTTCTCGGTGGTTATCGCCCGGCCGGAGCCGGAGAACTCCTTTCTGCAGGTCGTCAAGGCTTTCAGCAGCAAGCGCCGTAACCATAAGTTGGTGGTGCTGGGCAACTTCACCCCAGAGAAGAACGAGTACCACAAGCGGGTGATGGACGCGGCCGGCAAGGAAGTGATCTTCCCCGGCGCCATCTATGAGGCGGCGGTGGTTCGGGCGCTGCGGTTTTTCAGCCGCTTTTACATCCACGGCCATCAAGTCGGGGGCACCAACCCTTCGCTGGTGGAGGCATTGGGCGCCGGCTGCTCGGTGATTGCCCATAACAACCATTTCAACCGTTGGGTCGCCGGTGATGCGGCGGTGTACTTCGATGACGAGCACGACTGCGCCAAGTTGTTCGAGAAGTACCTGCGCGATGACCACAGCCATTTGATCGCGGCGATGAAGGCTGAAAGCACCCGCCGCTTCAACGAAAAATTCACTTGGGAAAACATCCTTTCCCAGTACGAAAAATTACTGATCCAGTGGTATCCCAAGGAGTACAGCAAGTGACCCAACGTATTATCGTCACCGGCGGTGCTGGTTTTATCGGCTCCGCCGTCGTTCGCCATCTGATCGACAACACCGATGTGAGCGTGCTCAATATCGACAAGCTCACCTACGCCGGCAATACCGAGTCCCTGGCGTCGGTGGCGGGTAGCCCCCGGTATGAATTCCAGCAGGTGGATATCTGCGACACAGCGGCGCTGCACGAGCTGTTCGCGCGTTTCCAGCCCGATGCGGTAATGCACCTGGCGGCCGAATCCCATGTGGACCGTTCCATCGACAGCCCATCGGATTTCATCCAGACCAACATCGTCGGCACCTACAGCATGCTGGAGGCCAGCCGCCGCTACTGGTCAGGGTTGGCGGCGGAGCAGAAACAGGGCTTTCGCTTCCACCATATCTCCACCGATGAAGTTTATGGCGACCTGGAAGGCACCGACGATCTGTTCACCGAGACTACGCCCTACGAGCCGAGCTCGCCGTACTCGGCGTCCAAGGCCGGCTCCGACCATCTGGTGCGCGCCTGGCACCGCACGTATGGCCTGCCGGTGCTGGTCACCAACTGCTCGAACAACTACGGGCCCTTCCACTTCCCCGAGAAGTTGATCCCTCATGTGATTCTCAATGCCATCCACGGCAAGCCGTTGCCGGTATATGGCGATGGCTCGCAGATCCGCGACTGGTTGTTTGTTGAAGACCATGCTCGAGCGCTGGTCGAAGTGGTGTCGCGCGGTATCGTGGGCGAAACCTACAACATCGGCGGACACAACGAGAAGCGCAACCTGCAAGTGGTGGAAACCATCTGTGAGCTGCTCGATGAGTTGCGCCCCCGCGATGAAGGGCAGGGCTCTTACAAGGAGTTGATCACCTTCGTCACCGACCGCCCTGGGCATGATCGTCGTTACGCCATCGATGCAGGCAAGATTGAGCGTGAACTTGGTTGGCGACCACAGGAAACCTTTGAAAGCGGTATACGCAAAACGGTTCAGTGGTATCTGGATAATCAAGATTGGTGGCAACGGATACTCAACGGCCAATACCGGTCCGAGCGTCTTGGCCACGTTGGCTGAAACATTCAAAACCTGCCTCTATTTAACTTCGAAGGGAATCCCCTATGAAAGGTATCATTCTGGCGGGAGGCTCCGGCACCCGCTTGCATCCCATTACCCGTGGTGTGTCCAAACAGCTGCTGCCGGTCTACGACAAGCCGATGATTTATTATCCGCTGTCGGTATTAATGCTGGCGGGCATTCGCGAGATATTGATTATTTCCACGCCCCAGGACTTGCCCAACTTCCAGAACTTGCTGGGTGATGGTTCTTCTTTCGGCATTGAACTCAGTTATGCAGAACAGCCTTCTCCTGATGGCCTGGCGCAGGCCTTTCTGATCGGCGAGGAGTTCATCGGCGACAGCAATGTGGCGCTGATTCTGGGCGACAACATTTTCTACGGTTATGGCTTCAGCGCCTTGTTGCGCGAAGCGTCACAACGACAGACCGGTGCCACTGTTTTTGGATATCGAGTCAGCGACCCGGATCGTTTTGGCGTTGTCGAGTTCGACGAGAGCGGCAAGGCGATCTCGATCGAAGAGAAGCCTGCGCATCCGAAGTCCGACCATGCTGTCACCGGTTTGTATTTCTACGACAAAGACGTGGTGAGCATCGCCAAGCAAGTCAAGCCTTCGGTACGCGGTGAGCTTGAAATCACCGACGTGAACAATGCTTATCTACAACGCGGGGATCTGCACGTCAGTGTGCTGGGGCGTGGTTTTGCCTGGCTGGACACCGGGACCCATGATTCGTTGATGGAGGCCGGGCATTTCGTCCAGACCATCGAAGCGCGGCAGGGCTTGAAGGTGGCCTGCCTTGAAGAGGTGGCCTATCACCAGGGTTGGTTGTCGGCTGCGGAACTGGATAAACAAGCCACCGCGTTACACAAAACCGGTTACGGACAATACCTGGCGCGCGTACTGACGACGGAGCCTTCGAAATGAATGTCATCAACACCCGATTGCCCGGCGTACTGATTATCGAGCCCAAGGTGTTTGGCGATGCCCGTGGGTTCTTTCTCGAGAGTTATCACGAACAGCGTTATCGCGACGCCGGCATCGAGTTGCCTTTCGTCCAGGACAATCACTCACGCTCGCAGTATGGCGTATTGCGCGGTTTGCACTTCCAGCGGACCCGGCCCCAGGGCAAGTTGGTGCGGGTTACCCAAGGTGCGGTGTACGACGTGGTGGTGGACATCAATCCCGAATCGGCCACTTGCGGTGAACATGTAGGGGTCAAGTTGACCGCCGACAACCATCTGCAGCTATGGGTGCCGCCGGGTTATGCCCACGGCTTCTGCGTGCTCAGCGATACCGCCGATTTTCAATACAAATGCACCGATCTGTATTTCCCCGAGGATGAGGGTGGGCTGCTCTGGAATGATCCGGAGCTGGGCATTACCTGGCCCGTTGAATCGCCTCAACTCTCGGAAAAAGACTTGCGCAACCCACGCTTGCGCGCGGTGTTGAACGGGGAATGACGGGTTAATATTGGTCTATAGTTAACATTAACTATTTATGACCTGATGTTATTTAGCCTTGAATGTTCAGTCACAATAGAACCTAGCGGGACAGGATGCCGGGAAAATCCTGACTAATAATAACAATAGGCGTGAAGGGGGAGTGACTTTTGCTCGGGAGTTTGTGCCGAAAATGCCTTCTCATGTAGCAAACATCTTGGAAAATTGCCTTTTTCCGTCAATAAGTCCTGCTCGGTGCAAGCGCTTTTGTCCATGATGTGACGAGGTTTGGCGTATGGCATGCACTCTCTATAAATGACATTCTCCAAAGGAGGCAATGTGCATGAACTGTCTCGTTCAATTGACGGGTGTCAGTTCATTCACCTGCTGTTCCATTCCCGGTCCCTTAGTCTCAAATCTAATGCAGAGTTGATGTCGAGAAGGAGTCTGATATGAAGAAACTACTTACGGCCGGCTTGCTGGCTGTCATGAGCACTGCAGCGTTGGCGGCTGATGAGCCGGCGAGCAAAACGGCGAGCGAAGCAGTGAGCGAAGAGGTGAGCGAGCCATTGTCCTTGAGTACCCCGCTGGTTGGGGGAGTGACGGTCGCAGAAACCGTGGTGATCGGCGCGGCCATTGTCGGCGCTGCGGCGGCCGCTTCAAACTCTGGAGGCAGTTCCAATGGCGGTACCTCTGGAACGGGTGGCACAACCGGTACTAGTGGTACGACGGGTACCAACTAAACCCCGCGAAGTATGTTGTTCAAGATCACTCAGAACTTTCTGGGTGATCTTGTTTTAGATTTGCCCTCGACTAGCGTAGTGCCCTTATGATCCGTAGATTATCTGTTGTTATGCTGGCAAGTATCAGCTTGCACGGCTGTATGTTTTCGCCTGGTCAACATATGGACACCAGTCAAATGGTCAGTGACGGCTCTCCGGAAAGTAGCCGGGTGGAGCTTATTCCTATCACGCCTAAATTGATTGCCATGGATGCCGCCACGCAAGTTCGCGAATCCGTTCCCCCAGCGTTGTTGTCCTACGTTCCAGGCGGTTATCGCGTGGGTGCCAACGACCTGTTATTTATCACGGTCTGGGATCACCCCGAGTTGACGGCGCCTTCGGGACCGCAACAGCAACTCGATGCCAACGGGCGTCTGGTGCGTCCGGACGGCACGTTGTTTTATCCCTACATCGGTAATATCCCGGCGGCCGGTAAAACCATCGAAGAGTTGCGGGCCTTTATTGCCGAGCGCTTGTCGCAATTTGTCGAAAGCCCCCAGGTCGACGTCAGCGTATTGCGCTTCGCCAGCCAGACCGTGGTGATTTCCGGTGCGGTGCTCAAGGCTGGCCAACAGCCAATCACTACCACACCGTTGAGCGTGGTGGAGGCCGTTGGCGCGGCCGGTGTGGACCCCTCGAACGCAGACCTGTCAGGCCTGACGCTGACTCGGGACGGGCGCGAATACAAGCTCGATCTGGACACCCTCAATCGCCAGGACTCACAGTTGCAAGGCGTTTACCTCAAGGGCGGCGACCGGCTGTACCTGCCCTATAACGACCAAAAGCGGATCTATGTCATGGGTGAGGTCAATTTGCCTCGCGCACTGAGCTTCAAAGGCAAGTCGATCAACCTGACCGATGCGCTGGGCACAGTGGGGGGCTTGAACCAGACCACCTCCAACGGCAATGCGGTGTACGTGATTCGCGGCGCCGACCACCTGGAAACCGAACCGGCCAAGGTGTTCCAGCTCGACGCAGAATCCCCTTCGGCCCTGGTACTGGCCACCCGTTTCGACTTGCAACCGCAAGACATCGTCTATGTCGGCCCGGCCGGCGTGACGCGCTGGAACCGTCTGATCAGCCAGCTTCTGCCTACGGCCTCTGTCCTGGGGACCGGTGCCAGCTCACTTAACGATCTCAGCGAAGCCAACAGCAGATAAGGCTCAATCCCGCCGTGAAAACTTTGCCTACCTGCGCCAGTCTGACGATGGCGCTCTTGCTGTGCGGGTGTAACCCGTTGATGAAGGCCTCCTGGGACACCCTTGAAACATCTGTCGCGGGGCCTGCCTCCATCAATTTGACCCGTGCTCAGGTCGACGCTGTGCCATATCCGCAGATCCTTGTCACCACCCCCTCCAGTGAGGGCGTGATGGCCATGGCTCGTCGGCGGGGCGACCTGCAGTTCTGGGTCGCTTCCGGCAAGCAAGTGCTGCTGATGCGCGACGGCCTGGTGGTGCGCACTGTCGGGCTGGGCGTTTCCCTGGATGGCACTCGCTTCAATGAAGAGTCGCCCTTCAAACGCGGCCTTCAGCATTTGCCCGACGGCTATACCAGCACGCGCTGGATCGACATCTATAACGGCAACCGCATCGGTATCGCGGTCAACAGCCGTTTCAGTCCCCATGGCATCGAGACCATCAGCATTCTGGACAAGGATTACGCCTTGCTGCGCATTGACGAGCAGGTGGATGCACCCACCCTGAATTTCCGCGCCACCAACCGCTACTGGGTCGACCCCCAGGACGGTTTCATCCTGCGCAGCGAGCAGCATCTGACGCCGCAACTGTTTCTGAAAATCGTGCAGGTGCGCCGTGATCGGGGAGCTGCCCGGTGAAGTGTTCAAACCTTTTTTTGCTTGGCCTGCTGTTGATCGGCCCGGGCGTGGGCCAAGCGGCCGTCACGGTCAGCGGTGATGTGCGCAGCCCTGGCCAATTCGAAATCAAGCCCGGTGCGCGCTTGCTGGATGTCATTCGTAACGCCCAACCCAATGCCGAAAGTTACTGGCTGGGCGCGGCGTGGCTGCACCGTTCATTAGTGGACAAGCAGACGCGCTTGAAGGCGGGTGTTTTGTTCGATCTGAAACTGCTGCAACGGGGGGCCTTGCTCGATGGCAAAAACACGCGAGCAGAATTGAGCGCGCGCCTATATGAGCAGGTCGAGCAGCTACCGGTCACCGGACGTCAGGTCGCGGTGCTCGATCCGATCGCTGTGGAAACGGGGTTCGCCCGCAACGCGCTGCTGGATGATGGCGACCATCTGATTTACCCCCAGCGGCCGTCCACCGTGGAAGTTTTCGGGGCGGTCGCGCAGCCTTGTCAGGTGCCTTACCGAGCCCTGCAGGAAGTGCGTGCCTATGCCCGTGACTGCGCCATTCTTGGCGACGCCGAGGGTGATTATTTGTGGCTGATCCAGCCCGACGGCCAGGTTCGGCGCGTGGGCGTGGCGGCATGGAATCGTGAGGACGGCATCGTTGTGGCGCCCGGCAGCAAGATCCTGGTGCCGATCAGGAGCGACGATCTCGAGACGCCGACCCCTGAGCTCAATCAACAACTGGCCGAGTTTCTCGCCACTCAACCGCTGGCTGAGGTGGCCCCTTGAAGTGCCCGTTGAAGTTACGTTTTGCTGCTGCATTGCTCCTGCCCTGCGGATTGGCTCACGGTGAACCGCGCTACACCCAGAGTGATTTTGGTGGCGTCGGTCTGTTACAGACCCCCACCGCGCGCATGGCCCCGGCGGGGGAGTTGAGCGTCACGGCCAGCCGTACCGACCCTTATTCGCGCTACAGTTTTTCCTTGCAGCCACTCGATTGGCTGGAAGGGTCGTTTCGTTACACAGCGATCACCAACCGTAATTACGGCCCCGAGGACTTTAGCGACGGCCAGAGCTTCAAAGACAAGGCCATCGACTTGAAAGCGCGGCTTTGGGAAGAAACTCACTGGGCCCCGCAGGTCGCTATCGGCGCCCGGGATATCGGTGGTACCGGGCTGTTTTCCAGCGAGTATTTCGTCGCCAACAAGCGTTATGGCGACCTGGATTTCAGCCTCGGCATTGCCTGGGGTTATCTGGGTAATCGTGGGGATTTCAGTAACCCGCTGTCGGTATTGGGCAGCCAATTCAACGACCGGCCACAGAGCACGGCGGCTGTGGCCAGGGCAGGGGACGTGAACACCAACGCGTACTTCAGGGGCCGCCCTTCGTTGTTCGGTGGGATTGCCTATCAAACGCCCTGGGAACCACTGAGCCTGAAGATCGAGTACGAGGGCAACGATTACAAGAACGAGCCACTGGACAACCCGCTCAAGCAAGACCTGCCGATCAACGTCGGCGTGGTCTACAAGCTGGCCGACAGCGTCGACCTGAGCGCCGGTTGGGAGCGTGGCAATACGGCGATGTTCGGCATCACCCTGCACACCAACTTTGTCAGCCGCAAGGCACCGGTGAAGACCTATGACCCTCCCGCCGAGCCGCTGCCCGCGCAGGCACCGTTGACTCCGCCCGATCAAGTCAACTGGGCCGATGTCTCCAACCGGCTGCAGCAAAATGCCGGCTACAAGGTCAAACGCATTACCCAGCGCGGCTCGGAGTTGATGGTGTATGGCGAGCAATCTCGCTATTTTTATTCGGCCAAGGCTGTCGGGCGGGCCAGCCGGATTCTCGATAACAGCGTCAATCAGGACATCGACTGGTTCACCCTGGTGAATCAGCGTTATGACATGTCTATCGAAGAAACCAGCGTGCCGCGAGAAACCTTCCGCGCGGTGGTGAACAACGACCAGCCGCTGAAGGATCTGCACCGTACGACCGAGGTTAACCCGGCGACTGCACACCGGGAAACCACGCTCTATACCCAGGCGCTGGAACCGTTCAGCTATGGCTTGGGCCTGGGCTACAAACAGAATATTGGCGGCCCCAACGGCTTGCTCTATCAGTTCACCGCCGATGCCGACGCGGAGTACCGTTTCACCCGCAACACCTGGTGGAGCGGCCTGCTCAGCGTCAACCTGCTGAACAACTACGACAAGTTCACCTACGACGCACCGAGCGGGTTGCCGCGAGTGCGCACCGATTTGCGTCAATACCTGACCACCTCCGACGTGACGATGCCGACGTTCCAGTTCAACCACGCGGCGCAGCTGGATCGGGACTGGTATGGCATGGTCTATGGTGGCTATCTGGAATCCATGTATGCCGGGGTCGGCAGTGAAGTGCTGTATCGACCCACGGGGAAACGCTGGTCATTGGGCGCCGATCTGAACTTTGTGCGCCAGCGGGATTTTGATCAGGGCTTTGGCCTGCGCGATTACCAGACCATAACGGGTCATGTCACCAGCTATACTGAATTGCCCAATGACATGCTTGCAGCGGTCAGCGTCGGGCGTTACCTGGCACGGGACTGGGGCACCACTGTCGACTTGTCACGGGAGTTCAAGAACGGCGTGAAGTTTGGCGGCTGGGTCACCCTGACCACGGCGTCGAAGGCGGAATATGGCGAGGGCAGCTTTGACAAAGGCATTTACATTTCCATCCCGTTCGACGAGCTGTTGAGTACCTCGACCATGCGTCGTGCCAATATCATTTGGACGCCACTGACTCGCGATGGTGGTGCGCGCCTGAGCCGTGCCTACTCATTGCAGACCATGACCGACGGGCGTGACAGCAGCCTGTTCTACAACAACTTCGAGAAAATTACCGAATGATCACATGGCTCAAAGGCTTGATCGAATTGCCGTTCTGGCTCCGAGGCCTGGCCTTTGCCATGGTGACGGCGATTCTGCTGTTCGCGGGATTGCGCGCTCAGCCGATCCCGGAACTGTTCGTCGAAGAGGACAAGCTCCATCACTGGATCGGCTTTCTGGTATTTACATGCAGCTGCCGGCTGGCCTTTCCCAATGTGAAATTTCGGTGGGTCGCCGTGGGGTGTTTGCTCACCGGCGTAATCATCGAGGCCGCGCAAGGTATGATGCCGCTGCGCACGGCTTCACCCTACGACATGCTGGCAAATAGTATCGGCGTGTTGATGGGTTTGCTGGTTTCGAGATACTGGCTGCGCTGAAAAGGGTTGAAGCACTAAGCAGTTTGTCGGCATGTTGTACCGTTGATCCTCTCTATACCCCTCCAGCAATACCTCTTTTGCCGATGGCACAAGCGTCGTCGACCCGCTTGATGTAGTCGGCGCCTATCTCATCCGGCCGTTCAATTTCATACCCCAGGGTTCCATCTTGCAGCTAGCGGGCCGGACAGCGGTGCGGATACTTGCGTCGATCCCGCCATGCTCCAGCTTCAACTCAATAATTGCGCTGCACTCAGTTCCTGCAACCACCTTTTGTAACTCACCAAAGCAAAAATTGGAAAGTTTTTCATTTTTCGACTTTTTTTGCTCCCGGCATCACGTTCCGCGGGAGTCAACCAAGCCGGAGGGAAGAAAAAACTGGTGATTAGTAATGCTAGAAATATCAAAATCAATTTCTGGCTTTCCCTACTATCGTATTTACTTCATGATACATTTTATATGTTTTGTTTTTAGCTATGGTTGGCTTGTGAATTGGACTAGATACTCTGGTCGCTGATGCAATGAGTAGCAACCATGTCACGTAGTACAACACTGTTCCTGAAAGGTGCTGAAATAAAGAGACTGTTGCTACTGAGGTGGCTATGCAGAAAGCAAGTGTGACTGTATAGGCATTTTCGTCTGAATAAAGTGCTTGCTTTGAAGATGTTTTCCTGAGCATTGTTACGAATAGAAGCGGTATAAATAAAAATATAAGGCCTAATGTCAATGATCCATATACGAGATCGGAATCAAACTGCCCTCGGTATTTTCCAAGTCCAGCACCAATTATGGAGAATTCAGATATTGCTTTTAGATATTGCGGTGCTCGGCCAGCAGCCGAGGCATCAAGCGAGTCAGCTCCGAATATGAATAGGGTCAGTAATAGTATCGAGTAGTTTACTAGGATTAGAGTGAGAGCTCTTTTTGTAAGCAGTGTTATACCAGTAGGGCTTCTCTTGGTACAGGTGTAGTAGGTCGCAATGGCTACTAAAAAAATTATAAAAGACGCTCTAACTTGACTGGCTAACATTCCTAGGATGAAGGTAAGAAGGAGAGTTGAATACCCTAGATAGAGGACAAATTTGTTCTTCTTTACTGATAGTATTTGTAAGAATATATAAAATGCTGAAAAGGCTGCTAAGTAAGAATATTGCAGGGCGCTTACAAAAATTCCCGAGGCGCGTAATTTATCATTGCGAACTATTTGGTAGGTTACGAATCGCTCTTCGTTTTCTGTCTCGTTGTTTTGGCGGGCGTTAACAAGAAAGTCATATCGCCAAGAGGATTGTGGGTCTCCGTTAAATGTGGAGTATTGGAAGAGTGCTATTGTTGTATTAAGCAATGTTAGTAGGCAGACGAACCCCATTAGCTTCTTTATGGTATTTGAGTCGACAATCTTGCTATAAATTAGGAGTAGAGGTAGTGCTATTGGTAAGATTGAACTTTTCCAATCTAGTATTGCGCTAAGAGCGCCATTTTTATTTATACCTATTGCAAGTGTTAATACTAAGAATAGTAGAGTGTAAAATGCTATTTTGTTTGTTTTGTTTGACTTGAGGGAGCTCGCTATAAAATAAAGTGTGGTGAATACGAAAAGGATTTCCGTGTACATTTTTACCAAGTAGCCGGAGAGTGAGGAATCTATTTTTAGGTAATAATTTGCATAGTCAATGGTGAATAGAAACACAAAGAGCATATATATGGGTATTAGTTTGTATTTTTTTGTGAATACCAGTAAGGCTGTGGCAACGCTTAGGAAAAGTATTAAGAGCTGAATCATGGCTTGGTGTGACTCCTTGCAGTAAATTAAATCCTGGTCGTCATTGCGAGATCGGTCTTCGGCTTTTTTTGCTGGTAAACAGTTGCATGGGTTTTTCAATTATTTTGTAAATCACATACCCTGTCGATATGGGTATAAGAATAAGTGGAAGGCATGAAAGCAGTATGGGTAGGAGCATTTGCCTGCTTTAATTATATAGTTTGCGTCAGTATTTAAGTCGTATGAGTGGGATGTGGTTGGTCTGAACATGGTTGCTATTGCCATTTTTTTAAAAAAAGCTGGTGCATATACCATTTGATGTGTTCTATTTAGCTGTTTGCGTTTTGGACTATATTACGGATTGGCTTTTTCTGGTTTGTGAACAGGTTCTGGATTGGGAGTTCCACTGCTCGGTAGATTGCGTAGCCGATCAATACGGATAGCAGTGATAGTACGGTGCATGAAAACAGCGACGGTGGGAGCGCCTTCGCACCTGCTTTAATAATATACATGTGTGTGAGATAAATTGAGTAGGAGGCATCACCGAGTGCGCTTGGGATTTTCAAAGGTCGGCCTATTGTTAAGCCGCTTGCGCCGTAAATAATGAGCGCTGCCCCTAGTCCGGCGCTTATTACTCTCATGCCCAGATCTGGTCCGTCTATATACGAGCCGACAAACAAAGCCACAAATCCGACGAACGCTATAGCCAAACCTTTTCTGTGCGGTGGGGTTGGGAGCTTAGCTATTATTGCGCCAAAAATAAATTCTAAGATTATAGGGTTGCTATAGAGGGAGTAGTAATAGTTGTCCGTCATCCCGTGAAAAGCAGATAGAAAAGCAAAAAATGAGATTAGCGCTACCAGTCCAGCTCTATAGTTTATTGATGTTAGTGCTGCAAATATAATATAGAAGAACATTTCATAGACAAGAGTCCATCCAACTGGAAGGATGGTCGACTGCACATCGCTGCCAGGTATGTGCGTAGGGATGAATAGCAAGCTTTTTACAATAAGTTCGATGTCTACTTGCTTTTCTGAAAGGCTTGGTTTGTATAGTATAGCGATCGAAATCGCGATGGTGATAAGCCAGTACATAGGAGCAATTCTAGTTAGTCGCTTATACAGGAATAACTTCCATTCGAGCCTGCTGTCCTTGAATTTTTGAGTGGTTTTAACCATGAGGTAGCCACTGATTACAAAAAAAATATCTACGCCGGTGGCTAGAACGTGGTGAGGTATCGGTGAGTCATAGTTTTTGTAAATGGCCATGAAGCTTATGGCGTGAAATATAACAACCATGAGGGCCGCTATCCCTCGCATATAATGAATTCCTATAAGCATGTTGATTTTTCCATGTCAATTATTCTGCTCGAATAGGTATCTGGAGGGTTTTTATATTTTGGGGGTTGATTTATACCATCGCTAATTATTTCACGGGTTTTATGGGTTGTGTCGATATTTGTGCCGACAAAATTTAACAATTCTTATAAGTGGTTTTGTCCGGTTTGTTGCTCATGGGTCTTAAATCGTTTACTGCAAGGAGTTTTCAATGTCGTTAATTGAATAGAAAATTCTGCAGATCCTTTCAAGGACCCGTCCAGTCGCGGGCATTATTTTGCCTGCACTGAACCAGGCCGTGGCCCACTAAAAGATCGACAGTTGGGTGGGCCAAGCTAAGTTTCTGGCTCGGGTCGGTCGTGAGGCTGGCCACTTGCGTAACCTAGTCGAGAGCCTGAGTTACAGCGTTAGTGCATTGTTGTCGGCGTTTGGGTACCACCATATCAGCGAAGCAGATGCTACGGCCTATGGGGTGTACCTCGATGCAAGTGGCAAATCAGCGGCAATCGCCAATTGCGTTCACAGCGGGGACTGGGGGAAAGAACCTCGACAACGGTCAGCCCGGTGACGGCTGGAAGTATCGAGTCCGGGCTTGATCCAGATCACCGGCCGTGCGAACTACGCCGCATACGATGTGGAGTCTAGGGCCTCTCTTGCCACCTCATACAGGCTAATACTTGTAGCGGCTATCGAACATGCGATGTTGCGCAGCAGTCGTCAAGCCAGAACTTGCGGCTCGTCAGGCACAACGCGTTAGCCACATTCACGACTGCTTCGTCCGAACGCAGCCTTTTGCAACTGTTACAAAAAAGAGTGCGAATGAGATGAGATGGAGGGGCTCCGGGTAGTCAGAGATCTGACTGCCCGGACTGCGGTCTTTTTAATCACAAGGGGGGCGAATCGCAGCGATTAATAAATGTCCTTGGAAAAGAGCGTAAAGGGCGTCTTGATCAGGATCTTGATGTCGAGCCACAACGACCAGTTGTTGATGTAGTTGAGGTCGATCTCCACGCGCTTTTGCATCTTGTCGAGGGTCTCGGTTTCGCCACGGCAGCCACTGATCTGGGCCAGCCCGGTGATGCCCGGTTTGATTCGATGACGGGCCATGTAGGCCTGGATCTTGCCGGTGTAGTAGTCGTTATGGGCAATCGCGTGCGGCCGCGGCCCGACCAGCGCCATATGGCCTTGCAGTACGTTGAAGAACTGCGGCAGTTCATCGATGGACGTGCGTCGAATGAAACGGCCAACCGGGGTAATGCGTGGGTCTTCACGGCCGGCCTGGCGGACTTGATGGTCGTCGTGCAGGCGCATGGAGCGGAATTTCCAGACCTTGATGATCTTGCCGTTCCAGCCGTGCCGTTCCTGTTTGAAAATGATCGGCCCCGGGGAGGAGATCTTCACTGCGACGGCAATCACCAGCAGCAGTGGACTGAAGGCGATCAGCGCCAGGGCGGCGAGACCTCTGTCCAGCAGGGTCTTGCTGAGTGCCGCTGTCGGGTAACTGGTCAGCGGGCTTTCATTGAGGTGGATGGCGGGCAGGCCATCCAGCTCGCTGACGGAATGATTGAGCAACGTCATGCTGCCCAGGTCGGGAACCCAGACCACATCCACATTCGAGTCGAGAAGGTCGATGTACAGCGCTTCGACCTGTTTGGCTTCGCTCAAAGGCAGCGCGATGTACAACCGCCGGACATCGTGCACCCGGATCAGCTCGCGCAGTTCCTGCAGTTGGCCCACGATCCGGTGGGTATTGACGTTGGTCGACAGCTCGTTGGGTTTTGAGCTAATCAGGCCGACCAGCGGCGGATACTCGGTTTTGGCCAGTTTGTCCGCCAGATTCACCGCCAGTTGGTCAGTGCCGATGATCAGGGTGTTATTTTGGCTGTGCAATTGCCGGTGGTAGTGTCTGGAAAAACTATGCAGAGGCAGGTACAGCAAGGCCTGCACGCAATAACCTGCCACAGCCCAGACCATGATGATTTCCCGGGAGAACAATTCGCTGGTCTTGCTGAGAAAGCCGATGCTGGTCAGGCCGGTCAGTGTCAGCAGCCACCCCAGCAGCAGTCGACCCAGGCCGGAGAGGTATCCATGCTGCTTGTGATAGACCAGCAGCAGGGAGTAAGAAGGGACCGAGCCCAGGAACGTCAGCACGGCAAGCACACGATAATGAGCTTCGATTTCTCCTGTCTGGTACAACGCCAGAGCAAATAACAACGCATTGACCGAAGTGATGGCAATTATCCATTGCCCCCAGAAGGTCAGTCCTTTGGATATGCTGTTTCGATTAATACGATTATGTACCATCGCGGTGTCCCTCGGGCGTGCGCCACGTTGTGTATCAGTCGACGGTTAATAAATGGCAGCCGCGCGCAAAGGCTGAGCGAGCGCAGTTCGGTCAGAGATTATTTTTATTATTGGAAGGGAATAACGCGGGCTATGGCTGGCCATCCGAATGTTGTTTTCAAGTCAGCTGATACGGTTGTCTCAGTGTCCGGTTTTTATACTAGTACCTTAATCTTTGTGGGTGTCTGACGAATTATAACGGACACCACTTCCAGGGCTCATGTTATAAAAGGTCGTGCTCTTTTATTAGGAGGGCATCACTAAATCGTCTATAAAATTGCAGCATTCCGATAAGCGCTTGCCCGCCATGGGGAGGGATCCGGCAGGAACTATGGAGAGAAATATGTGCGAGGGACAGGCGGCGGGAAGTACGAGGTGAGGTGGTTAGGCAGTCAAGCGGTATCGGGTTGAGCGGGAAATCGCATTTATTGTTATTGTTTTTGCGATTTCAATCAGTATGCGATTCTGATCCTTTGTGCCAGGCAATAACCACGGTTTCTGACCGAGCGAATCAGGCGTTCCCCGTTGGCGGCAGTCTTGAATTTTTTCTGCAGTCGGCTCAAGCACATTTCAAGGCCGCTGTAATTCTCCGGGTCTTTATCGATACGTAGAATAAGATCGTTCTTGCTGAGTACCCGTCGATCACTGATGACCAGTTGGGTGAGCATTAACGATTCGGTGCCGGTCAATGGGATGGTTATATCTTCCTTGATTAATGTTCTGTCGTCGGCATTAAACCACCAGATGTCGGGGTTCCCCTGCGACTCTTTAACCCGGCTGACTGCAGAGATGAACTCTTCGTCTGCCACCGGTTTCTTGAGAAATCCATCAACCCCGAAGTGCGAGAAGTGATGAAGTTCTGAATGCTCCGAGTTGGGAGTTATGAGTATGATTTCCGCATCTTTTTGATTTTTGCGGATAAAGCTGACATCGCTCAGCGAGATATCGGCCTGGTCGAGCAGGATGTGCGTGAATCGACTCTTTCGGATGCGTTCGCTGCTGAGTTTGCCAGATTCGATTTCAAAAGATAGATGCAGGCGTTGTGCGAGAAGCGATTCTATAGCTTGTCGTGCCAGTTGATCTCGGGTGAAAATTAGAAAGCTGTTGTTTGGCGTATTCACAATAAGGCTCCTTCCTAGTTTGGTGAAATTTTTTAAGCTTAAATAACCTCGGTAGGCGAGTAGTACCGCCCCTGGAAAAAATCGAAAGGCATGCTGCGGGCCAGTGTGTGCAGTGCTTTGTGCTCGACCCGGTCCGCAATGAATCTGATTTTGCTGTCATGGATCATGCTGCTCAGGCAGTCGTAAGACCTGTTGAAAAAGTCCTGACTGTTATCGACCATGATGTCGAAATTGGACCGGGTCAGGTCCACTTTTATGTAATCGAACAGCTTCGGGCTGATCAGTTTTTCAGCGCTGTCATCGCTTAAGTCATAGCCATCGAAAGCGATCTCGATCCCGTTGTCCTTCAATAAATGAATATGATTGATAATGGTTCTTTTTTCTTTGAGATTGAACGAAAGGAGCGAACTGCCATTAATGCTGGGGATTAGCTGTTGTTCATGCTTCTTGAGTGTCGTTTGAGCGTCGTTCAGTTCTCGGATGAACGCTTTATCCAATAACGCGGATTGGTTCATGGTCACGAATAATTTATTGGGTGTCTGTACGGATGGGGACGACGTGGCCTCGATCTGTGAAAGGGCATTTAATTGGATCCGCATCAGTACTTCACGATAAATCGCCAGTGGGTGATCGGGATGCAATGGCTGATACCCCTTGTTCAGAGGTGTCTGTTGTTTGGTCGCCTTGGCATAAATCTCACTGCCGAACAATTCATCGTTTCGCTTGAGGATTGATTGCCTGAAGAAAACCAATGCGAAGTTATCTTGCACGGTATATTGCCTGCTGGACTCCATTGTTTAGTCCCTTTAAGAATGAAAGTTTGCTTGCTTTACTGAGACGACCCCTCGAAGCAATCGATAGCCATAACCGCGAACACTATGAATGATGTTAATGCCGAAGTGCTTTTTGATTTTGTTTCGAAGGCGGCTTATGGATTTCTCTAGAACACGTGAGTCATAGAGTTTGATATTCAAACCCATGGATTCGGCCATGGAGTCATGGTGCAGGATATTACCTTCTGCATTGATAAGCGCATCCAGGGCTTTCATTTCCTGATAAGCCAGATCCAGTTTGAGTTCATCGTTGTATAAGTGCAGGCATGTTTGGTCCAAGGTCAACTTAATGGCAGGCTGCCATTCAGGTGTTTCGAGCAACTCTGAAATTAACCTGGCTTTTTCATCCTGGTCGTTAGGTACATTGATACAATGATCTGCACCGGCCAGGTAACATTCAATTTTGGTTTGCGGAGCACGAAAATTGATTGCAACGATAATGGACAGTTCTGTTGGGCTCGTACGTAATTTCTTGATGAGCGCCAGGCAGTCATTAAGAATGGAAGGGCTTTCAATGTCGATTAGTACGGCATCGTGGGCTTGAGCTTCGCTATCTGGATTTAATGGGTTTGTGTAATCTAATGTATATATATGCGTGAGATTGGGTGCAAATAACTGTCGAAGTTTCTCTGCCGAGCGCCAAGTGCGCCCAATAGCGAGAATACCCCTCTGGCTATTTTCGATTTTGCTCTCAGTACTCATCGTGCAAATTACTCATATGTGCTGGCGCTGCAATCTTAATACACATAATACTGAAATTATCTGACTTTTTATAACATTTTGAGCTTGTCAGCAGGTGCCATTCCATTGCCAGTAGTTTCAGTTGAATCAATGACATAGCCAACTGTGGAGGCTTTAGCCAATTTGATTTTTTGATATCCGATTTAGTTGGTGAGCGCCTTTGCGTCGGACTAGGCCGTCTGGGTTGACTTTTCTATGATCAACACTGAAGCGTGGCTGATCCGCGGATCGGGCTACAGAACGAGGCATCACAGAGAAGTCTTGCGTATAAACTGTGCGGAAGTCCGCATTTTTGATTTCTGGAGTTGATTTATAAGGATATTCCACGGTCTTCTATGGCAGTTTGGTGCGCGCTCGAAAGGCGCCAGTTCAACTGTCGCCTCTTTTTAGGGCAAATGAGAGCGGGGGTATATTAATTTACTCCTTTTGCATTATATTTGTAATATTTTATGTCAAGAGCTGAATTTGTGAGCAGTGTAGTTATTCTACCTAGTTACTGAATACAAAAAGCTAAGAATGATATCAGATGGCTATTATACTTAAGTATTAGTCTAAGGGGAGAGCCGGTCATTGGTCTTTTTCGCAATTAATCATCCATGACACGCCAAACCGATCGACCAGCATCCCGAAGCGTGCCGCCCAGAACGTCGTCTCCAATGGCATTTGAATACTCCCGCCTTGCGCCAATGCCGCAAACACTCGCTCTGCCTCAACCACACGGTCGACATTCAATGACACCGAACAACCGCTCATGCCGGCGCTGGGGCGATCGGGTGTGGTATCCGACCCCATGATCGACTGATCCCCGACCAACAGGCGCGTATGAATGATCAGGTTGTGGCAGTCCGCTGGCACATGGTCGCGAGCCGGAGTTTCGCCGAAGGTCATCATGACTTCGATCTGGCCAGGCAGGCTTTTGGCGTAGAAGTTGAAGGCATCCTGGCAGTCGCCGTTGAAGATCAGGTAGGGGGTGATTTTCATGTTCTGCTCCCGGTGATGGAGTGGGGCACATCGGTTGGACGTTCAGGTTCGTCTTCCAATCCCGATAGGCATTGACTCCTCATAGCAAAGCGCTAAAACGTGGTGAGCGACGATACTTTTTTAGATGTTTTTCCTATGGGCGAGGCGAGGCTTATCACCTCATATCCACGTAAAGCGGGCGTCGCTCATTCCACATACCATATGACCTGCAGCGCCCCTTTACATCCGCCACCGAGTCCATCGCCCATGCCTGTCCTTACCCGTTTCGCCTCTTTGCTCGACCAGGCGAGGCGTGCCTTGTTGCTGGTCTGGGGTACGTCCCGCGGGCTGTTTCTGGGGTTGGTGCTGGCGACGCTGATCGCTGGTGTGCTGCCAGCACTGGCAGCCTGGTTGGGGCAGCGGATTGTCGACGCGGTAGTTACCGCGATGCAGTTGCACGCGCAACAGGGCAGCGCACCGTTGTGGCCGGTCGTGCGTTATGTGCTGTTTGAAGCGGGCGTGCTTGCGTTGCTGTCCGGGACGCAGCGTGCGCTGTCGGTGCAGCAGTCGCTGTTGCGGGTGCAGTTGGGGCAGAAGGTCAACACGATGATTCTGGAGAAGGCCCAGACGTTATCGTTGGTGCAGTTCGAGAACTCCGAGTTCTACGACAAGCTGGTTCGGGTGCGGCGCGAGGCATCGACCCGGCCATTGGCGCTGGTGATGAAGTCGCTGGGGCTGATCCAGAACCTGATCGTGTTGATCAGCTTTGGCGTGTTGCTGGTGCATTTTTCGCCCTGGGCGCTGGTACTGCTGGTGGTCGGGGCATTGCCGGTGTTCTTTGCCGAAGCGCACTTTTCCGGGGATGCCTTTCGGCTGTTCACGCGCCGGGCGCCGGAGAGTCGGCAGCAGAACTACATCGAGACACTGCTCTCCCATGAGGGCTACATCAAAGAGGTGAAGCTGTTCGGCTTCGCGCCGCTGTTGTTGCAGCGTTATCGGGACACGTTTGCTCGTCTCTACGCCGAAGACCGGCGCCTGACGTTGCGTCGCGATGGCTGGGGATTTGTGCTGGGACTGCTGGGCACCGCGGCGTTTTATCTGGCCTATGCATGGGTCGTGGTCGATACCGTTCACGGCAGCATCAGCCTCGGGCAAATGACCATGTACCTGGTGCTGTTCAAGCAGGGGCAGACGGCGGTGAGCAGCAGCTTGAGCGCGATCAGCGGTCTCTATGAGGATGGTCTTTACCTGTCGAGCCTCTATGAGTATCTGGCCGAACCGGTGGTGGCCGATGCCGGAAGCCTTACAGTGGGTGCGGTGCCCGGCGATGGGTTGCGTTTCGAGAGTGTCGGTTTCCGTTATCCGGGGGCGAGCCGCGCTGCTTTGCAGGGCATCGATCTGCATCTGTTGCCCGGACACAGTGTCGCGCTGGTGGGGGAAAACGGCTCGGGTAAAACCACGCTGATCAAGTTGCTGACGCGGTTGTATCGCCCTGATCAGGGCCGCATTTTGTTGGACGGCAGTGATTTGCAGGCCTGGGAAGAAGAGGCGCTGAGACGGCGCATCGGCGTGATTTTCCAGGACTACATTCGCTACCAGTTCTCCGTCGGCGAGAACATTGGTGTGGGCGACACCCTGGCGTTCAACGATGAAACCCGTTGGCAGCAAGCGGCCGCCGAAGGCATGGCCGCGCCTTTCATCGAGCGTCTGGATCGTGGTTATGCCACGCAGTTGGGGCGATGGTTTGCCGGTGGGCAGGAACTGTCCGGTGGGCAATGGCAGAAGATCGCCTTGTCTCGCGCCTACATGCGCCGCGACGCCGATATCCTGATCCTGGACGAACCGACCTCGGCCCTGGATCCGGCGGCGGAAGCGGCGGTGTTCGAGCATTTCAGCCAACACACCGAAGGGCGCATGACGTTGCTGATTTCTCACCGCTTCTCCAGCGTGCGCAATGCCGACCACATCATCGTGCTGGACCAGGGGTCGATCCTTGAGCGAGGCGATCACGACAGCCTGGTCGCGGCGGGTGGGCGCTATGCGCAGTTGTTCAACGTGCAGGCGCGTGGTTATCGATAGCCGCAAACTTGGGTTGCGCGATCATGAACAACCCACCGGCATCATCCGGTCGCGCAGGTTCAGCAAGCGCAAGGCCTGTTCCAGCAAGAGTGCGACGACGATGGCCCCGGCCGCGATGACGAACAGTAACCCGTGATGACCGCCGCTGGCGTTGAACAGCGCCGAGTAGGCAAACCCGGCGATGGCCTGAAAGGTTGCGAATGAAACCGTGGCGCGGCTCCAGGCCACTTGCTGGTGATGGTGTTGTGGCACCAGCTCATGCACTCGGGCCAGCGCCAGCGGCACGATGCCCGGTGGGAACGAACCGAGGATGACTGCCAGCAGGGCCAGGGCGGTGAACGAACTCGATATAGCCAGCAGGCCGACGGCAATCGCCTGTACCACCAGGACCACGCGGATGCTCAGCTTCGCCCCCAGTTGATCGGCCAGAAAGCCATAACTCACCGGCCCGACTATCGCGCCGAGGCCGTACATCACCCAGATCAGTGCACCGACATGGGGCCCGGCACCGAGGCCGCGTGCCACGTAATCCACCAGAAACACCATGGCTGGCACCAGCCCGGCAGCCATGAACGCGTACTGTGCAAACAGCAGATAAAGGTTGGGATCAAACGGCGATTTGGTGTGCTGAGCGTGTGGTGCAGCCGTTTCATTGGCATCGGATGACGGCCAGCCAAACCAGCTGGCGGCGGTCAGAATCAAGGCCAAGGCGCCGAGCCCAAGCCAAGTGTTCTGTAAGCCAAGGCTCAGCAGCGGCGGAACGAGGGTGCCTGAGCCGGCAATGCCCAAGCCGATGCCCAGGAAAATCGCACCGCTGGCCAGGCCTCGGCGCGAGGTGGGCACATGGGGCAACACGGTCGCCGCCACCAGTACCATGATCGCGCCACCGGCAATCCCCGACAGCAATCGCCAACCGAAGAACCAACTCACCGATAACGGAAAGGCACAGGCAAAAAATGCCAGTGTCACCGCCAGCATCATCAGCCGCAAAGCGGCTTTGTTGGATGTGCGACGGGCCAGCGGATGGCCGATCAGTGCGCCGATCAAGTAGCCCACCAGATTGGCGGCGCCGAGGTACACCACGTCGCTGGCGGAAAACCACTGGGCCTGAATCAACGACGGTATCAACGGCGTGTAGGCAAAACGCGCCAGACCAATACTGACCAGGCTGGCGCAGAGGCCGGCGAAGATCGGCAGCCAGATCGCGCTGCGCCCAGTGTCGAGGGAGGTGCTGTGCATGGGAGCGGTCCTGTGAATTTGTGCTTGGCCTCCAGCATATCGAGGAACGCTGATGCAATATTGCTGCGATTTCGCGCTACGATGATGCGTATATGCATCGCTACAGGAAACGCCATGAATTGGGATGATGCGCGAGTGTTTTTGGCGGTTTGTCGCGAATCGACATTACGCGGTGCAGCGCGGGTGCTGAAGGTCGATCAGGCAACCGTCGGCCGGCGAATCGCCGCGCTGGAAAAATCGTTGAGCGCGACCCTGTTTCTGCGCACCTCCGAGGGCTATGCGCTGACAGCGGTCGGCGAAGCGGCGTTGCAATCCGTGGAAAAGATGGAGCTCTCGGCATTTGAGCTGGAGCGACAGATTCAGGGTCTCGACGAACGATTGATCGGCAATGTGCGCGTCAGCACTACCGATTCTCTGGCCATCGATTTTCTGATCCCGGCCATCGCTCGTTTGCATGCGGTGCACCCCGACGTGCGGGTGCAGTTAGACGCCTCCACGCAAATCCTCAGCCTGGCCAAGCGTGAAGCCGACATCGCCGTGCGCAACACCCGGCCGGACAACCCCGACCTGATCGCCCGGCGCATCGCGCGCTGGCCGGTGGGGCTGTTCGCCTCGCGAAGTTATGTCGAGGCCAACGGCATGCCGCAACCGGGCTCGGCCTTCGAGGGGCATGATCTGGTGGTGTATCAGCCGTACTTGCAGGGCAACAAGAACATGACCCTGGTCTCGGAACCCCTGAGCCGTGGGCGGATTGTCGCCAGCCTGAGTTCCAGCCTGCTGGTGCGTCGTTCGATTGCCGCAGGTCTCGGGGTGGGGGAGATCCCGGTGTACATGGGCGAGCGCGATGGGCTGGTCAGGCTCTGGCCGGAACGCACGCGCCCGCTGCCGTATGAAGTGTGGCTGGTGACCCATGCGGACCTGCGCCACACCGCGCGGGTGCGGGCGGTGATTGAGCAGATTGTCGAGGCGTTTGCACTGGAGAATGAATAAGTCAGGCTGCTCGTGTCGGTGCCCATTCAGTCAAAACAAATCACCCATCCTGCCGGCCCCCGACCATTCACAGCCTTCCAGCGTCAGCAACCGTTCTTTCGCCTCAAGCCCCCCGGCAAACCCCGTCAATTTCCCCGACGCCCCAATCACCCGATGACACGGCGCGACGATCGATATCGGATTTTTGCCGTTGGCCGCACCCACCGCCCGAACCGCGCTGGGATTGCCGATCTGCCGGGCTATCTCGCTGTAGCTGCGCGTCTCGCCAAACGGAATCGTCAGCAATGCCTGCCACACCTGCTTCTGAAAGTCCGTCCCGGCAAAGTCCAGTTCCAGCTCGAACTGATTACGCGTGCCGGCAAAGTATTCCCGCAACTGCTGTGCGGCGCGTATCAGGATCGGGTTGTCCGCCGCTTCACTCATCGGCCCCAGTCTTACCCGGCCGGGTTTGTCGTTTTCCCAGAGGATGGCCGCCAGACGCGTGCCTTTCGCGACCAGCTTCAACTCGCCGACCGGCGACGCCAGGGTGGTAAAGGTGTAGGTCATGCCGGCGGACTCCGCACACGTGCTGAACAGGGGCCCAGCATACTGCCTCGCCGGGGAGGCGCAATACGCAATAGCAGCCATACTTGCCAACTGCTTTTGAACCGTTCCCTCTGTTTTTCTACAGAGCCTAAAAACAAAAAAGAGACCGACCCATGAAGTTCGAACCTTTTGCCAAATCGCTCATGGCGACCTCATTGGCGCTGAGCTGCCTGATGGCCCATGCGGCCTCCGTCGCCCCGGTCGCGGCCGAAAACGGCATGGTTGTCACCGCCCAGCATCTGGCCAGCCACGTTGGCGTCGATGTCCTCAAGAATGGCGGCAATGCTGTCGATGCGGCGGTGGCGGTGGGTTATGCGCTGGCGGTGGTGTACCCCGCTGCAGGCAACCTGGGCGGCGGCGGCTTCATGACGATTCAATTGGCGGACGGGCGCAAGACCTTCCTCGACTTCCGTGAAAAAGCACCTCTGGCCGCCACGGCCGACATGTACCTCGACAAACAGGGCAACGTCATCCCTGATCTCAGCACCCGCGGCCATTTGGCCGTCGGCGTGCCGGGTACTGTGTCTGGCATGGAGCTGGCGCTGAAGAAATTCGGCACCAAACCTCGCAAGGAAGTGATCGCCCCGGCGATCAAACTTGCCGAAGACGGTTTTGTGCTGGAGCAGGGCGATGTCGATTTACTGGAGTACGCCACAGACGTCTTCAAGAAAGACATGCGCGACTCGGGCTCGATCTTCCTGAGCAATGGCGAGCCGATGCAGGTCGGGCAGAAACTCGTGCAAAAAGACTTGAGCAAAACCCTGCGGGAAATTTCCGAGAAGGGCGCCGACGGTTTCTATAAAGGCTGGGTGGCCGACGCTATTGTCACCTCCAGCCAGGCCAACAAGGGCATCATCACCCAGGCCGACCTCGACAAATACCAGACCCGCGAACTGGCACCCATCGAGTGCGACTACCGCGGCTACCACGTGGTCTCGGCGCCGCCGCCAAGCTCCGGCGGTGTGGTGATCTGCGAGATCATGAACATCCTCGACGGCTACCCGATGAAAGACCTCGGCTACCGCTCGGCGCAGGCCATGCACTACCAGATCGAAGCGATGCGCCACGCGTATGTGGACCGCAACAGCTACCTCGGCGACCCGGATTTCGTGAAAAATCCGATCGCCCATTTGCTGGATAAAAACTACGCGACCAAAATCCGCGCCGCCATCGATCCGCAAAAGGCCGGCGTGTCCCGCGAGCTCAAACCTGGCGTAGCGCCCCACGAAGGCAGCAACACCACCCATTACTCGATCGTCGACAAATGGGGCAACGCGGTATCGGTGACCTACACCCTCAACGACTGGTTCGGCGCCGGCGTGATGGCGAGCAAAACCGGGGTCATCCTCAATGATGAAATGGACGACTTCACCTCGAAAATCGGCGTGCCGAACATGTACGGCCTTGTACAAGGGGAGGCCAACGCCATTGCCCCCGGCAAGGCACCGCTGTCGTCCATGAGCCCGACCATCGTCACCAAAGATGGCAAAGTCGTCATGGTCGTCGGCACTCCCGGTGGCAGCCGCATCATCACCGCGACCCTGCTGACCATGCTCAACGTGATCGACTACGGCATGAACATCCAGGAAGCGGTGGATGCGCCGCGTTTCCACCAGCAGTGGTTGCCGGAAGAAACCAACCTGGAGAACTTCGCCACCAGCCCGGACACCAAGAAGATGCTCGAAAGTTGGGGCCACAAGTTTGCCGGCCCGCAGGACCCCAACCATATTGCAGCTATTCTGGTAGGTGCGCCTTCGCTGGAAGGCAAACCCGTGGGCAAGAACCGCTTCTATGGGGCGAACGATCCACGGCGCAATACCGGGCTGTCGCTCGGTTACTGAAACAGGCGATCATCGGCCACCCCGACTCCCTGGGTGGCCTCGATCCCCGACCCTTGAACGTATCCTCGCAAAACTTAGCCTCGCAAGTTGCTACAGGCTAGAAGGGAGTTGAAATCCATCGTTCCAGCGACCTGTCTAAGGAAGGAAGCCATGAGCACCGCACTCCTGATCATCGATGTCCAACGCGCGCTGTGCACCGGCGAGTATGAATGCTTCGACATCCAGCGCGTCATCGACACCATCAACGGCCTCAGCACCAAAGCCCGAGTCGCCAATATTCCGGTCATCCTGATCCAGCACGAAGAAGAGGGCGACCTGCTGCAATACGGCGCCGAAGGCTGGCAACTGGCAGACGGCCTGAAGACGTCACCCCAAGACCTGCGCGTGCGCAAAACCACCCCGGATTCGTTCTACCAGACCCACCTGCATGAACATCTGCAAGAGCTGGACGTCGAACGCCTGATTATCTGCGGCCTGCAAACCGACTACTGCGTCAACGCCACGGTCCGTGAGGCATTATCGCGAGGCTACGATGTGGTGCTGGCGTCCGATGCTCATTCCACAATCGACAATGGCACGATGAGCGCCGAAGACATCATCACCGAACACAACAAGGATCTGGCGCATCTGACCGGTTCCGTGGCGCGGATCGATGTCGTGCCGGCCAGCGAAATCAATATCTGAAAGCATCGGTGGTTCCTGGATGTATTTCCCTCTCGCTTCAAATGAAACGGGCGCCGATCATGGCGCCCGTTTTTTGTTCAATCCGTCTGTAGCCGCCGCACCACCGCCTGAAAACGCTCCGACGCAATCCAGTCCGGATCCGCGTGCTCCTTTACGCTTCCTGCTGGATTTGTGGCGAGCGAGCCATACCAAAACAAGCGCCTTTTCACGTTTGTCTCGGCATACTGGCGCGCTCAAAGAATGGAATCTGCCCATGCCCCCGACCTTGTTCTGCTCTAACGCTCGCCGCGCTTTACTGCTGGGGTTTCTCGCATTCTCTGCCGCAGCCCATGCCAGTAGCTTCGATTGCACCAGCGCCGCCAGCTCCAGTGAAAAAGCCATTTGCGCCGACGCTTACACGTCGAAGCTGGACCAAAAACTGGGAGCGGTCTGGCGCTCGACGCTGGAAAAAGTCACCGCCCCTAAAGCGTTAAAAGCAGACCAGCGTCAGTGGTTGAAACAACGTAACCGCTGCGCAGACCAAATCGATTGCCTGCGCCAACAGTACTTGATGCGCATCACTGAACTCGAACACGCGGCCATTCCGTTTACCTGGGACGCGACTTGGCAGCGCATTCCCTGGGGCGTTTCGACGGGAGCTGAGTTGAAGACAAAGCGTCGGGATTCGACTCATCTCGTCTTCGAAGTTTCTGCCGCGAGCGGCGCCAACTCTGGCGACCTGGATGGCGTCGCCAAACTGGATGGCACTCAGGCGCATTACGTCGAAGGTGCATGCGCGTTGACCTTCCAAGCCATCAACGGCGTGCTTGATGTCACCCAGGACGGCGCCGATGCCGATTGTGGTGCGGGCATGGGCGTGTTCTATGCCGGGCGCTATGTCGCGTCGGAACAGCCCTTGGCTCTGGACAACGATTTGCTGAGTCTGGGGTTGGCGCGTACACAGCAAGAAGACGATGCATTGCGGCAATTGCTCAAGGACGATTACCAGACGCTGGTGGACAGCAGCAGTTCCAGGCTGATCGGCGATGAGTCGAATGACCTGCCGGGCGCCGAAGTGACTGAAATGTGGGTACGCGGGCTGGGCAATACCAACGCCGCCATCCTCATGCGTACAGCGGACGTTCGATTTTGGCTAGTGCTGCTGGTGTTCGATGAGCAGAACAATTCCCGAGCCCGTTACTACACCAACGCGTCGGATTGGAAAGGCCGCTTACCCGATGTGCTGCAGCATTGGTATGACGAGCGAACGAAAGGGCAGGTGATGCCGTTGGATCTGATGCCTTAATGCAATCTCGTTGGCGACCGCGCTAATGCGATGCTGACGAGTAGTTATGTCTAGACTCGGTTGTTGGCTCGATAGAAGTGGGCGGTAACGGAACAACAGAAATAAAAGCACGCCCCAATGCCGGTAAGTTAAGAAATTTGAGCGACGAAAGCCTCGCTCCCACAGGTTCTGCACTTTGGCTCACTGGCATTAGCGTCTACCTCAATAAGAAGAGAACACAAAAATGACCAAGGTCAGCGATACCCAGCAGCGAAGTCCCCTGATCGAGACTCGTTCGATCGATTACATCCCGGAAGCCGAGCGTCATGGCAGCCTCTACAGCCAGTTCACCCTGTGGTTCGGCGCCAATCTGCAGATCACGGCGATTGTGACCGGCGCGCTGGCCGTGGTGCTGGGTGGCGATGTGTTCTGGTCACTCATTGGTTTGCTGGTCGGCCAGTTGCTCGGCGGCGCGGTGGTGGCGCTGCACGCTGCACAAGGACCCAAGCTCGGGCTGCCGCAGATGATCTCCAGTCGCGTGCAGTTCGGGGTCTATGGGGCGGCGATTCCGATTGTGCTGGTGTGTCTGATGTACCTCGGCTTCAGCGCCACCGGCGCGGTACTGTCGGGGCAGGCCATTGCTCAATTGGTCCATGTCAGTGACAGCGCCGGCATCCTGATTTTCGCCTCCTGCATCGCGTTTCTGACCCTCTTCGGTTATCGGGTCATCCACCTGGTGGGCAGGGTGGCGAGCGTGCTGGGCATCATCGCCTTCGTCTATCTGTTTACCCGGTTGATGACGCTCAACGATATCGGTCTGTTGCTGGAAAACCGCCATTTCGGCTGGAGTACTTTCTTGCTGGCGGTGTCTCTTTCCGCATCCTGGCAGATCGCGTTCGGCCCTTATGTGGCCGACTACTCACGCTACCTGCCGAGCAAGACCTCATCCTGGAAGACGTTCACCGCCGTCGGCCTGGGGACGGTGGTGGGGGCCCAGGCTTCCATGGTGCTGGGGGTGTTCGCCGCTGCGTTGGCGGGCGCGAATTTTCGTGGGCATGAAGTCGCCACCATCGTCGGGTTGGGCAGTACCGGGGTGATGGCCTCCCTGCTGTACTTGAGCGTGGTGTTCGGCAAGGTCACGGTGTCGACCCTCAACGCTTATGGCAGCTTCATGTGCGTGGCCACCATCATCAGTGGCTTTCGTCGTGGCTTCGAAATATCCGCCGGTAAACGCATGCTGTTTGTGCTGGTGATTGTCGGCGCGTCCACCACGCTGGCGCTGCTGGGGCAGTACTCGTTCCTGAGCACGTTCAAGTACTTCATCCTCTTCCTGCTGACGTTCTTCACGCCGTGGAGCGCGATCAACCTGGTGGATTACTACTTCATCAACAAGGAGCGCTATGACATCCCGGCGTTGTCCGACCCGGCGGGGCGTTATGGCCGTTGGAATGTGTTGGGGATCAGCGTGTATGTGCTCGGTGTGTTGGTCCAGCTGCCTTTTGTCGACACTCACTTCTACTCCGGACCAATGGTCGCGCAGCTCGGTGGTGTCGATATTTCCTGGATCGTCGGGCTGGTGGTGCCGGGCATGCTCTATTACTGGCTGGCCAGGACATCTGCGCTTGCGGTGTCGGTCGAGCGCAGTTCGCAGGCTTGAGTGCCCGGTCATCAAAGGGGGCAGGGCGGGCACGGGGCTAACTACCGGGTCCTCGAGCGTCTCCTATACTGATCCGCGTTGACGGTTCAACACAGACACCGAATGCCGCCGGAACAGCAGCCAGCGTTCCGGCGACTTCCCTACGACTCAACTGTAAGGAGAACGAACATGGCAATCCGTATTGGCGACGAAGCACCGGACTTTACCGCTGAAAGCACCGAGGGCCCGCTGCATTTCCATGAGTGGATCGGTGACAAGTGGGCGATTCTGTTCTCGCACCCCAAGGACTTCACCCCGGTGTGCACCACTGAGCTTGGCTACATGGCGGGGCTCAAGCCGGAGTTCGATAAGCGCAACACCAAAATCGTCGGGCTCAGTGTCGACCCTGTCAGTAACCATAAGACCTGGGCCAAAGACATCGAAGAGACCCAGGGGCATGCGGTCAACTATCCCATGATCGGCGACGAGAACCTGGTGGTGGCGAAGCTCTACGACATGATTCATCCGAATGCCAGTGGCGGCGCACGGACTGCCGTGGACAATGCCACGGTGCGTTCGGTGTTCATTATCGGCCCGGACAAAAAGGTCAAGGCGATGCTGATCTACCCGATGAGTGCAGGGCGCAACTTCGATGAAGTGCTGCGTTTGCTCGACTCTCTGCAACTGAACGCCAAGCACACCGTTGCCACGCCGGTGAACTGGCGTCCGGGCGAGGACGTCATCATTCCCACTTCGGTCTCCGATGAGGACGCCAGGAAGAAATACCCGGATGGCTTCAAGACGCTGAAACCTTATTTGCGCACCGTGGCGCAACCGAAGTAATTCATCTGTTCGGAGACCACCCACATGGCCGTCCAGGTCCTGCGCGTTGATGCAACCCACATCGATAAAGTCGCCAGCCTCTTCGACGCCTATCGAGGCTTTTACGGCCAGCCCTCGAACCTGATGCAGTCTCGCGCTTTCATCGCAGAGCGCATCGCCAGGGACGAATCGGTGATTTTCTTCGCCGAGGACTCCACGGGTGAAGCGCTCGGCTTTGTCCAGTTGTACCCGACGTTCTCCTCCATCGACGCCCACCGCACCTGGCTGCTCAACGACCTCTTCACCACACCTGCCGCCCGCGGCAGAGGGGTAGGGACGTTGCTGATGAACACCGCCCGAGCCTTTGCGCTGTTGACCGGCGCCAAGGGCATGGTGCTGGAAACGGCCACGGACAATCACCTCGCGCAACGGTTGTATGAATCATTGGGCTATGTGCGCGATACGGGTTACTACACCTACTGTCTCGACTTGAAGTAGGCGCAAACTTGTGACCCCAGCGCCAGCCATTTTCTATGGACGGTTCGAAACCCTCACTCAAGGCGCGCCAAACAGCATCGTCCAATAAACCCCTTTGTTGCTGCGCGAATCGCTGGCGTACGCGGCGCCGACCTGGGTAAACATCGGGTTCATCAGGTTGGCGCAATGCCCGGGGCTGGCCAGCCAGCCGGACATCGCCTGGCTGGGCGAGCCTTGCCCGGCGGCGATGTTCTCGCCGATCTGCCGGCCGCGGTAACCGGCGGCTCTGGCGCGATCCGCCGGCATATCACCGTCGGGGTCCTGGTGGGCGAAGTAGTTGCCGTAGGCCATTGCCTTGCTGTGCCCTTGAGCGGCGGCGCCCAGGGCGGCGTTCCAGGTTAATGGCCGTGCGGCGGCGAAGCGTTGGCGCCCACACATGCGTGGCCTGGCTCTTGCCGCGTTGACCTGCGCCAGCAACGTCTTGCCCGCAGCGCGCGAATCGCCGATACGCCCGTCGAGCACCGGTTGCGCCAGCACCACCCGCCATTCGCTGCGGGCACGAGTGACACCGATGTCGGCGTATTGGGTATCGAGCAGCGCCCCACAGTAGTCGCTCTGGAGCATGTCGAACGCCTCATCGGCATCTTGCGCGCCGACCAGGCGGATGGTCCGTACCGTTACAGCCTGATAGCCGTTAGCCTTCAACCCCTCCCGCAAACCACCGCCATAGCCGATCGGCAAGGACAAGTCCGATTTCAGCGCCAGTGGCCGTAACGGCCTGACCGCACGCCCCGCGCAGCGGTCGGGATCGGCGCGGTAATCGTTGATGACTTCCACCAGTTGCCGTTCCCCGCTGGCATGGGCGGGGCTGGCGAACAGCGGAAACAAAGGCATCAGGCACAGCGAAATAAAGCGGCAGCAGCGGACAGTCGGGCGCATGAACAGACAGCTCTGATGAGTTGACGACGATAAGGGTGGGATAAAGATGAGCAATAACCGCATGAGCGCTTCATTGGGCGAGCGTCTTTTACGGCACGGCTATGACTGCGGGTCTCAAAACTGGTTCACGAGGGGAACAGACAAATTTGACGGCTACGCTGAGAGGGCCGATTCAGACGGGTCACGAGTCTGGGACAGCAGACGCTCGCACTGGTAACGTACTGACATCATTCGAGTGGTACAGGGACATGACTAAGACCAAGGGCAACAAGGATTGGGTCAAGCGCTCGGCGCAGCCGTTGAAGATGGAGCGCATCGAAGCCTTTTTTGGCGGCCATGGCTTTACGCCGCATCGCCACGATACTTACGCCATCGGGCGAACGCTGTCGGGTGTACAAAGTTTCCAGTACCGCAAATCCCAGCGCCACAGCCTGCCCGGTAAAACCATCGTCTTGCACCCGGACGAGGTGCATGACGGTGAGGCCGGTACCGAAGCGGGTTTTCATTACCGGATGATCTACATCGAACCTGCCCTGATTCAGCAGGTGCTGGGCGGCAAGCCGTTGCCATTTATCGAGGGTGGCTTATCGAGCGACCCACGGCTGGGTGCCGCAACCCAGGTACTGCTGCAAAACCTCGACGCTTGCATCGAACCCCTGGAAGAAGACGATGCCATTTACGATCTCGCGCAGGCGCTGGATACGCTCTCTGGTCAGCGTGGGCGGCGCAAGTCATTTGATTTTGCAGCGGCCGAGCGCGCGCGTGCGCTGATTCATGACTCGCTGGATCGAGTCATTACCCTGGATGAGTTATCCCAGGCGAGTGGTCGAGACCGGTGGAGCCTGAGCCGTGATTTTCGGGCGCTGTACGGCACAAGCCCCTATCGGTACATGACCCAGCGCCGGCTCGACCTGGCAAGAGCATTGATGATTGGGGGCCACTCGATGGCAGAGGCGGCCGTATGCGCAGGTTTTTTCGACCAAAGTCACATGACGCGTCAATTCGTCCAGACCTACGGCGTCTCCCCCGGCCGGTGGCTGAAGAGGTTGGGCCTTGATTGAGCAGGGTCCCGGCCAACTTGCACAATCATGCAATACGCAGCGTTAGGTCATCCCTAGAGTCAGGGCTCGATATCTTGTCCAATGAGGGTGACTTAAATGAATTCCCAGGCCTGCACCGCGATTAACTTTGCCGAAAAATATGCCTTGTTCAGCGAGCAATGGGCGCCAAAGGTGATTGCCGAAATGAACGACTATCAGTTCAAGGTGGTGAAAATCGAAGGCGACTTTGTCTGGCATTCCCATGCCGATACCGATGAAGCCTTCATCGTCCTTGAAGGCGAGCTTCGCATCGATCTTCGGGAGCGGGCCGTCGTGGTTGGGCGGGGAGAAATGTACGTTGTCCCCAAGGGCGTCGAACACAAGCCTTATGCAGAACGCGAGGTGAAACTGTTGCTGATCGAGCCGCGAGGTGTGCTGAATACCGGTGATCAAGCCGGGGAAAGAACCGCAATGAATGATGTGTGGATCTAGACGTTTTGGTGGTTTTTGCCGGCCTTTTCGTTGAAACGATTCGATGGAGGCCGGCAAAATGCCTCTCGTCGGGAGATAAAGCAGCTATTGCGCGCTTTTCAGCTATTCTTGCGGCATCTGGAGGGTGCCATTACGTGCTGGCACACGATGCGCAGGGAAGGGAAAGACAAATGGATGATGTGCATTGCGTGCAAGTTATCGCTGTGACTGGCGGTAAAGGGGGCGTGGGCAAGACAACGGTAGCGGTTAACCTCTCGTTGGCGTTGGCAAAAATGGGGCGGCGCGTCGTATTGCTGGATGCCGATCTTGGCCTGGCGAATATCGATATTCTGCTGGGGCTGACTCCGCGCTACACACTGGCCGATGTTCTCGAAGGGCGTTGCGAGCTGTCCGAGGCACTCATGCCTGGGCCTGGAGGCATTCGTGTGGCCCCGGCCTCTTCTGGTTTGCAGAACATGACTCATCTGGAGCCTGCGCAATACCGCGCGCTGATCCAGGCCTTTAGCGATATCGGCGACAAACTGGATGTGCTGATCATCGATACGGCCGCCGGTATCGGTGGTTCAGTGATCAACTTCATCCGCGCGTCTCAGGAAGTGCTGGTGGTGGTGTGCGATGAACCCACCTCGATCAGCGGCGCCTACGGGCTGATCAAGTTGCTCAACCTGAACTACGGTCTGCAGCGTTTTCGCGTGCTGGCCAACATGACGGGCAGTCCGGCGGAAGGCCGCAATCTGTTTGCCAAGCTGGAAAAGATTACCGAAATGTTCCTGGATGTCTCGCTGCAATACGTCGGCGCGGTGCCGAACGACGAAAGTGCGCACAAAGCCGTGCAGAAGGGACGCGCAGTGTTTGAAGCCTTCCCTCGTTCCAAGTGCGCTCAAGCTTTCCAGGCCCTTGCTCACAACGTCGACAGCTGGCCATTGCCGACTCATCCGAGAGGGCACGTGGAGTTCTTCGTTGAGCAACTCGTGCATAATTCCGGCAGGTGAGGCTGTCGACGGCGGCAGCCCATCGTTAGCTCAGCCGCGAAACGTGTTTCACAGCTTGTAGCCAATCTGCCGCAACAAATTCTTGCGCCACAGGATGTCTTCGTCGCCTTCAATGCCTTCGGCACAGAAGCCATCCACGACGCCCAGGATCGCGCGTCCCTGCTCCGTCTCGGCAAGAATCACTTCGGTTGGATTGGCTGTTGCACAAAAAATGCGGCACACCTCTGGCACCATTTTGACGGCGTTCAACACGTTCAGCGGATAGAAACCGTCGCCGAGGAAAATGATGAAGCTATGGCCGGCGGCGATGGCTTGCGCGTTTTTCTGCGCAAGCTCGATCATGGCGGTATTGGTGCCAGACCATCGCACCAGGCATTTGCCGGAGGCTTCACAAAAAGCCACGCCAAACTGGATACCTGGCACGGCGTTTATCAACGCTTCGTGGAGGTCTTCAACGGACTTGATGAAGTGCGTCTGACCAAAGATGAAATTCGTCGCTTCCGGTTTGTCGATTTTCAACGTGATGAGTTGCATCTCAAACGCCTCCTGTCACGATGTCGCGGACCGGCATCGGGCCTCTATTCAAGCCGGGACGATCTCCTGCTCCTCTGGCTGTGTCTCCGGGTGGATGCGAACATCACCCAGTCTCCTCAAGGGATGCCCAGTTTCCAGCTGAACTTCTCGAAATCCCGGGCACTGATTTCGTGCTCGATCTGCAACCGCACGATCATGCGATTCCATTTGGTCAGTAACTTGAGCCGGCTCCTGATTGCAGTCCTTTGCAGAGGAATACAGATGAATATTAGCTCCAATTTGACCACCAGCCAGGGCGCCAGGATTCAGTCTGTGGCTGTCGTCGTACCTTAACGCGGTTTCATACGATAGGCCGTCGCGCTCCAGTACTGGTTACCATTGCTGGTATGGCGAATCCATCCGGTAGCCTCCAGGTGCTTGGCAATCATTCGATTCATTATTCCATGACCGAGCAGTAAAACAGGCCCTTCGTCGGCAAGGGATTGAAGCCGTTGAGCTGCCGTATTGGCGCGCATTCTGGCCTTACTGGCTGACTCGACCTTCCCCGAGAAACCGCACAACCATAAAACACGAAGAATAAATGCCCACGTAAACGGTGAAAGGCGCGGCAGTGTCCATCGTCCATGGGGCAGTTGCGCTTCGCAGAACATATCATCGACAACGCTGGCTTGAAGGCCTAGCGCTCGAACCGACGTCAGCGCCCGGGGCGCACTGCTCGACACGATCATTCTGGCGGTACGCGCCAGCGCCACACTCGATTGCGGGGCGGGTTGGTCGATGATTTCTGACAGGTCGTATTGCTCGATCCAGCGTTTCATATCGCGCGCTGAAACTTTGTCTTGCACGGCCAGATCTGGCTGGCCATGACGCATCAAGATAATTTCCTTTTCCACTGTTGCTACGTCCTTGTTTTGCTATTCCGTGAGTGGTTGCACTCATCGGAGATTTGAAGGCAAACGCCCCGTTGTGGGTCAAACTGCAGCGGCTGCGTTGTAGTTCTGTCAGCGATACTCCAGAGGCAGGCGAGCGACAATCATTATGAAGAGGGATAACCACCATGAGCAAGGAGACGGCCGGTTCAAAGGACACTGAGGGGCAAGGCTCTGCCTCTGCGCTGATCGAGGCGAAAATCAAGGCACTGGATGATTGGCGGGGCGAGACGCTCGCTCGGGTTCGAGCGCTCATCAAACAGGCCGACCCCGATGTGGTCGAGGAGTTGAAGTGGCGGGGCGTTCCGGTGTGGTCCCATGCCGGCATCATCTGCACCGGCGAGACGTACAAGAATGCCGTGAAGATGACGTTCGCCAAGGGCGCCTCGCTGGAAGACCCTTCAGGACTGTTCAACGCCAGCCTCGATGGCAACACCCGGCGTGCCATCGATATTCATGAGGGCGACCGGATTGATGAAACAGCCTTGAAGGCGCTGATCCGCGCCGCCGTGGCACTCAATCTGTCGTAGCGCCGTTCAGTCGAGCACAGATTCCGGTTCATCCAAGTGATCGATGTGCTTGAAACGCTCGACCAGAAAATCGATCAGGCTGCGCACTCGCGCCGACAGGTGCAACTGTTGCGGGTAGATGGCATAGACATCGGCGCGGGTCGGTGTCTGGTCCTCCAGCACCAGGCGCAAACGGCCACTGCGCACGTAGCGGGCGATGTCCCATTCGGCCCGCAGCAGAATCCCATGACCTTCCAGCGCCCAATTGAGGGCCACTTCACCGTCGTTGCAGCCTAACGCGCCACGCACTTTGACGTTTTGCGTGCGCCCGCCGTTGGTAAAGCTCCATACGCCGTAGGGCGTTTCGTTTTGCCGCAGGAAGATGCAGTTGTGTTGCTGTAAATCCGCCAGGCGTTGCGGCACGCCATGCTTTTCCAGGTACAGCGGCGAGGCGCAGAGCAGGCGGCGATTGGAGGCAATCTTGCGCGCATGAAAGGCCGCATCCGGCAGCGTGCCAAAACGAATGCCCAGGTCAAACCCGTGAGTTGCCAGGTCGAGCGGGTGATCGCTGATTTCCAGTTGTATTTCCACCTCCGGGTATTGCGCGAAGAACGCGCCCAATGCCGGGCCGATGTAGCGACGACCGAAACCCAAAGACGCGTTGACGCGAATCAGGCCTTTCGGCGTTGCCCGGCTGCTGCTGATGAGCTGCTCGACCTCATCGATCTGCGTCAGGATGCGCGCGGCATGGGAAAAATACAGTTCACCTTCCGAGGTCAGGCTCATCGAGCGCGTGGTGCGGTTGACCAGGCGGATGCCCAGCCGTGCTTCCAGCGCGGTCAGGCGTTTGCTCACCGCCGGCGGGGTCACGCCCAGCTCTCGCGCCGTCGCGGCGAGGCTGCCTTTGTTGGCCAGCAGGTAGAAAAATGACAAATCCAGGGTCTGGCTCATTGGTAACTCAAATTCATCTATGTAGTGATTTGGAGTAACTCACGCTCATTTGCTCACTACATATACTCCGCTCACACCCTGCTTGAACACCCCCGTTCGACAGGCACAACAAGAACGTAACGAGAGTGGAGTTGATGATGAACGCATACAAAATTGCTGCGGTTCCAGGTGATGGCATCGGCGTGGAAGTGATCGCAGCGGGCGTCGAAGTGCTGCAAGCCTTGTCGAAAAAGTCCGGCTTCGAACTGGCCTTCAAACACTTCGACTGGAACTCGGATAACTACCTGAAAAACGGCTACTACATCCCTGAAGGTGGCCTGGAAGAACTGAAAACCTTCGATGCGATTTTCTTCGGCGCGGTCGGTGCGCTCAATGTGCCGGATCACATTTCCCTGTGGGGCCTGCGCCTGCCGATCTGCCAGGGCTTCGACCAGTACGCCAACGTGCGTCCGGCCCGCGTCCTGCCAGGGGTGAAAAGCCCGCTGCATAACGGTGATCAGATCGACTGGGTGGTGGTGCGTGAAAACTCCGAGGGCGAATACTCCGGCAACGGCGGTCGCGTGCACCGGGGCCTGCCGGAAGAAGTCGCCACCGAAGTGTCGGTGTTCACCCGTGCCGGGGTCGAGCGCATTCACCGTTTTGCTTTCGAACTGGCGCGCAGCCGTCCGCGCAAGCACCTGACCATGGTCACCAAATCCAACGCCCAGCGTCACGGCATGGTGTTGTGGGACGAGATCTTCTACGAAGTCGCCAAGGACTTTGCGGACGTGAAGATCGACAAGGAACTGGTCGACGCCGTAACCACGCGCATGGTGCTCAAACCGTCGACGCTGGACGTAATCGTCGCCACCAACCTGCACGCTGACATCCTGTCCGATCTGGCCGCCGCATTGTCCGGCAGCCTGGGCATCGCGCCGACTGCCAATCTCAACCCGTCACGCAAATTCCCCTCGATGTTCGAACCGATCCACGGCTCGGCCTTCGACATCACCGGCAAAGGCGTGGCCAACCCGATCGCCACATTCTGGACCGCGGCAATGATGCTCGAGCACCTGGGCGAAGCGGCCGCGGCGAAACAGCTGATGTCGGCCATCGAAGCCGTGACCGAAAGCGGTTTGCATACCCCGGATCTGGGCGGCACGGCCACCACCCGGCAGATCACCGATGCAGTCATTGCGTTGATCAACCGCTGATATTTCCCACCGATTCAAAGTCGTACTGCGGCACAGCGCCAAGGGGCAGATCGCTGAATCTGACCCTTTGGCATTTCCTGACAACAATAAAAAATCAGGGCCCTGTCATGAAAAGAATATTTGGCAAACTCTACGTACAAGTGCTCATCGCGGTCATCCTCGGTGCCATTGTCGGGGTGTTCATTCCCGAGACTGGAGCTGCGCTCAAACCCTTGGGTGACGCGTTCATCAAACTGATCAAAATGCTGCTTGCCCCGGTGATTTTCCTCACGGTGGTGACGGGCATTGCGCGCATGGAGAACATGAAAGAGTTGGGGCGTGTCGGCTTCCGGGCGCTGCTCTATTTCGAAGTGGTCTCCACACTGGCGCTGGTGGTCGGCCTGGTCGTGGTCGATGTGTTCAAACCCGGCGCAGGCATGAACATCGATGTCGCCTCGCTGGATACGTCCAGTCTGGCGACCTACACCACGGCGGTGAAACATGCGTCGTTCATGGACTTTGTGATGAACATCATCCCCGACACCATCGTGGATGCCTTCGCCAAAGGCAACGTCCTGCAAATCCTGCTGTTCTCCATTCTGCTGGGTGTTGCCCTGGCGCATGTCGGGCCGCGCGCAAAAGTGTTCGTCGACACGCTGGATAGCCTGATGCAAGGGATGTTTCGCATCGTCAACATGGTCATGCGTCTGGCCCCCATCGGTGCCTTCGGGGCGATTGCCTTTACCATCGGCAAGTACGGCTTCGGTTCGCTGTTCTCCCTCGGCAAACTGATGGCGTGCGTGTACCTGACCTGCGCGGTGTTCGTGATCTTCGTGCTCGGGCCGATCTGCCGTTACAGCGGTTTCAGCCTGTGGAAATTTCTGAAGTTCATCAAGGAAGAACTGTTCACCGTACTGGGCACCAGCTCTTCGGAATCGGTGCTGCCGCAGATGATTTCCAAGATGGAAAAGGCCGGCGTTTCCAAACCCGTCGCCGGGATGATCATTCCCTCGGGCTTGACCTTCAACCCGGACGGCCAGGCGATCTACTACACCATCGCCGCGATCTTCATTGCCCAGGCGACCAACACGCCGCTGACCCTCATGGACCAGTTGATCGTGCTGGCGGTGCTGATGTTCACCTCCAAAGGCTCGGCGGGGGTGACCGGTTCGGGGTTCATCATCCTGGCGGCGACGCTGTCCTCCCTCGGCACCATTCCGGTGGCGGGCATGGTGCTGTTGCTGGGCGTCGATCGGTTCATGTCGGAAGCACGCGCGATCACCAACACCATCGGCAACGGCGTCGGCACCATGGCCATTGCCAAATGGGTCGGCGCGTTGGATACGGTGAAGATGAACAAGGCGCTGAACGGGGAGGGCGCGGAGGCAAAGCCCGAGATGGCTCAGGCGGACACTGTTGCTGTTGCGGCATCGACGCCAACCAGCGCGATGGCCTCATCGCGAGCAGGCGCGCTCCCACAAGGGGTGTATGTCGAGTCCAAGTAGCCGGGACCATGCAGCTCAAAAAATGTGGGAGCGGGCTTGATCAGAGGGGCGGTTGGGCAACCAGGCCTTCTTCCCCTCGACCGGTGCAACCGTGCCTTTGGCCTCGCGGAAACATTCGCTCCTGATCGAGGCGGTGTAAAAAACTGCGTCAAGGTGCAGCGTTCGGACGAACATAGTAATTGTCGAACTCGCCGCTTTCGACGAATTGGAAGCCATGACGGATGTAAAACCGATTCGAAGCGCTCTCTTTGAGCGCGCCCACCCTGACAGGGAGCGCGGCGGCATCCGCTTCTTTGAAAATCTGTTCGAGGACAGCAGAACCTACACCTGTTCCCTGAGCATTCGGTCGCACATACAAGTGGTCAAGTAGCAGTTCGTTCAGCTGAGGCTTGACCACAATAAAACCGACTCGCTCACCGGCCAGCTCAATGTGACGCGTGTTGCGACAATCAAAACCGTTGATAAAACGCTCACGTGCACGTATCGGATCAAATCGCCCAATCCGTTCAAGACTTTCGCGCATGGCCTCAATTCGAATGGCCACAAGATTGTCCAGGTCGGCGGGGTGAGCCGGAACCAACATTACTGGAGGACTTTCAACAGGTATGACGGACATCGTTTGCACTCTAATCATCACGGGGAGCCAGCGCCAGTACGATGGATTTCATTCTGGCCCTTCTGCAGCGGCGCTAATGGAGCAAAGAGAGTTATAGATTAGCTTCAAGGCTTCGATGTGGGCGCCAGTCATGATGAAATAGCCACCCGCTTTTGCTGTCAGCCGCACCTGATTTGGAGCCGAACATGAAAAACGCCGTCGTACTCACCTTGGCCTTGATGCTCAACATGGGGTTGTTCAGTACGCAAGCAGCAGCGGCTGGCGATGCCGAGGCGGGCGAGAAACTGTTCAAGCGAGTCTGTGGCGGCTGCCACCAGGTAGGGAGTTCGGCGCGAGGTTTTTTTGGTCCGCAACTCAATGCGATTTTCGGGCGCCCTGCGGGCAGCACGGCGGACTACCAGTACTCAGACGCGATGAAATCATCAGGCGTCGTCTGGACCCGCGAAACTCTCACCGCCTACATCGAAGCGCCAAAAACAGTGGTCCCCGGCACCCGCATGATTTTCTGGGGCCTCAGCGATCCGGAAAAGATCGAAAACCTGTTGGCCTATCTGCAGACGTTTCAGCCGCAATGATCGGAGCCTTATCGATCCGCTTTTTTCAGTGCTGAGTGATATCAATGGGCCACTTCATCCGTTAGAGTATGCGCCGCCCGAGAGATGGATCCCGGGTATTTCTAATGGAGTGACACAGTGAATTACCTCAGCAAAGCGGTTGCCGTAGCCCTGTTTGGCCTGGTTCTGGCGGGTTGCACCGGCACCCCGATGAAGACCCAGCAATACGACAGCAGCCAGTACACCGTTGTCGGCCACAGTGAAGCGACCGCCACTGGCCTGCTGCTGTTCGGCGTCATCCCGATCCAGCAGAACAACCGCTTCATCCGCGCTCAGGATGCGGCGATCAAAGCCAAGGGCGGCGATGCCATGATCAACACCCAAGTGCAGGAAAACTGGTTCTGGGCTTGGGTCCTGACCGGCTACACCACCAAAATCTCCGGTGATGTGGTCAAGCTGAAAACCGTTCAGTAAGTGCAGTGCGCCTTCAGTCATTTCAGCTGCGGCGCACTCCTTGTAGCAGCTGCCGAGCTCGCGAGGCTGCGTTCGGCTGCGAAGCAGTCGTGAATCCGACTGACGCGGTCTGCCTGATGCACCGCAAGTTCTGATCTTACGACTGCTGTGCAGCCGAACGCAGCCTCGCGAGCTCGGCAGCTGCTACAGATCGCATTACGGCTTAGGACATCGACCGGGGTGAGGCACTCCAGATGCCATCACCCGGCTCATTGATCGAACCTCACGCCCACGCTTTTCCGAGTTCCTCCAGACCGGCGTTTTGCAGGTCCTGCGGGTTCATGACCACACGGAATTTGCAGTTGGCCTGGAAGTTGAGGAAGAAGGGTTCCGCATACCCGGGTATTTCGGAGGGATCCACGATATCGATCAAAAAAATCCCATTTCGCATGCCATCTTGCTCAGTGAAATAAGTCGCCTCGGGCTTAATGGTGTCCAGGATACGGTTCATGATTTCGCCGACCTTCCCCGACCTGACAAACGCGTTGAAAGGCTCATGGGGAAACTCGACCATCAGTAGCATTTTCATTATTTGATACTCAGTTTGAAGTGGCGCACTCCTTACCCGGATCCTTACTCCTGGTTTTGATGCCGCAAGCCGTGCCCGCGGTGTGTGTGGTTAAGAATAGCGAAGGGTGAGAGGGCGTCGGGGCGGGGTTACGGACGGTCGTTGTTGATGATTCAGTGCGGGCGCTAATTCGCTGAAACCCGCATCTATGCTGCTTCGGGCGAACATCGATGCAGTCGGGTACTAAAAAAAGGAATGAAAAAACCCGGCTGATGAGGCCGGGTTCTTTGGTCGAGTGTTGCGGTAAAGCCACTCATTCATGCTGCACGGTTTTCGATCAGACGATCCGAACCACCTTCAGCGACGCGGTTTTCGATCAGACGATCCGAACCACCTTCAGCGACGCGGTTTTCGATCAGACGATCCGAACCACCTTCAGCGACGCGATTCTCGATCAGACGATCCGAACCACCTTCAGCGACGCGGTTTTCGATCAGACGATCCGAGCCGCCTTCAGCGACGCGATTCTCGATCAGACGATCCGAACCACCTTCAGCGACGCGGTTTTCGATCAGACGATCCGAGCCGCCTTCAGCGACGCGATTCTCGATCAGACGATCCGAACCACCTTCAGCGACGCGGCTTTCAATCAGGCGATCCGAGCCGCCTTCAGCGACGACCGGGTGAGCAGGGGAAGCGGCGAAAGCGTTTACTGCAAAAACCGAGAAAGCGATGCTGAGAAGGGTTTGGCGTTTCATGATGGTGTGCTCCGGGGTGTTATTGGTTGGGTATGGAGCGGATGTTACGCCGGGGATTTTTTATGAGAACTTCATTGACGTGATGGTGACTATCGACGTCAACAATGGTTGAAACGTGGTGGACAACCCCAGCCAATCTGGCGGTGCTGGGAGTGATGCTCTATGCCGCGACAGCCAGGCTGACAACGGCGGTCAGCGGTGTAAAGAACCACTTACTTCAGCGTGAATGTTGCTTTGAGCGGCATGACTACCTTGCGCAAGTTGTCTTTGAGGGTGATTTCCAGCGTCCAGACGCCTACGGGATCGTCAGGCTCACCGATGAAACCGATCACGGGGGCGGCGAGATACATGTTGTTCGGATCCCCTTTAAGACGCCCTTGAAAACAAACGGCATCTCGCTGATTGATCGATTCTGTACCGTTCGGCCTTGTGGCTTTCAAATCGCACGTGATGTTGGCTTCGTGATTGGCATTGAGCTTCGGGTTTGCAAAAAACGTAAGCGCGAAGATCCTTTCACCTCGGCTGACTATTTGGGCTTCGGTAAATACTGGAGTGGTTTCGGCCGGCGTATTCCACTTTTTCTCCCAGTCGGGATCGGAAGTGATTAACAGCGAGCCACCAAACTCTCCGATGGTTCGTCTTGATTCAGTGTCCGGGATTGGATTGCCGTTTGAATCCTTCCAGTAGCCGGCCTGTGCACTTGTCCATGAAAGAGAAATCACGATGAAAGCGGTGAGCAATCGACGGTTCATGAACGACTCACTCTCAATAGACGATGGAAATGGCGTAATGCCTATGTGAAATGCCTTGCTCCGCTTGAGTGTAGCGGCAGAAAACGCGCTTACACGAACAGGTCATAGGACAGTTTGCCGATCAGGATCAGCAGCAACACCAGGAACAGCACCCGGACAAAGGGCACGCCTTTATGAACCGCCAGCCAGGTGCCGGTCAGCGCGCCGAGGATGTTGAATGCGGCCATGGGGATGGCGATCAGGTAGAGCACGTTACCGGTTGGAATGAAGAACATCAGCGCCGCTACGTTGGTGGCGATGTTCACCAACTTGGCCGACGCCGAGGCATGCAGGAAGTCGAAGGCGAAGCAGCGGATGAACAGGAAGATCAGGAAGCTGCCAGTGCCGGGCCCGAACAGTCCGTCGTAGAAACCGATGGCGCCGCCGATGACGATCGCCAGCAGTTTTTCCTTGGTGCCGATGTGCATGGGCTTGTGCAGGGCGCCGAAGTCCTTTTTCCAGAAGGTGTAGATCGCCATCAGCACGATCAACACCAGCACCGCTGGCCGGATCACCGACTGGGGCACGAACGACACCGTGGCCGCTCCGAAGAAGGACATGACAAACGCCGCACTGGCGGCGGGGATCACCAGACTCCAGTTGATCACCACCTTGCGCACGAAGGATCGGGCCGCGAATGCAGTGCCGCAGGCTGCCGCAACTTTGTTGGTCCCCAGCAGCGCCGCCGGTTGTGCCGTGGGCAGCACGTTGAACAGCGCGGGAATCTGGATCAGTCCACCGCCGCCCACCGCCGCATCGATCAGGCCGGCAGAGAAGGCGAATACGCAAAGGATGACAATATCGATCATGGAATCAGGCTCTGACGGTGAAAGGTGGGTGAGAGTCCGGGGTTGAACGGAAGGTTAACCAAAGCGCTTTTTTTGTGTTGCAATGCCACGTTGTGAAAAGTGCAACGAGGTGGCGCATGGCATTGGATATGTTGGGGGAACTTGAAGCCTTCGCGACGGTGGCTCGCAAGCGCAGCTTCGTCGCGGCAGCACGAACTCTGGGGCGCTCTCCCAGCGCGCTGACCCGTGCAGTTCAGGCCTTGGAGGAAAGTGTCGGAGTCAAGTTGTTCAATCGCTCCTCCAATGCCGTGAGCTTGACCGAGGCGGGTGAGCGCTTGTTGCCTCACGCTTACAAAATGCTGGATCTGCAACGTGAGGCGGATGAAGACCTGGCCGGCATCAGTGGCCAGGCCTACGGCTGGGTCCGCTTTTCCGCCCCCGAGTTTCTCGGGCACGGGGTATTGCCCCGGCTGATCGCGCAGTACGCCGAGCGTTATCCGGACGTGAACGTCGATGGGATTTTCACCGATGAAACCATCGACCCGGCCAAGAGCAAACTGGACTTCTCGATTCGCGGCGGGTATCCGCAATCCAGTGACCTGATCGGCTTTCCACTCTGGAGTTATTCACGTTATCTGTACGCCAGCCCCGAGTACCTGGAGCGGCACGGGATGCCCGACTCCATCGAGGCGCTGGAGGCGCACTCGCTGATCCTGCACACGGCGCCGCGGATTCTCAAGGAGTGGAATTTTCGTAGTGAGACGCAGGCCATCAGCGTTCGGGCTCATCCCAAATTTCGCTTCAACTCCGGTTCGGCGGTGTTCCAGGCGGCCCTGGCAGGCCTCGGTATTGCCCGCCTGGCGGACTGGCTGGCAGAGCCCGAAGTGCAAGCGGGGCGCCTGCTGCGGGTCTGTCCCGAGTACAAACTCACCTCCAGCAGTGGTGAGAGCCCGCAGATGCACGCGGTGTACCCGGCCGGGAATCTGCCGCTGCGGGTGAAGTCGTTGCTGGAGATGATCCGTGGTTTTGGTGAAGGTCTTGATCGAAAGCATGCAGTAACGCTCCAGGGTGGCTGATGCATCACCAATCGCGGACACAAAAAACGGGCGCCCCTTCAGGTGCCCGTTTTTATTTGCTCCATCACTTGCGCGCGCAAGCGCCAAACGACCGGTTCTAACGCTTGATCAGGGAAATCTTGGTGCCTTCGATGCTGACCCCAGCCATTAACCCTTGCTGGTCGAAAATGAACGCGTAGGCATCGCCCTTCAGCGTCGTGCTGGACAGATTTTTCGCCACCCCCGCATCAACCAATACAACAGTGGGGCCTACGCCGATTTCCCAACCCTTGGTTTTACGGACATAGTCCACGGCTTTGTCGGTCATCAGGAAAACCGCATAGGCATACGACTGTGCACCTGCCTGTAGCCCCCAGGACCCGGTTACGGTGTTGTAGTAATTCTCTACTTTCTTGTTCTTCAACAATACGCCTTCGCCGTAGCTGCCGCCGAATACAAGGCCCGCCTTGACGATATTCGGGAAGACAAGAATCGCTTTGGCATTGTGCGAAATGGATTCGGCCAGTGGTGTGGACTTGTAAAGAGTTTGCAACGCTTGTTGAGAGTCGGCATTCAGATCCTCAGCGGTTGCCGCACCTGCGGTGTTCAGGAAACTTGCCGATACCAGTGAAGCTGTCGCAAGGACGATCGATAAGAAGAACCGCATTGACTGAGTCATGTCAGGTACTCCAATACGGGAGCATTGGATGTCAGCAGCAGCCAGCACTTGCCCCGGCAGAATCCGGGCCTGCTGAAATTATCCGGCGCACCCTAAAGTGGTGTGAGCTACTGGCTTCGCCCTTGAATGAAGCAGGCCAGAGGCCTGTGATCAGTGGCAATGTCATCACTTGTTTCGACATCTGTGTGTTGGCCGGGTTCGAAAAAAACAGAACGGGCGCCTGACAAGGCGCTGGCATCATTCAAGTACTGACAAACCGAGTACACACCTTGCCAGCAGGGTGAAATGATTTGAATCCAATGCGCTCCTTGTAGAGAATCGCCGTCTTTGCCTCGAAAGGATGCGTGGGATGAAGTTCGAAGGGACTTTCCAATACATGGGCACTCACGGGATCGTCTTCAACGTCTCGCAGATCACCCTTACCGACAGCGAACGCGGACGCCTGCGCGAGCTGCATTTTTCACTGCCGCCACCAAGGCCGTGGCCCCCTCTTACGTGGCAATACCTGTAGGCGCCGGTGTGCGCACGTATGCCAATGAAATCCTACCCACCTACCATGCGGGCGACGTACTGGTCAGCATCGAGGCGCTGGTCAACGGCGGTATCGGCCCGCAACGCACCCTTTCGACATTGATCATCAAGACCTGACTGGAGACGTACATGTCCGTAATTACTCAATTGGTCATTGCCTTGGTGTTGTCCTTTCTGCTTGATCAATTCCTCAAACCGTATCTGCTACGCAAGTGGCTAGGAGTGGTGTTGGTGGCGGCGGGTGCGGTTGGCTGCGTTGTGGCAGGTCAGATCCGCTTGTTGGGGTTTGATCTGGGGTTGCTGTCGGTTTTTGCCGTGGCGATAGGGATGGGATTGTTCATGAAGCGGCGGCGGTTTGAGCAGATTGGTTAAAGGTCAGGTGTCTGGTGGCGGCTGATGCATCACGATTTGCGGGCACAAAAAAACGGGCGCCAGTCAGGCGCCCGTTTTCATTTACTCCGCTGCTTGCGCCCGCAAGCGTCTACCAATCACATCCATCAAATCACAGCCGTCGCGCAGGGGAATGGCCAGCAGTTTGGCAAAATCCGACAGCACCACCGTGTCGCAACCGATCTCGGCTCGGAAGGCGATGTTTTCCAGCACCTGCGTGACCGTGCGGATGCGGTAGTCGGCCATGGCTTGCAGGACGTCGAGTGGGGCTTGGGTGTCGATGAGCAGGGAGGCCGGGATCAGGTCGATTCCGGTGAGGGGCATGTATCTATCCACAGGTGAAACTCCGAATCAGATTTAAAGGGACTGATCCGATCTGCAGGTCGCCAAACCTGGTCGCTTTGTAGGTGACGGGGTGAAGATAGTTTTTTCCGCACCAGTGGGATAGTAGTGATTTCCGAGGTTGGTGTAGGACCTGTATGTAAAGCAGGTGTGATTACTTTTGTCGGAAGCGTTGAATCCAAGAGGAGCACCGTCTATTTCATGACTCACAGACTACAAGGTAAAGCGAAAGTTAGTTACCTTGCCTAAGCTAGCAAGGAACAAAAGGGTGAAGGTGTGGCCTCGTCTGGCGTACGCCACGCAAAGGAAGCGATGAATATTTTCTTTATGCTCCAGCCGCTGTTCGACATGCTGAAGTGGCTGATGCCATTGTTGGTCATGCTCATCATCATCAAGACGCCTTGGTTCAAGGGTTGGTTTGGTGAGCTGCTGGTGCGGACATTCGCCCACTATGGGTTGGATGGCCAGGTCTACCGACGGTTGCACAACGTCACACTGGATACACCCGACGGCACTACCCAGATCGATCATGTGTTCCTGTCGCCCTTTGGCATTTTCGTGCTGGAGACCAAAAACATGCGTGGCTGGATCTTCGGAGGTGAGCGCCAGGCCCAGTGGACACAGCAGATCTTTCGGCATCGCTCCAGGTTCCAGAACCCGCTGCGACAGAATTACAAACACTTGAAGGCGCTAGAAGCGCTGCTCAACGTTCCGCCCGAGCACATCCATTCTGTAATCGCCTTCGTCGGTGGCAGCAGTTTCAAAACCGTCATGCCGGACAATGTCACCCAAGGCATCAGCTGCATCCGCTACATCAAGTCCTTTCAGCAGCCTGTGTTTAACGACGCGCAGGTGAGTGCAATGGTGACGGCGCTTGAGAGCGGGAGGAGGGACAGTTCTCTCGCTACCCACCACGAGCATGTACAACACCTGAAACAGCGAAACGACCCTTTAGCAAAACGCCGTTGTCCGCGTTGTGGAAGCGATTTTGTCATTCGTATTCGTAAGACAGGCGATAGAGCAGGAGAGCGGTTCTGGGGCTGCAGTGCCTACCCCAAATGTCGAGCGAAACAGGATTTGGATTAGTCCGCCAGGCACTTCGCCCTGTGGAGCCGCTACTGTTCAGGAAACGCTGGCAGCCTCGGGCTTCATTGAAGTTAGTAGGGCTTTTTCTTTAGAGGGCGCGCGCAATTCTCTACTGATTACAGTCAATGAACTTGCTACAACATCGTGGATTTCGTCTTTAAATGTGATGGTCCAGTGCTGAGAATCTGGCCAGGGTTTTGTTAGAGGGGAGTTTTCCATAAGATGAAACTTATAGGATTCAAGCCCGGCTGAAAAATACTGATGCTTCCAGATTGATTCATCGGTGAGCGGTTGCACACGGTACTCGATGAGGCCGGTAAGGCAGATCACGGAAAATACATCATCTTCGTGTGCTTCAAAGCAGATGTATAGGTCTGAACCTGAGTAATAGACCGCCGGATGCGCCCACGTTGGAAACACTGGGACATCGGACAAGACAAGGGCTTTGACTTCGTACATGGTGGTACCTGACGCGTAAATTAACGGGTGGCAATACGGACACTGTTGAACGGCCAAGTTAATGACAAACCCTAAAATCGTGACGGTGGCTCATGTCCGGCCTTGATATGGGAAAAGACCTGATCTGGATCTGCCTGGCACCAATATCTGAACAGTAGCCGAGGTTCCGTAGCTCTGAAATATTGATCTACGATGCTCTCATAAGGCACGGATAATTTAGGTTCTGGCCATTGCTGCGCTAAAACACCTATTGGTTTGCCAGACGAACAAATAATCCAGGTAGCCTTGCCTCCAGTGATATCAGGGAGGTAGCCCATATCCTGTATCACTTCGAATAAGGCGCGTAGCGTTGCTGCTGGATTGAGTTTGATCGACGTCACGTGACTTTCCAGATCATCCCCCGCATGCACGCTATCTCGATCAATGGCAACTACCAACATGAATGGTCCTCTTTAGCGCTGTGTTGTCACTAGATTGACCAGCCTAAGGACATCAGCGGTTACCTGTCTACTGTCCGCTTTCGGTTGTATCCATTGTCGAAAGCAGCCATTACTCATGCACCTCAAATCCGCCAAAATAGAAGCGCGTTGTTCCCAGTTCCGTAGCGTAGAATTTCCAAGATGCCAGCCCCCACCCGAGACGGACCCTCAATGCAAACCCCAGCCAAACCCCAACACCCCCTCTGGCAAACCTACCTCCTGTTCCTCGCCCCCATGGTCCTCTCCAACTTCCTCCAGGCCATGTCCGGCACCGTCAACAGCATCTACATTGGCCAATTGCTCGGCACCCAGGCGTTAGCGGCGGTATCGGGCATGTTCCCCGTGGTGTTCTTCTTCATCGCCCTGGTTATCGGCCTCGGTGCGGGCGCTGGGGTGTTGATCGGCCAGGCCTGGGGCGCCCGTGAGCCGCATCTGGTGAAGGCCATCGCCGGTTCGACGTTGCTGTTGGGGGCGATGATAGGGTTGGTGGCGGCGGTGTTGGGCAGTGTGTTTGCCCGGCCGGCGTTGCAGGGGTTGGGCACTCCGGGGGATGTGCTGGACGATGCGGTGGCGTATGCCCATGTGATGATGTGGATTTTGCCGTCGCTGTTGGTGTTTGTGTTGTTCACGCAGTTACTGCGCGGGGTGAGCGATACGCTGTCGCCGTTGTTGGCGCTGGTGGTGTCGACGTGTGTCGGGCTGGCGCTGACGCCGGCGTTGATTCTCGGGTGGTTGGGGTTGCCGCCGATGGGGATTCAGAGTGCGGCGTGGGCGGGGTTGGCGGGTAACCTGTCGGCGATGGGGTGGCTGGCGTGGCGGTTGATTCGCAAGGGGCATCCGTTGGCGCCGGATCGGGAGATGTTTGCGGCGATGCGGCTCGACAGGGTCATCCTCGGCAAGGTGTTGCGCATCGGGCTGCCGACCGGGTTGCAGATGGTGGTGCTGTCGTTGTCGGAGCTGGTGATTCTGGCGCTGGTGAACCAGCACGGGTCCCAGGCGACGGCGGCGTACGGGGCGGTGACGCAGATCGTCAACTACGTGCAGTTCCCGGCGCTGTCGATTGCGATCACGGCGTCGATCCTTGGCGCGCAGGCGATCGGGGCAGGGCGCCTTGAGCGCATGGGGGAGATTTTGCGCACCGGGTTGTTGATCAACGTGTGCCTGACCGGCGGCCTGGTGCTGTTGGGTTATCTGCTGTCGCACTGGTTGCTGGGGTTGTTTCTTACGGATGATTCCACCCGGGCAATGGCCGAGCACTTGTTGCACATCATGCTCTGGAGCCTGTTGGTATTTGGTTTTCAGGCGATTGTCGGCGGCATCATGCGCGCCAGCGGCACGGTATTGGTGCCGGTAGCGGTGTCGATCGTTTGCGTGGTCGGGGTGCAGTTGCCGGTGGCGTATCTGCTGGATACGCGCTTCGGGCTGCCAGGGGTGTGGATGGCGTTTCCGGTGGCGTATCTGGGCATGCTGATGCTGCAGACGCTGTACTACAAAATGGTCTGGCAGCATCAGAAGATCGAGCGGTTGGTCTAGGGGGCGTTCTCCATTAGTTTCCCGGCCCTTCGGGTTGTGCCTTAAAGCGGGCCAGCCTGCGTTGCAGGCCTTGGAAAGGGAACAACCATTCCCAGCTGCCTGCGCCTTGCCTGGCTCGCTTTAAGGCGACAACGCGGCGGGGAAACTAATGGAGAACGCCCTCTAGGCCCTCGACGGCCCCTCAACTATTGCTCTTGAGCCAGGTTTCGAAGCGCGTCGGCCCGACGATGGGGTGCTCTCCCGGCGTCAGCGAGTGGTCATCGATCGGCGCGCCGAAGTAGGGGACCGTGTCGTCCGGTTGGGCCTGGCGCGGGTCGTTGGTGTGTTGCAAAAACAAGCGCACGAACTCCACCAGCGGCCAGCGCTCAGGCCCGGCCACTTCCAGGGTGTTATTGCTCGGCGCTTGCACCGCGACTTTCGCCAGCGCCATCGCGACATCGGTTGCGGCAATCGGCTGCAACGCGGCGGAGGTCAAGCGCACGGTGTCGCCTTCCTGTACGCCCGAGTGGGAAATGGCCCCGATGAATTCGAAGAACTGCGTGGCCCGCAGGATTGTGTAAGGAATGCCTGAGTTCTTGATGAGTTGTTCCTGGGCCATTTTTGCCCGGAAATAGCCGCTGTCGAGCATGCGCTCGGTGCCTACCACCGACAGCGCGACATGGTGTTTGACCCCGGCGGCCTTCTCGGCGGCGAGCAGGTTGCGCCCGGAGGTTTCGAAGAACTCGAGCACGGCAGCATCTTCGAAGGAGGGCGAGTTGGCCACGTCGACCACCACATCGGCGCCTTGCAAGGCGTTTTGCAAGCCCTCGCCGGTGAGGGCGTTGACGCCGGTGCTCGGTGATGCGGCCAGGGTTTCATGCCCCAGGTCTTGCAGGTATTTGCAGAGCTGCCTGCCGATCAGCCCGGTACCGCCAATCACGACGATTTTCATGACGAGTCTCCCGATGCGTGCGCAGTGGGGGGCGAGGTGTCAGCCCCGCTTGGACGTCGTATTTCTGGTCGGAGTGGGGGGGCTGGCTTGGAATCCTGCAACCATTAAAGACCCGGAATCGGCTTAATGGCGCAAGGGGCGGGAAGTTGTCCGATAGGTGGTCAGTTCAGCCGTGATGCGATCCGTAGCAGCTGCCGAGCTTGCGAGGCTGCGTTCGGCTGCGAAGCAGTCGTAAACCAGAGTTTGCGATGCATCAGGCAGACCGCATCAGCCGGGTTTACGGCTGCTAAGCAGCCGAACGCAGCCTCGCAGGCTCGGCAGCTGCTACGGGTAGGGCCGGCCCATCCGGTGCAAAACCCATTAAGGCTTCTGCTGATTCTCCGCCACAGCAGCTTTGGACTTGGAGAACCGATAGAACAGGTTGGGCTCGCTCACAATGTACAGCTCGCCGGAGGTGTCCATGGTCATGCCTTCGGCTTGCGGTATGGTTTTTTTCAGGTCATTCAGGCCGAGCAGGGAGCGGAAGCTGACGAAGTTGCCGTCCTGGTCCAGTTCGGTCACGTTGCTGGATTGCTCGCTCAATAACAGCAAGTGACCGGTCCGCGGATCGTAGTAACCCTCGGAAAGATCCAGGCCGAAGACGCTACGGTCGATCCAGTGGGTCAAGTCCTGGATGTGCACCTGCAACGGGCTGCCGATGGACGCCAGCATGCCCGTGACCGTAAACAGCTGCCGCGGATCGCGTTCCTTGATCGCGAAGATACGGTCATTGGCCGCATCATAGGTCACGCCTTCAAAGCCCTTGTTGTGTTCGCTCAGGTTGATCTCGATGGCAACGAACGGGGCGTTCTCGACATGGATCGGGCCAGGGCTGTCCGGCAAGGTGATGACGTACAGTCGCTGCAACTGTTCATCGGCGATCACTACGCGTCCGTTACCCAGGTAAGCAAGGCCTTCGGTGTCCTGGAAGCCGATCAGCGGGTAACGTTCAAGCAGATCGCCGTTGCGGTTCATGGCCACAATCTGCATGGGCCCACCATTGGTGATGCCCAGCAGTCGATCATGGTCCGGGTCATAGGCGATGCCGGACAGATTGGTGATGTCCGCGACAGGCTTGGCCTGGATCACGGCTTTATAGTCCGGCAGCCAGATATTTTTATCGGGCGCCTGATTACCATGCCAAAGAGTTTTCCAGTACGCATACAGCTGCTGGTGAACCATGAAATGTGCAGAAACCACGTAGGCGCCAAGCAATACAACAATGAACAATATCCCCAGCTTCCCTCTCTTGCTCATGACTTGTCCTTGTCCCAGCTGAAGCGATAGACCTTTTTGGGTTGTCCGGGCTGGCATTGGCCGTTATCGGCATCGGCGCCGACGATCGACCATTGCGCGCGAGACGTTTCGCCGAGCTCATGAGCGGCCTCGGGATTGAAACACTTGCTCAGCACTTCGTCCGGGACCAGGGCGTAGGCATCACGGTGTTCGCGTAGCCATTGCGCCGCTTGTTCGACCGAGGAACTGCTCATCCCGAAATGCACGATCGGCTGCCGGGCGAACAACCAGTGGCCCTCGCGCCAGTCGACCAGCACCAGCTCGGCACCGTGGGTCATGGTCGCCGCCTGCGCCATGATCGCTTCGTGGGGGTTCGGACCTTCCTTGATCGGCTCGATGAACCCGCGGGCGAACCACAGAACGAACCAGCTCACCACCAGCGCCTGGAATACCCGCATACCGCGCGGACGTTTTCCGAACCAGCGCTTGAGCAGCCAGGGAATCAGCGGCGCCGCCACCAGCACCAGACCGGGCAATGCCGGATAGATGTACAACTTGCGCTTGCCGGTGCTCAGGCAGAAAAACAGCACCACCAGCACGACCCAGCTCAACAGCACCAGCACTCGACCGTCGTGCTTGCGCAGTTGCTTGCGCCAGGCCGGCACCAGCCACGGCAGGGCCAGCACCAACGGCAGCCAGTATTGCGGGATCACGTTGACGAAGAAGTACCAGAACGGTTCGCGATGGTCCCACGCGGCGGCATAGCGTCCCGCTGTCTGGCGCAGCAGGATTTCTCGCGCATAGGCGACTTCTTCCGCGGTGCCATTGAGCACAATGGACAGTGCCAGAGGCAGCAGCCAGATCGCGATAGCCCCGAGCGCCACCAGAAAGCCCAGGAACCATTTGCGCTTCTGGCCGGGCATGGCCACCACGCCGGACCAGTTTTTGCGCACCGCGTAGGCATACGGAATCAGCATCAAGGCCGGGACGAAGCCGACCCCTTTGGTGATTATGCCAATGCCCATGGCGGCGCAGCCCACGTAAAACCAGCGCCAGGCTGGCCCGAGCAGCAGGTGCCGCGCCAGTCCGTACAGGCCCAGGGAGGTGAACAGAATCAACAGGCTGTCGATCTGGCCGGTACGCAGGATGCTGTAAGTCTGATAGGTGGCCAGGTACAACAGCGCGGCTATTCGACCGATGCGCTGATTCCACAGCCGGCGGCCCAGGTCGTAGACCACGGCCGTGACCGTCGCCGCCGACAACATCCCCGGAATATACAGGGCGAGGGCGGGCAGGCCGGTGAGCCACGCGAAGAACGCCACCATCCACATGAAGACCGGCGGTTTATCGCCGTAGATCTCCGCAGCGCGGTGAGGGATGAACCATGACCCGTTGTGCAGCATCTCCAGCGCTACGCCGAGGAAACGTTCCTCGTCGACGTTTTGCGGTTGACGCAGCCCCAGGCCAGCGCCGATCAACAGCAAGGCAAGCAGCACCAGGCCCAGGCATTCGATGCTGGGCGACAGGGTTTTACGCATGGCTCAGTCCTTCAGGTGTTTGGTGCGGGCAATCAATTGCAAATTGCGCAGATAGACGATGGAACCAAAGGCCTGGCCAGCGATGAACACCGGGTCTGCCCGGTAAATGGCATAAGCGAGCAGCAGGGCGCTGCCGACAATGCTCAGGTACCAGAAACTCACCGGGATCACGCTGCGTTTTTTGTACTCGCTATACAGCCACTGCAGGATGAAGCGACCGGTAAAGGCGATCTGGCCAGCGAAGCCGACCACCAGCCACAGGGTTTCGCGGGAGAGGTTCATCCTTCGATCTCCTGCGCGTTGGTGTTCAACCGCGTGCGCTTGATCAGCCACCACACACCGAACAGGTCAAGAATACCCACCAGGGCGCGGTCGATGTTGCCGTATTTGGACACACCCGCGGTGCGGGGCCGGTGGTTGACCGGGTGGACGATCATTCGGCCGTTGTGACGCTGGATCAGCGCGGGAATGTACCGATGCATGTGGTCGAAGTACGGCAGGCGCAGAAACGCCGCGCGTTCGATCAGTTTCAGCCCACAGCCGGTGTCCGGGGTATCGTCATTGAGCAGGCGGCGACGCAGCCCGTTGGCAAAACGCGAAGCCCAGCGTTTGCTTGCGGTATCGCGGCGGTTGACCCGGTGCCCGGCTACCAGCTGAACGTCGACCAGACCCTTTTCACCGCGCACCAGCGCCAACATCCCGGGGATGTCCGCGGGGTCGTTTTGACCGTCGCCATCAAGCGTGGCCAGCCATTGCCCCCGGGCGGCGATTGCCGCGTGGTAGAGGGAGGTGCTTTGCCCCAGCGAGCGCTCATGGCGCAGGATGCGCAACGCGTCCAGGCCATTGTTTTTCAGCTGCCGCAGCTCATGCAGGGTGGAGTCGGTGCTGCCATCGTCCACCACAATGATTTCGTAGGCCTCACCGTTCAATGCGGCGTGGACTTCCTCAAGTAACGGCTTGAGGTTGTTTGCTTCATTCTTTGCTGGAATCAATACAGATACAAAAATGTCTTGGCTCATAGAGTCCTCTCCCTTGCTCCCTGGTCTATTTTTATCAAGGGCTAACGTTTTATATCTGATAGAAGTGGCGATACCACTTCACAAATTCCGCTACGCCAGTTTCAACCGCCACTTGAGGGCGGAAATCGACCCACTCGGCCAGCGCCGAAATGTCGGCCCAGGTCTTGATCACATCGCCTGCCTGTAGCGGCATGAAATTGCGTTGGGCCTTGATGCCCAGCGCCGATTCCAGGCAGTCGACAAACTCCAGCAGTGGCACGGGTTGGCCACGGCCGATGTTGAAAATCCGGTTTACGCCAGTGCCCGGCTCGTTCGGCACCGGTGGCTTGGAGCGCAGGCGGGCGACGCTTTCAACGATGTCGTCGACATAGGTGAAATCGCGCGACATCTGGCCATGGTTATAGATGTCGATCGGCAAGCCTTTCAGGATCGCCTCGGTAAACTTGAACAGCGCCATGTCGGGGCGCCCCCAAGGTCCGTAAACGGTGAAAAAGCGCAGGCCGCTGGCCTTCAGGCCATAAAGGTGGCAATAGCTGTGCGCCAGCAGTTCATTGGCGCGTTTGCTGGCGGCGTACAGCGAAATGGGGTGATCGACGGCATCTTCGACACAGAACGGCATTTTGCTGTTGGTGCCATACACCGAGCTGCTCGAGGCATAGATCAAATGCGCGGGGCGATGGTGCCGGCAAGCTTCCAGCACATTCAGAAAGCCCACCAGATTGGACTGCGCATAGACATCCGGGTTGTCCAGTGAATAGCGAACACCCGCCTGGGCGGCCAGGTGCACAACCTCGGTGAAAGCATGTTCTTTGAACAAGGCCATCAAGGCCGGTTTGTCGACGATGTCCAAGGCCTGGAAACGAAAGCCCGGCAAGGATTCAAGCTCTTTGAGCCGTGCGTGTTTGAGTTCTACGCTGTAATAGTCGTTGAGATTGTCGATACCGACGACTTCAAGGCCTTCTTGACACAAACGCTTGACGGTGTGATACCCAATAAAACCGGCGGCGCCAGTAACCAGAACCGTCATGAGGCCTGCGCCTGTGCGTGACTGATTCCGATTCTGCGCAAAGGGCGCTTTTGCATCACAATCCCCTGTAAGTACTCGCTGATCAGTATATTTTTTGGGCTTTTTGCCACCATTGGCTCCATGCCTTGCTCCATTGTATTGGTAAAGTTCTGTGCAGTGCACATCATGAGCCGCAGAAATGGCAGCCGTATACCCTGCCAGTTGGATTGTAAAAAAAACGTTAAGTAATTACTTCGTTTTTCTGACCGCCTGCTTAAAGGCGTGCTGGTATGAGGGTGCTCACAACGCGGCGCCTAGCATTTTCAGGTAGTTGGGGCTCTCGGAGATCGAGTTGTGGCCCGTGTCCGGTATGACCTGCAGCGAGGCCACGCCTTTGGCGAAATGGGTGTAGAGCCGGTCTGTGCTTGCGCGCGGTATGACTTCGTCGTGCTCGGCCGCAACCAACAGCGTCGGGACGGTGATGTGAGCGGCGTATTTCCAGGATTCGAACTTGTCCTGCAACAGCCATTTCACCGGGAACCAGGGAAACTGGCGGGCGGCGAGGTCTTCAAGGCTGTTGTAGGGCGTGATCAGGATCAGCCGCGACGCCGGGCGCTGGCTGGCCAGGCGCACGGCAACGCCTGAACCCAGGCTGCGTCCGATCACTGCAATATCAGGATGGCTGTTGTAGACATAGTCGAACAAGGCCATGGCGTCACGCTGAATCGCCTCCTCGGACGGCGACCCGGTACTGCCACCGTAGCCTCGGTAATGCAGCAAGTAGATCGCATGATCCGCAAACGCTTGCGAAAACCCGGGCAGGCTGCGGGAAACGTCCTCGGCATTGCCACCAAAGTAGATCAACGCCTTCGGCCCGTCGTGCGGCCTGACGGTCACCAGCACCTGCGCGTCGGCGACTGACAAGGTAAGAAGCGATTCGGGTGTGTCGATGGCGCGAGGTTGCGGGTAGTAGATGAGGGCCCGTTGAAACACGAACAGCGCGACGCAGAGCAGCAGGTATGCAACGGCAATGAAAGCGAAGATAGACACCAGGGTTCGCGACATTCGGCTAAGTTTAGTGGACGGCATGGACTGCTTCGGGCCTTGAGACAGCTATTGCTGGAGCGTCGCCAGAGTGTAGTCCAGCAATTTCAGCTGTGCAGAAGCGCCGCCCAATGCCCGTGTGGGTGCGAGCACCTGTGGCGAGGGGGCTCGCCCCCGTTGGGTCGCGAAGCGGCCCCAAAACCTGCAATCGCGGTACACCACATGCAATGGTTTTACGACTGCTGCGCAGCCGAACGGGGGCAAGCCCCCTCGCCACACGGAGGCAAGAACATGCTGACCCGAGCCATTCCTTCCAGCAACGAGCCGTTGCCCATCGTTGGCTTGGGTACTTATCGCGGTTTTGATGTCACGCCTGCCGACGCTGCTTACAAGCAACTGCAGGCGGTGCTCAGCGCGTTGTTCGAGAAGGGGGGAAAGGTGATCGACAGTTCGCCCATGTACGGTCGCGCCGAGCAGACCGCCGGTGAGTTGCTGTCGATCCATCGCCCTCGCTCGCCGGCCTTCCTCGCCACCAAGGTCTGGACCCGTGGCCGCGAAGAAGGCATCGCGCAGATGGAGCAGTCGTTCAAACTGTTGCAGACCGACCGGATCGACCTGATGCAGATTCACAACCTGCTGGACTGGAAAACCCATTTGCCGACCTTGCGTCAATGGAAGGCAGAAGGGCGCATCCGCTACATCGGCATCAGCCATTACACGGCGTCGGCCTACGACGAAGTGGAGGCGGTGTTGAAAGGCGAGCCGATGGATTTCTTGCAGATCAACTATGCCCTGGACGACCGCGCTGTCGAAAAGCGAATCCTGCCGCTGTGTCGTGAGCGCGGTGTGGCGGTGATCTGCAATCGGCCCTTCGGTGGCGGCGGCCTGATCGCTCGATTGAAAGGCAAGCCGCTACCGGGATGGGCTGCGCAAGTGGGGATCAACAGCTGGGCGCAACTGGCGCTCAAGTTCCTGCTGGCTCATCCGGCGGTGACCTGCGTCATCCCCGGCACCGGCAACCCGCGCTACATGGCGGAAAACGCCGGTGCAGGTTTCGGCCCGATGCTCACGGATGCACAGCGCCAGCAATTGATTGCGCTGGTGGGGTGACGGCTACCTTGTAGCAGCTGCCGAGCAGCGCGAGGCTGCGTTCGGCTGCGCAGCAGTCGTGAGTCCGACTGACGCGGTCTGCCTGATGCACCGCAAGCTCTGGTTTGACGACGGCTTCGCCGCCGAACGCAGCCTCGCAGGCTCGACAGCTGCTACCAGCGAACGCAGCCGCTGCTCGGCAGCTGCTACAGGCTTACGGCGGCTGGCATTACTTGCGCCATCTCCAGCGGAATTTCCAGGGTAAAAATCGCTCCCTGGCCGGGTCCATCGCTATGGACGCGAAGGTGCCCGTTCATTTCCACCGCCGCGAGTGCGCAACTGTGCAGGCCAAAACCATGACCTTCCTTGCGCGTGGTAAAGCCGTGATTGAAGATGCGGGCCATGTTCTCGGCGGCGATCCCTTCGCCCTGATCCTCTACGCTGAAGCGCAGCGTTGCGTTATCGATAATCCTGACGCCCAGCGTCATACGGCGCTGATGATCGCTGACCCTGGACATCGCATATTTGGCATTGCTGATCAGGTTGATCAGGATCAACAACAGTCGGTGTTTGTCGCCGATGATGGTCGGTGTGGCCTGGTAGTCTTTGATGACCGTGACATGGTGCCGGCTCAAGGCGCCGGAATTCATGCGTAACGCATCTTCGAACAGATCGACGACATTCAACGGCTCGACCAGCCGGGCGGCGCCGGCATAGGCCTGTTGGGTGGCAACAATATCCTTGATGTGATCGATGCTCTTGGTGAGTTGCGCCAGCTCGTCAACGATGCTCGATTGCTCGGTCGCGATGGAATCGACCAGTTGATTGAAGTAAAGGGGCAGCAGTTTGCCTTTTTCATCGTGCGTCATGAACTGCCCCAGGTCTTCGGCATGTTCATTGATCATTTTTACCGCTTTGCCCAGGCCGAGGGTTTTGCTGGTCGACAATTTGCGGGTGATCAATTCCGCGGAGACGTTAACGCTATTCAACACATTACCGACGTTGTGCAGCACGTTGGTCGCGATCTCTGCCATACCGGCCATCCGCGCGGCGTCGATCAGCTCGCGCTCGGCTTCCAACAGTTCATGGGTGCGTTCCTCGACGCGTTGCTCCAGCCGCTCGTTCGCTGTCTGCAATTGGTTGTTCATCTTGTTGATCAGCGCATAACTGCGAATCAGACGGGCGGCCAGGTACAACAACAGCAGCGCCATGATGCCAGCGCAGATCCCCAGGTAAAGGTGGTATTGGCGATCTGTCGCGGCTGTGCGCCGTTGTGTCTCGTTCAATAACTCGTTGATGCTGTCCAGTTGCTGTGCGACCGGAATGACACTGATGCGATCAACCAGGTCATTGACGATGGGCTGCTCTCGAACAATGGCATTCACAGCGTCTACAAGTGCAGTGAAAGTCGGGCGCCGTTCAGGCGGCAGTTGATTGATGTACTCATTCAGATATTCCAGATGCCCGGAGATTTCTTCGGCCCGTTCGCTGCTGACATAGAGGGCGTATTCAAGGGTGTCCAAGGTAAGGTCGAACACCACTGACGCCGCCCGAGCATCCACCGACGAGAGTTTGTCGTTGGAATCTTCCTGCAACACCCGAATGGCATCTTCCAGCGTAGGCAGGGCCTCGAATGCTGTTCGCAAGGCCGTGTTGTGCTGTTTGAATTGCTCAACCAACCGGGCTTTGTTTTCTACCGCTTCCAGATAACCCTGGCGTCGGGTTTGCCAAAGGGTCGGGAGCGGGCCGACAGCGTTGAGGCTATCGAGCTGTTGCCAGCGCTCTTCCGCTTCAGGCGGCGCCACCAGCAACAGGTTGTTGTTCATGCCGATTTTGGCTCGCAGGAGCTTCACGTTCCAATTGGCATCGTATTGCTTGAGTTGACGCACGAAGTCGCGCGACTCGAAGTAGGTCGATGTGTCGTACGAGTAGGATTTGATCAGCAAAAATATCAGTACGCTGAAGAGGGTCAGTGCAATGGCTGCCAAGGCAGACCATTTGTAATGATTAGAAATCTGCATGGCGGCATTCCTCCCTGATACAGGCTGTCCTGAGAGAGAGAGGCTGCCAACCGTCAATTAATTCCATTTTTTGCGCTCCCTGCAGAATGACGAGGCATCGCCACGTCATCCGTAAGCCTAGCGTTGTTGGTGGACGGTGCCGGAAAAAACACCGAACGGCAGGGGCGAGCGTCAGGGGACGAGCACGATCGCCCCTTTGACCTGACCGGCCCGCAGGCTTGCCAGCGCCTGATTGGCATCGTCCAGGGCAAAACAGGTGACGTCGCTGTGCACGGGCGTATGGCGCAGTTCGGCAAAAAACGCGGTGCCGTCTTCGCGGGTCAGGTTCGCCACCGAGCGGACGCTGCGTTCGCCCCACAACAGTCGATAGGGGAAGCTGGGGATGTCGCTCATGTGGATGCCTGCGCAAACCACACAACCGCCCTTGACTGTGGCTTCCAGCGCCAGTGGCACCAGTGCACCGACAGGGGCGAAGATCAGGCTGGCGTCGAGCGGATGCGGTGGCGGCTGATCCGAGGAACCTGCCCACACGGCGCCCAGCGTCCTGGCATAAGCCTGGCCCTCGCTGTCGCCCGGTCGAGTGAAGGCGTACACCTGCTGTCCTCGGCCCCGCGCCACCTGAATCGCCAGATGCGCTGCCGCGCCGAAGCCATAAAGGCCCAGGTGGCGTGCGCCTTTGGCCATTTGCAAGGCGCGAAAACCGATCAGCCCGGCGCACAGCAGCGGTGCGGCTTCGGTGGCCGAGAGCGTGTCCGGGAGGGGGAAACAGAAGTGGGCATCGGCAACCGTGTAGTCGGCATAACCGCCATCCCGATGACAGCCGGTGAACTGTGCCCGGTCGCAGAGGTTTTCACGGCCCGAGCAGCAAAACGTGCACTCACCGCACGTCCAGCCAAGCCAGGGAACGCCGACGCGCTTGCCGACCCAGTCGGGCGAAACGTCGCCACCCACCGCTGTCACTTCACCGACGATTTCATGGCCCGGCACCCGCGGCAGCACTGCTTGCGGCAGTTCACCGTCCACCAAATGCAGGTCGGTGCGGCACACGCCACAGGCCAACACCTTGATCAACAGTTGCTGCGCGCCGGGCTGCGGCACGGGACGTTCTTCGCGCTTTAGCGGCTGGCCGGGGGCATGCAGAACCATGGCGCGCATGACGATTCTCCAAAAGCCGATGCACCGCAAGGCGTTACAGGGGGGATTCCCGGTGGCAGCCGGCGACCAGTTGCTTGAGCCCGTCCAGATTCAGCACTTTGACGTTACGCCCGGAAATCTCGACCAGTTCCGAGTCCCGTAGATGAGCGATGCCCCGACAAATGGTTTCCAGACGCAGGCCCAAGTAGGAGCCGATCTCTTCGCGACGCATCTTCAGCACAAAGTCTCGGGACGAGTACCCCCGAATGCTCAGCCGTTGCGACAGGTTCAGGAGGAAGGCGGCCAGGCGTTCATCGGAGTTCATGTTGCCCATCATCATCAGCAGGTTGTGCTCACGGACGATTTCCCGGCTCAGGATCTTGTTCATGTTGTGCTGCAACGAGGGCAGCTCCAGGGCGAGTTTCTCCAGTTGGGCGAAGTTGAAGGGGCAGACTTCGCTGTCCTCCAGGGCAAAGGCACTGCAAGTGTGATGATCGTCGCTGATAGCGTCCAGACCGAGCATCTCGCCGGGGATCTGAAACCCGGTGACCTGCTCGCGGCCGTCGACCGACAGCATGCTGGTCTTGAATGAACCGATCCGCACCGCGTAGAGCGAGCGCAACGGATCGCCGGCCCGGTACAGGGCTGCACCTTTTTTAACCTTTACACGCTGAATGATCAGGGTATCCAGTCGTTCGACTTCGTTGCTGGTCAGGCCAATCGGCAGACACAACTCCAGAACGCTGCAATTGGCACACGCGGCTTTCAGATAATGATGTTGATACGGCCGGGTTTCAGGCATCGCAAAAATTCCCCCTGACAGGAGCTTAGAGCATAGTTCGGATCCCCCGTTTCAATCGGGCGTTTACAGATAGAGTCGATGAGCGGGGGAAAAGCTTGTTCCTGTTGAGCCGGGATAGACGGCCCAAGACTTGATGTAAATCAAGTCTTAGGCCGTGCAGACACCCAGAATCGACGCATGTCTTGCGGTTTAAACCGAAGCCCAGGCGGAGGACGTCATGAGCGATTTTCTGAGTGCCGAGCAGCTGGAAGGGCTGGATGCCTACTGGCGGGCGTCCAATTACCTGGCGGTCGGGCAGATCTACCTCAAGGACAATCCGCTGCTGGCGGTGCCGCTGACGCTGGCGGATGTAAAGCCACGGTTACTGGGGCACTGGGGCACGACGCCGGGGTTGAACCTGATCTATACGCACCTTAATCGCCTGATCACGGCCTATGATCTGAACATGATCTTCATCGCCGGCCCCGGGCATGGCGGGCCGGCCATCGTGGCCCAGACCTACCTGGAAGGCACGTACACCGAGCTCTACCCGTCGGTGGGGCGCAATACCAATGGCCTGGCCCGACTGTTTCGGCAGTTTTCCTGGCCTTATGGCATTTCCAGCCATGTGTCGGCGCAGATTCCGGGGTCGATCCATGAAGGCGGCGAGCTGGGCTACAGCCTGGCCCATGCCTATGGCGCCGCGTTCGACAACCCGGACCTGATCGTGGCGTGTGTGATTGGCGACGGCGAGGCGGAAACCGGGGCGTTGGCGGCCAGTTGGCATTCCAACAAGTTCCTCAACCCGGCGCGTGACGGGGCGGTGCTGCCGATTCTGCATTTGAACGGGTACAAAATCGCCAACCCGACGGTGCTCTCCAGCATCAGCGAGGAGGAGTTGTCGGCGTTGATGTACGGCTATGGCTACGATCCGTATTTCGTCGAAGGCGATGACCCGACAGAGGTTCATCAAACCCTGGCCAGAACGCTGGACACCATCGTGCAGGAGATTCGCGACATTCAGCGGGGCGCTCGTCAACGATCGTCGTCCCGGACACTGGAGCGGCCCCTGTGGCCGATGCTGATCTTGCGTACGCCCAAGGGTTGGACGGGGCCGACATTCGTCGATGGCCAGCGGGTCGAAGGCACCTGGCGGGCGCATCAAGTGCCCTTGGCCGACTTCCAGCAGCCGCAGCATTTGCGGCAACTGGAGGAATGGCTCAGCAGCTACCGCCCCGACGAATTGTTTGATGCCAATGGCAGCTTGTTACCCGAGATCGCGGCGTTGGCGCCGACCGGCCATCGGCGAATGAGCGCCAACCCCCACGCCAACGGTGGGCTGCTGTTGCGCGCGCTGGACCTGCCACGGTTCACCCAGTATGCGGTGAACGTCGAGACGCCCGGTGGCCTGCGGGCAGAGGCCACGCGGGTGCTGGGCCGGTTTTTGCGCGACGTGATGAAATGCAATCTGACGTCGAGCAATTTTCGCCTGTTCGGCCCGGACGAAACCGCCTCGAACCGGCTGGATGCGGTGTATGAAGTCAGTGCCAAGGCGTGGATGGAGCCGCTGGGGCCTGATGATGTCAATCTGTCGACCGATGGCCGGGTGATGGAGATTCTGAGCGAACAGGTGTGCGAAGGCTGGCTCGAAGGTTATTTGCTGACCGGCCGGCATGGGGTGTTTTCCTGTTACGAGGCGTTCATCCACATCGTCGACTCGATGTTCAACCAGCATGCCAAATGGCTGAAAACCGCCGCCGAAGTGCCATGGCGCAAACCCGTGGCCTCGCTCAACTATGTGCTCACCTCCCATGTCTGGCGCCAGGACCACAACGGCTTCTCCCATCAGGACCCGGGGTTCATCGATCTGGTGGCGAACAAAACGGCGGACGTGGTCCGGATCTACCTGCCGCCCGATGCCAATTGCCTGCTGTCAGTGGCCGATCACTGCCTCAGGAGCCGCAACTACATCAACGTGATCGTGGCCGGCAAGCAACCGGAGTGGCAGTGGCTGGACATCGATGCCGCCATTCGTCATTGCCAGGCCGGTATCGGACGCTGGGACTGGGCCTGCCGCGATGACAGCGATCCGGACGTGGTGATGGCCTGTGCCGGCGACGTTCCGACCCTGGAAACCCTGGCGGCGGTCACTTTGCTGCGCGAATACGTGCCGGATTTGCGGGTGCGGGTGATCAATGTCGTCGACCTGATGGTCCTGCAGCCGTCGTACCACCATCCCCACGGTTTGCCCGACAGCGTCTTCGATGAACTGTTTACCGTCGACCGGCCGGTGATCTTTGCTTTCCACGGCTACCCCGCGCTGATCCACCGGCTGCTGTACAAGCGCACCAATCATGAAAACTTCCATGTTCGCGGGTTCAAGGACGAGGGGGCGACCACCACGCCGTTCGACATGGCGGTGCTCAATAATCTGGATCGGTATCAGTTGGCCCTGGATGTCATCGAGCGCGTGCCCCGGCTGCACGATCAACTCCAGACCGCCCGGGCGCGCTACTGGGCGACGATGGAGAAACACAAGCTTTACCTTATCGAACACGGGCAGGACATGCCCGAAGTGATGGAGTGGCAATGGACGCCCGCGCCGGGCAATCAGGGCTGATGGGCGGCGCCGGGCGCTATTTGCTCTTCCAGTATTTCTGCATCTCCAGAAACAGGAACGAAGCGGTCCAGGAAATCAGCACCAGTCCCGTCAGTGCCTCCAACCCGGTCAGGTACTTGAGGTTACCCATGGGTGAAATATCGCCGAAACCGATAGTCGTGAACGTGGTGAAGGAAAAGTACACGCAGTCCATGAACGAACCATCGAAATTGCCGCGCAGGCTACCCCATTCACCGGAGCGGATCAGCAGGTAATAGATCAGCGCGAAACACCAGACCTCTAACGCATGGGCCACCATCGCGCCGAATACCCCGACGACGATCCGAAAGCGGCTCCAGAGTTTGAGCCTGGGCAGCCAATCGTTCAGACGCAGCAGGCATTCGTAGTGGATCACCACCGTGATGACCACCACCAACGTGTTGATTAGCGTGACTGCGAACATGATGGGCCTTCAGCGATGGGGGCAGGGCGCCGTCTGCGGGCGATTGTTCGCAGCGTCACGGGGCTGGTAATGCCGGGGTGGGCTTGAATGGCATCAGCGCCGGGAACTCCTCGGGCGTGAGGGTTTCCTTTTCCAGTAACAGGCGGGCGCCCTCGTCCAGGTCGGCCCGACGACTCTGAAGCAGTGCCTTGGCCCGTTGGTAGGCTTCATCGAGCAGGGCGCGAATACCCAGGTCGATTTCCCGGGCTGTCTGTTCCGAATAATCCTTTTCGCCCATCGTGGCCATGCGATCTCCCAGATACGTTGGGGTTTGCTTTTCCAGCACCGACTGCCCGAGCTCGGGGCTCATGCCGAAGCGGGTGATCAGTTGCCGGGCGATATCGGTCGCGCGGCCCAGATCGTCGGCGGCCCCGGTGGAGATCTGGCCGTAGACAAGGTCCTCGGCGGCGCGTCCGGCCATCAGCACGACAATCCGGTCCTTGAGTGTCTGGCAACTGATCAGGAAGTGATCCTCGGTCGGTCGCTGCAAGGTATAGCCCAGCGAGCCGATGGCCCGGGGCACGATCGAGACTTTATGCACCGGGTCCATGGCCGGCAGGCTGCTCGCGGCCAGGGCATGCCCCATCTCGTGATAGGCCACCACCCGGCGCTCGTCGGCATCGAGCAGGCTGCTCTTGCGTTCTAGCCCCGCGATAAGGCGTTCCACTGCGGCGGTGAAGTCGTTCAGGCTGACCGCCTCGGCGCCGCGACGGGTGGCGACGATGGCCGCTTCGTTCACCAGGTTGGCCAGGTCGGCGCCGGTGAAACCAGTGGTGATTTCGGCGATACGTGCGCTATCGAGGCCTGGTTCCACGGTGATTTTCTTCAGATGAACCTTAAGAATCGACTGCCGCCCTTTGCGATCGGGACGGTCGATCAGAATCTGCCGGTCGAAGCGCCCTGCGCGCAACAGCGCCGGATCAAGGACCTCCGGCCGGTTGGTCGCAGCCAGCAAAACCACGCCCTCACGCGGATCGAAGCCGTCCAGCTCGGCCAATAACTGGTTGAGGGTCTGTTCTTTTTCGTCATTGCCGCCCAACACGCCGACGCCACGCATCTTGCCCAGCGCATCGAGTTCATCAATGAAGATGATGCAGGGTGAGGCCTGGCGGGCCTGTTCGAACAGGTCGCGGACCCGGGCCGCACCGACCCCGACGAACATTTCGACAAATTCGGACCCCGAAATCGAGAAAAACGGCACACCGGCTTCACCGGCGATGGCTTTGGCCACCAGGGTCTTGCCGGTGCCTGGCGGGCCCACCAGCAAGGTGCCCTTGGGGATGTGCGCACCCAGGCGTGCGTATCGGGCCTTGTCCTTGAGGAACGAGACGATTTCCACCAGTTCGGCCTTGGCTTCGTCAATGCCCGCGACATCGGCGAAGGTCACTCCAGTGTCGCGTTCGACAAAGATCCTGGCCCGCGACTTGCCGACATTCATCAACCCGCCAAGGCCTTGTTTGTCCGCCATCCCGCGAAACAGGAAATGCCAGAACACCATGATCATTATGAACGGCAACAACCAGCCCAACAGGCTGTTCATAAAGGTGTTTTCATTGACCCCGGTAAAGCCGACGCCCGATTGGGAGAGTTCGGTCGCCAGCGCCGGATCGACCCGCACCGTGGAGAACCGGTCGCGTCCGTCGATGGGTTCCACCAATTTGCCGCTGATCCGGTCCTTGTCGATCTGCAAGTCACTGACTTTTTGCTCGTTCAACAATTGCATGAACTGGCTGTAGGGCAGGGGCTGCACGGCCTGGCGCTCGACAAAGAAGACCTGCATGAGGCCCATGACGATAAAAGCGATCGCGAAGTAGGACAGGTTCCACCGGTCGTTCTTTTTCATGGCCTTGGCTCAGAGTGTGAACGCATATCGGTAAGCCAGCGGCCATCCCGTTTACTATAAAGATAGCCTGCTTCAGCTTCTCCCTCGCGCAGGGCGCCGGATGATGTGCACAGAGACCTCGGGTCTGGATCACCTCACCTCGTGCCGGTCATTCAGGAAACGGTGGCTGGGCAGGCGATTCCTTTTCTGGAATATCCGTCATGGTCGCCTCGGTGAGCAGCAGGACACTGGCAACCGACACGGCATTTTCCAGGGCAATACGCACCACCTTGGTCGGGTCGATGATGCCGGCTTCGTACATGTCCACATAACAATTGGCTGCCGCATCGAAGCCCACGTTGCCCGGTTCGGCGAGCATGCGGGCAATGACCACGCCGGCATCCACCGCCGAGTTTTCAGCGATGAACCGGGCCGGTGCTTCCAGAGCCCGGCGCAGAATCTGCAGGCCGGTTTTGACATCGCCCTCATGGCTGGCTTCCTCGGCTGCGATCATCGGCACCGCCTTGAGCAGCGCCAGGCCGCCACCTGGAACAATGCCTTCGGCGATCGCTGCCCTGGTCGCGGAAATCGCATCGTCGAGTGCATCCTTGCGCGATTTCATTTCCGCTTCGGAAGGCGCGCCGACGCGGATCACCGCCACGCCGCCAGACAGCCTGGCCAGGCGTTCCTGCAGTTTTTCCCGGTCGTAATCGCTGGTGGTGTTGTCCATTTGCACGCGGATCTGTTGCAGGCGCGCCTCGATAGCTTCGCGTTTACCTGCGCCGCCAATCAGCGCCGTGCTGTCTTTTTGCACCACGACGCGATGAGCCCGGCCCAACTGGCTCAATTCCACCTGTTCGAGGCTGATCCCCAACTCATTGGAGATCAGGGTTGCGCCGGTCAGAACGGCAATGTCCTGAAGCATTTCCTTGCGTCGATCACCGAAGCCTGGCGCCTTGATCGCCACCGCGCGCAATACCCCCCGAATCTGGTTGACCACCAACGTGGTCAACGCTTCACCCTCTATGTCGTCGGCGATCAGGACCAGTGGCTGGCCACTTTTGGCAATCAGTTCCAGCAATGGCAGCAGGTCTTTGAGCACGCCGATCTTATGGTCACAGAGCAGCAGGTAGGCATCGTCGAGTTCGGCCTGCATTTTCTCGGTATCGGTCACGAAGTAGGGCGAGACATATCCACGATCCAGGCGCATCCCTTCCATGACCTCGACCACTGTTTCGGTGGTCTTGGACTCTTCGACACTGACAACACCTTCAATGCCGACCTTTTCCAGAGCGTCGGCCACCAGCTGACCGATGACCGCGTCGTTGTGGGCCGAAAGCGTGGCCACCTGGGCCTTTTCCTTGGGCGTGCTGACCGGGCGCGATTGCGCCAGCAGTGATTGCATGACCAGAGAAAGCCCCCGGTCCATACCGCGCTTGAGGTCGATCGCACTGGCACCGGCGACGACGTTGCGGATGCCGTCAGCCAGGATTGCATGGGCCAGGACCGTCGATGTGCTGGTCCCGTCCCCCACGGCCTCGCCGGTGCGTTCCGCCGCCTGACGCAGCATTTGCGCACCCAGATTCTCCTCGGGGTCCAGCAGGTCGATCCGTTTGGCAATCGTCACGCCATCGTTGCAGACCGTCGGATTGCCCCATTTATTCTGAATCAACACCGATTTCGATTTCGGTCCCAGGGTCACCCGGACAGCGTCCGCCAATTGTGTGGCTCCGCTGAGGATTTTCTCGCGAGCGCCAGCACGAAACAGGATTTTAGTGTGAGCCATCAGGTTGTTCTCCTGAAGAGTTCTGCATTGTTTCAGCTTCTATGAAATGGCACGTGCAGCGTTGATTTTTATCAACAAAGTCACACAGGCAGGCGTGCAGTCGCAGTACGTACCGTTCGGATGATCGACCGTCGGTTGTTGGCCCGAATTGACAAATATCAACCTGCGCCGCAGCAAACCGGGCCCAAATGAAATCTTCAAATCCACCGTGTTTTCAGTGGACCTGACTGGAAGGGGGGGCGATTTGAAAACACGGTTCGCGTGGGATTTTTAGCCAACTCATTTGCGAGGAAAGACCATGGACAAGTTTCAGCAGAGTCAGAAAAGCCAGCTGTTCAAAACACCGGCCCATGATCCTTATTGCTTGCCGAAAATCGAAGGCTCTGCCGTCTGCCCGCAGTGTGGGGCCGCTTACCAGGCAGGTAACTGGACCTGGAAAGTTCCTGAAAACACGGTGGTTCATGATGCGCAATCAGTGACCTGCCCAGCCTGTCAGCGTACCAATGACAACAAGCCGGCGGGTACGCTCACGCTATCGGGCAGCTTCTTGCCCGCGCATCGAAACGAAATCATCAACCTGATCGAAAACACCGAGAAAAAGGAAAAAGCGGAACATGCCCTGGAGCGCATCATCGGCCTGGCCGACTCCGAGGGCGCGCTGGTTGTGACCACCACGGGCATCCATCTCGCGAACCGCCTGGGTCATGCACTGAAAGCGGCCTTCAAGGGGCACGCCGATTATCAGTACAGCGATGACGAGTTCGGGGTGAACATCGACTGGACGCGTAACGAGTAGAACCGGAGGGAAGGTGTACTCGACGCTACAAAACTTGAAGAAATGACAGGAGGTCGGGATCGAGGAGTACGACCATGATCGTCAATGATTCAACGCCACAATCTGCCGCCTGTTCTGAATCAATCAATCGTTGTGTGGCGCTCTTTTCCGAAGCCGACCGACTGAGCAAGCAAGCCTATGCGTTGTTGAACGAGCCTGTTTCGACCCAGACGATACAACGATTTTCTGCAGCGAAAAAACTGGCGGATGACAAATACCGTCAAGCCCACCAGGAATGGTTGAAAACCATGAACAAGAGCGACCCATGATGGAGGGCTGCTGCCGGTAGCCTGCCCGGCGAAGGTATTTGATTTATATCAACGCCAAAGCGATTCCAACGGAGGAGTCTGAGGTGACGCTGGTGCCTGGTCCAGCGAGGGCGCAACGACCGCGCCCTCGCAACAGGCAATGGCGCGTTGAAGTCCACCTGCCTGGAGTCAGATCATGAGCCAGTATCAACGGTTGTTATTGATCATCAACCCGGCCCTGCGCCAGTCTCCTGCGATACAACATGCGGCGGCCCTGGCCAAGGCCAGCGGGGCACGTTTGCATATCGCTGCCTTGATAAAGTCGTTGGATATTCTGACGCTGCTTGAAGAGGGCGTGCGGGAAACGGCGCGGGAGACCTATCTGCAGGACCATCGCGACTGGTTGAAGTATCAGGCAAAAAATATCCGTGGCCTGGGGATCGAGGTGACGGCAGAAGTGGCCTGGGCCGATGACCTGCAGCAGGACATTCTGGATCACGTCACGGAAATGCAGCCCGACCTGTTGATCAAGGAGGTTCAGCATGAATCGGCGCTCAAGCGCGCGTTCTTCACCCCGCTGGATTGGCACTTGCTGCGCCACTGTCCAGTGCCGGTCTATCTGATGGGCGGCAGTGGCCATACCTTGCCGCACAAGATCGTGGCCGCCGTTGACGCTTCGGGTACCGATGCCGACAAAGAGTTGAATGACCGGATCATCCAGCAGGCCAATGGCCTTGCGCTGCAGTGCAATGCCGAGTTGCACCTGCTGTATGCCTGCGACACGACAGACTATCTGGGCGATATGGGCGGCGGCGGCCTGACTCTGTCGCAGCTGACCAAGCAGTTGCGCAGGGAACTGGAGAAATCATTCCTGGCGCTGGCCGGTCGGTACGGTGTGGCCTCTGACCGCCGGCATTTCATTCTGGGGCACCCGGTCTCGGCGCTGAGTGAGTTTGCCGAGGAAAATCAGGTGGACGTGATCGTGATGGGCAGAGTCCAGTCCCATGGATTGAACAAACTGGTGGGCAGCACGACCGAACATATTCTGTATCAGGTGCCATGCAGCGTCCTGGCGGTCTAGGGACAGTCCCGTTCACGGTTGATCACACCCCTGGGTGACGGGTTGTGATGAACAGCCGTTGAGGTGAAGCCCATGCATTTGCCGATGATCAAAAAGAAACTCACCCGTTTGCCGACAAAGCCCAATTGGCTGGACAGCGAGCAAGCCCGCGCAGCCTTTTCTTGGCAGGTGGAGGCGCTCGAATTGGCCGGATTGCCAGGGGGCGGCATGAACCTCGCCTATGAGGCGGTGGATCGGCATGCAATGGGAGGGGAGCGTGAACATACGGCGTTGCGCATTCTCGATCGCCATGGCGGGCACCGCGACATCAGCTACGGGCAACTGAGCACGCTGACTAATCGCTTTGCCAATGTGCTGAAAACATTGGGCGTGGCCCCCGGTGAACGCTTGTTTGTGCTCTGTGGCCAAGGGCTGGAGCTGTATCTGGGCGTGCTCGGTGGCTTGAAGCTCGGTTGCGTGGTTTCGCCGTTATTCTGCGCGTTCGGCCCCGAGCCCATCGAAACCCGGATGCGTCTTGGTGAAGGCAGCGTGCTGTTGACCAGCGAAACTCTTTATCGACGCAAGATCGCGGCGGTTCGTGAGCATTTGCCGGCACTCAAGCATGTACTGCTGTATGACGCCGAGGGTGGGGATACGAACGCTGTGGCGGGCGCCCTCAGTGTGCATCGATTGCTGGCCGAAGCCGTGGACGATTTCGACATCGCCCGGACAACGGTCGACAGCCCCGCACTTTTACACTTCACCAGCGGCACGACCGGCACCCCCAAAGGCGTGTTACATGTGCACGGCGCCGCGCTGACGCACCGGGTCACCGCCAAATACGCCCTGGATTTACACCCTGAAGATATTTACTGGTGCAGCGCCGATCCGGGCTGGGTCACGGGGACTTCATACGGGATTTTCGCGCCGCTGCTGATGGGGGTGACCAGCGTGGTCGAGGGCAACGAATTCGATGCCGAACGCTGGTACAGGATTCTCGAAGAGCAACAGGTGACGGTCTGGTACACGGCACCGACGGCCATTCGCCTCTTGATGAAAGCCGGTGACGCCTTGGCGCGCCGCCATCACTTTCCCTGTCTGCGGTTTATTGCCAGTGTCGGTGAGCCGCTCAATCCCGAGGCTGTCTGGTGGGGCAAAGAGGTGTTGGGGCTGCCGATCCACGACAACTGGTGGCAGACCGAAACCGGCGGAATCATGATCGCCAACACGGTCTCGATGGCCATTAAACCGGGCTCCATGGGCAAACCGTTGCCCGGTGTCGAGGCAGCCATCGTCGAGCGCAAGGCGGACGGTTCGCTGGTGTTTCTCGAGGCAAATGAAGTCGGTGAACTGGCTCTGAAACGACCGTGGCCCGCCATGTTCCGTACTTATCTGGGGCAAGAGGAGCGCTATCGACGGAGCTTCGTCGGTGAGTGGTACCTCAGTGGCGATCTGGTGCGTCGCGATGCCGACGGTTATTACTGGTTCGTTAGCCGCGGCGACGACGTCATCAAGTCGGCCGGGCACCTGATCGGCCCGTTCGAGGTGGAAAGCTCACTGATGGAACATCCGGCGGTGGCCGAGGCTGCCGTGATTGGCAAGCCCGATCCTCTGCTGGGTGAAACCGTGAAGGCGTTTGTTTCGCTCAAGAGCGGATTCACCGCCAGCCCGGCCCTGCACGATGAATTGCTGGGCCATGGACGCAAGCGTCTCGGTGCCGTGGTCGCGCCAAAGGAACTGGCGTTCATGCAGGCACTGCCGCACACCCGCAGCGGAAAGCTCATGCGACGTCTGCTCAAGGCCCGGGAGCTGGGTTTGCCGGAGGGCGATACTTCCAGCCTGGAGAATCCGTCATGAGCCTGCAATCGTTGCCCAAGGACTTTGCTCTCGACTTGCTGCGAGACATGGTGCGCATCCGTCGTCTTGAGGAGCGCGCCGGCGAGCTGTACGGGGAAGGCAAGATCCGTGGCTTCCTGCACCTGTACATCGGTGAAGAAGCGGTGGCGGTCGGCGCTTTGCATGCGCTGGCAGCCGACGATGCGGTGGTCGCGACGTATCGCGAACATGGCCATGCCCTGATCAAGGGAGTGCCCATGAACACCATCATGGCCGAGATGTACGGGCGCCAGGAAGGCTGCTCGCGAGGGCGTGGCGGTTCGATGCACTTGTTCGATGCCGGTACACGTTTCTTCGGCGGCAATGCCATCGTCGCCGGCGGCTTGCCGCTCACCGTCGGCCTGGCGCTGGCCGAGCGTATGCAGGGTGGATCACGGCTCTCCACCTGCTTTTTCGGTGAAGGTGCCATGGCGGAAGGGGCGTTTCACGAGTCGATCAACCTGGCCGCCTTGTGGCAGTTGCCGATGCTGTTTTGCTGCGAGAACAACCTCTATGCCATGGGCACGGCCCTGGAGCGTTCGCAGTCGCAAACCGACCTGTGTGCCAAAGCTTCGGCGTACAAGGTCCAGACCCGGTCTGTCGATGGCATGGATGTGGTCGCGGTGTACGAAGCCACCCGTGAAGCGGTTGAACATATCCGGCAAGGGCGCGGGCCTTTTTTCCTGGAGTTTCGTACCTATCGGTTTCGCGCCCACTCGATGTTCGACCCGCAGCTGTATCGCGACAAGGCCGAGGTGGAGCAGTGGAAGACCCGTGGGCCGATTCACACCTACAGTGCCCGGCTCAAGGCCGAAGGCCTGTTAGACGAACCCGGTTTTCTGGCGATCCTGGCCCAGGTGGACGCTGAAGTGGAGGCCGCCATCGCTTATGCTGAAAGCGCCAGCCTGGAACCGCTGGAGGATCTGTCTCGCGATGTCTACACGCCGAGGGCCGCACCATGAGCACTCGCATGACCTACCGCGATGCGTTGCGCGAGGCCCTGCGTGAAGCGTTGCAACGGGACCCTCGGGTGTTTCTGATGGGCGAAGATGTCGGCCGTTACGGTGGCAGCTATGCCGTCTCTTTGGGGCTGCTTGAAGCATTCGGCCCGGAACGCATTCGAGATGCGCCGTTGTCCGAATTGGGCTTCGTGGGGGCCGGTATCGGGGCGGCGCTGGGGGGCATGCGGCCGATCGTAGAAATCATGACCGTGAACTTCAGCCTGCTCGCCCTCGATCCTCTGATGAACACCGCTGCTGCCCTGCGGCATATGTCCGGCGGACAATTCTCGGTTCCTCTGGTGGTGCGCATGGCGACGGGCGCGGGACGTCAGCTTGCGGCGCAACACTCTCACAGCCTCGAAGGCTGGTATGCGCATATCCCCGGGCTGAAAATTCTCGCCCCGGCGACCGTCGAGGATGCACGCGGCATGCTCTGGCCTGCGCTGCTGGATCCGGACCCGGTGCTGATTTTCGAACACGCCCAGCTCTACAACATGGAGGGTGATACCGGCGACTGGAAGGCTCTGGATATCAGTGCCGCCAAGGTCCGTCGAGTCGGCAAGGACCTGACCCTGATTGCGTATGGCGGCACCCTCGGCAAAGCCCTGACGGCGGCTGAGCAACTGGCCGGGGAGGGCATTGATTGTGAAGTCATCGACCTGCGGGTTCTGCGCCCTCTGGATGACAGCACAATCATGACCTCGGTCTGCAAAACCCGCCGCGCCCTCGTCGTCGATGAAGGCTGGCGCAGCGGCAGCCTGGCAGCGGAAATCATCACGCGGATCGTCGAGCAGGGCTTTTACGAACTGGATGCACCGCCAGCGCGGGTGTGCAGCGCCGAAGTGCCGATGCCTTATCCCCGGCATCTTGAAGAAGCCGCACTGCCTCAAGTGTCGACGATCGTCGCCGCCGCACATGAGCTGTGCGAGGGGAATGCAACGTGATGACAGGCATGTACCGCGTCCAGGTATCGGGCCAGGAGGGGCAACCATGATCGAATTCAAATTGCCGTCGCTGGGAGCTGATATGGATGAAGGCACGTTGCTGGAATGGAAAGTCCATCCCGGTGATGCGGTCAAGCGTGGTCAGGTGATTGCCGTCGTCGATACGGCCAAGGCGGCTATCGATGTGGAGTGCTGGCACGATGGCACGGTGTTGCAACTGCTGATCGATGTCGGCGCCAAGGTGCCTGTCGGTACCGTCATCGCGCAGTTGCTGGAACCGGGTGAAAGTCCGCAGAGCGCGCGAGGGACAGCGACGCCCGCGCCAGTGCCGCGTGAGGCGGAAAACCTTTCTGCGCGGCGGCCGAAGATTTCTCCCGCGGCACGCAAGCGCGCGGCCGAACTGGGGCTCGATGCCAGTCACTTGCAGGGCCATGGTCCACACGGCGTGGTGACCCTGGAAGATGTCGAAGCAGCCGCCCGTGTGGCGCCGGAACCTGACCGCAACCAGGCCATGCGTCGCACGATCGCGGCGGCGATGAGTCGTTCGAAACGCGAGATTCCCCATTACTACCTGAGCGAAACCATTGCCCTGGATAAGGCCATGGCCTGGCTGCAGGCACACAACGCGCAAAGCCCATTGCCGGAGCGCCTGTTACCCGGTGTCTTGCTGCTCAAAGCGGTGGCGTTGGCCTTGCGCGACTATCCACAACTCAACGGTTCCTGGCAGGACAACGGCTTTAAACCGGCAGCCGATACAGACCTTGGCGTGGCAATCACCTTGCGCCAGGGCGGGCTGGTCGCCCCGGTCCTGCGGCATGTGGCCGACACGTCCTTGACCGATTTGATGCGTGAACTGTCCAGCCTGGTGGAGCGCGCCCGCAGCGGTTCTCTGCGCAGCTCCGAACTGGGTGGCGCCGGCATCACGGTCACCCAGCTCGGCGATCAGGGCGTAGACAGCGTACTGGGGGTGATCTACCCGCCCCAGGTTGCCCTGGTCGGTTTCGGCCGTATCGGCGAGCGGCCCTGGGTCAAAGATGGCCAGTTGTGTGTGATGCCCACCGTCGTCAGCAGCTTGTCAGCCGACCATCGGGTCAGCGATGGTCACTACGGCGCACGCTTCTTGGGGGAAGTCCGTCGTTTGTTACAAACCCCAGAGCATTTGTGAGGGTGAGCCCATGGACCCGCTATCGGTACGCAATCAGGTGTTGAACGCGTTGAAGCGCATCGCTCCTGAAGTCGACCCCGAGCAATTACCCGGTGACCGCCCGCTACGCGAGGAGGTTGATCTGGACTCCATGGATTGGCTTCGCCTCATCGAGGCCCTGAATCGGAGCCTGGGGGTGGTCATTCCTGAAGTCGATTACCAACAGGTGGACACCCTGGACAAGCTCGTCGCGTATCTGATGCAAAAGGAAAAAACCGGCGGACAGGCGCCATCGATAGGTAGTCGATGACGCTGCCGGGCGGGTCAATACAGCAAGTTCTCCTGCCGTAGCCGCGCGAAGCGCGCAAGTGGCACCGCGTCGAGCGCTTGCGCCGCGTCAGGTGTCGCGCCATCGCGAATCGCCTGCCACACGCTTTGCGAGCCGATTGAATCACGGGTCGCCGCCAGGTCGAGTATGTGGGGATAGAGCGTGTGCAAGGTGGCGAGCAGGGTCAGCCCCAGGCTGGCTACAGGGCGTTGCGCAGGCGTTGAGAGGCGGGTGATGCTCACACCATGACAGAGCCGACCGTGCCAGTTTGATTCGGTGGGGACGAAGTCGACCGGCTCGAAATGCGCGCCGACGTCAAACGCATTCAGTGCGTTTGCGAGCCGGGTCGCGTCGATCCACGGCGCGCCGACCCACTCGAACGGATGCGGCGTGCCACGCCCCACACTCAGATTTGCGCCTTCGAGCAAACCGATATCCGGGTACAGGTCCAGCTGGGAGAGCGTGCGCAGGTTTGGCGAGAGCGGCACCCATCCCAACCCGGTGTCGGCAAAGGTCATCGCGCGCTGGTATCCCAGCATCGGCACAACGCGCAGATCCGCACCAATGTGCTTGTTGCGATTGAATAGACGCGCCAGCTCGCCGACGGTCATGCCGGGCTGCAGCGGTGCAGGGAAATAGCCGGTAAACGATTCGCGGCGACTGTCCATCACCGGGCCGCCGAAACGTTGTGCGCCGAGCGGGTCGGGCCGGTCCAGCACGAACAGCGCAATGCCTTGCGCCGCGGCGGCTTCGAGTGCGTAGCCGAGTGTCGTCTCATAGGTGAAGAAGCGCACGCCGGCGTCCTGAATATCGAAGATCAGCGCATCCAGTCCTTTGAGCGAACCGGCCGGGAAGCGCTGGGTTGCGCCGTAGAGACTGTGCACGGTGAGGCCCGTCGCCGGGTCGCGGGTGTCGCCGACTCGTTCGTCCACGTCGATGTTCAGCCCATGCTCCGGCGAGAACAATGCCGCCAGCCTGACACCTGGCGCGTGGGCGAGGACGTCGACGGTGCGTCGGCCTTTGGCGTCGAATCCGCTGCGATTGGTGATCAGGCCCACGCGCAGGCCGGCGAGCGGGGCAAACTGCTGTGCCTCAAGCACATCAATGCCTGTCTGCACCGGGCCCGTCGAGGTGGGCAGGCGATCGGCGGCACGCAGTGCCGGCAACGCTGAGGGCAGCAACCGACTGATTTGCGCGCTGTTCGCAGGTGCCCCGCGACTGGCCATCAGTGCAAGCAATTGCGCACGAAGCGGGCGAGCGTCACCGCTGTCATCGGGATACACCCGGTTGCTCAGGATGACGATGAATTGGCGTGTCATCAGATCAATCCACAGCCCCGTGCCGGTGTATCCGGTATGGCCGATGACGCCAATCGGCGGCAGACGATCATGGTTCGGCACGAACGGTGCGGCCAGTTCCCAGCCGAGGCCGCGCCACGGCACACTCTCGAGCGGCGAAGCGGCGCTCGCGAGGGCGGCGATGCTCGCCGGCCGCAGAATCTGCCGGCTGCCGGCGCGCCCCTGGTTCAGCACCATCTGCGCGAAACGCGCAAGGTCGTCCGCCGTGGAAAACAGCCCGGCGTTGCCGGAGACACCGCCCATCCATTGCGCCGTCGGATCGTGTACGTGCCCCCGGAGCGTGCCGGCCTTGGTGGCGAGTGTCGGTGCGCTACGTATCGTTCGCAGGGTATCCGGCAGAAAAACCGTGTCGCGCATGCCCAGCGGCCCGAAGATGTGAGCCTGGCAATAGGCGTCGAGCGAGCTGTGGGTGATGCGTTCGACCAGCTCGCCGAGCACCACGAAATTCAGGTCACTGTAAATGACTTGGGCACCCGGTGCGTTGCGCAGCCGCTGCGCCGCGATGGCGCTCAACACACCTTTGCGGCCCGCACCGGGTGGCCGCCCAGGCAAATCTGGGCGCAGCCCGGACGTGTGTGCAAGCAGGTCACGCACCTTCACTGCCTCTTTGCCCTGCGCCCCAAAGGCCGGCCAATACCGTGCAACGGGGGCGTCCAGGTTGATGCGGCCCGTTTCGGCCAGTTGCAGGATGGCCGTGGTCGTCGCGATGACTTTGGTCAGCGATGCCAGATCGAACTCGGTGTCCAGCGTCATCGGCTCGCGGGGGGGCGTCGTCGTGCGTTGTCCAAAGGCCTGACGATAGAACACCTTTGTGGCGTCACCGATCAGGACAACCGCCCCCGGAACGCGTCCGGCGGCGATCTGGCCCTCGACGATTTGTGCGGCTTGCAGGCGCGTCGTCGCATCGAGATCAGCGGCGCATGCGATGTGCGCCGCCATCGCCAGGCCAAGCAGCATCGCCCAGCGCTTCAGCGCTGTGGCAAGTCGGCGGCCTCGTAGTGATTGCGTGGGTTCCATAACATCCATCCATCGGTGCCGGCTGCGTCGGCGGCGTGAACCTGAGCACTGATCGCGGCCGCGTCAAACGGGCGACGATCGAAGGCATAGTCACGAAAGGCCTGCAACCAGGGACGAAAGCGCACGCCCGGCAGGTGGGTGCGCTTCATCGCCTCCGCCAGGGTACGCCTGACAATCTGGCCGGGGTCGGCTGTCGGGTTGGTAAAGCCCGGCAGCCCCCATGTGAAACCGGACGGGTACAGCATTGGCGAAATGTAGTCGAGCTCCGCGCCCAGCAGTTCGATTTGCTGGCCGATCGCCGTATCGTCGAGGTTCCAGCAGACGTAGCCGAAGATGTCCGCGGAGACAAATACATTGTAGGGGGCGAGTCGTGCGCGTGCGGCCTGCAGAAAACCGATGATCGCCGCGGTCCGGTTGGCGCGGTTGTTGGGGAGGGCAAAGCGTAGCCCGCTCTTGTCGGGAAAACGCACATAGTCGAACTGGATCTCGTCGAAACCCATCTGCGCGGCCTCCTCGGCGACATCGAGATTGTGCTGCCAGACCTCGTGCGAAAACGGATCCATCCATTGCAGCTTTTCGAGATCCCGCCACGGCTGGCCGTCAGCGGTGTGCACGCTCCACTCTGGATGCGCACTGGCCAATGGATCGTCCTTGAACACCACGATGCGCGCGATCAGGTACGGGTGTTGCGCGCGCAGCTTGGCAAGCAATGCCGGCAAGTCGCGCATCTGAGGTGCCCGTGTGGTCAAGTGGGCCGTTGCGCCGATCGCCTCGCGCGCCGCACTGCGATAGGGCGTCAGGCCACGGTCACCCTTGACGTCGATCACCAATGCATTGATCTCGGTGTTTTCAGCAAGGGTGACAGCGTTGTTGCGCAGGGTCGAACTGGTCACACCGAACACCGACAGATAAACCGCTTTGGGGCGAAACGGGGTCAGTGCGAGCGTCACGGGCGTTTCGTCGCTCACTTTGGCCTCGGTGCGCAAATACCCTGGGGCGCGGGCGGCGACACTCTCGACCGCCTCGGCCGTCTCGAACCGCCCGTTTTCGTCGGTACGCATCACGCCGGCCGAGGTCGTGATGATTGCGTCGGCGAGCGGGTTCTGCGTGCTCGAGTCGAGCACGACACCGGTGACAGCCAGTGCGCCTCGCCCGCTCAGCAGGGCCGTGACGACGAATAGCGCCGGGATCGCATAGCGCCTCAATGCGCGGATAACGGTCATCGCGGGTTCCCTGTTGTTGGCTGAGTGTCCGGTTCACCGAGCAACTGCGCGAACGCGTGTGCGCCATAGGCATCACTCATCAGAAAGCGCGGCAGGGCGAGCAGTCGCGCGTGCCGGTCAGCCTTGCGCGCGTCTAGTGTGAAGGCCACTGCGTAACTCTCTTCGGAGGCGAGTGCGATCAACTCGTCGTCATAGATACCGAACGGCCACGCGAGCATGTCGACCTGCTGCGCACCGGTTTGCGACTCGATGCGTTGACGTGATTTTTGCAGTTGGGTTCGGACGAATTGCTGGAAATCCGCCGGTGTGCGGTGCCTGCGCTCGACGTTGAAATTGGGATGCCAGTACGTATGCGACTGGATGTCGAAGAGCCCGGTCTGTTTCAGGGTTCGCAACTGCTCCCAGGTCAGCGCATAGGACGCGTTGGAGATGGCCGATGGATAGATAAACAGGGTCACCGGAAAACGCTCGCGCTGGATGACGGGCAGCAGTTTGTCGAAGACCGAACGATGCCCGTCGTCGACGGTGATCGCCACCGGCTTCGACGCTAACGTCGCATCGGGATTGCGCAGCCAGTCGACCACCTCGCGCAGCGACACGAAGTGATAACCGTGCTCGCGCAGGACGCGCAACTGGGTTTCGAAGGTGCTCATGCGCACGGTCATCGAGTCGTCCGCCGTGTCCGAAAAACGGTGGTAAACGAGGATCGTGACGCCTGGCTCGACGCTCTGTGCGGCGTTCTGTGTGGCGTTCTGTGCGGCGCCGCCCGTGCTCCAGGCCAGTGCGCAGACGCTTGTCAGCATGATGCGGATCAGCAGCCGGAACGCGACACTCCCACCGATACACGCCATGATTTTCCCGCACATGTCAGCGCTCCTGCGCGAGCCAGACGCTTGCAGTGTGTATTGAGCGTTCATCGTCTATCTGATGCAGATCAATTTCGCGCAATGTGGTCCGCTCCGAGGGGGCGAGTCGTCAGACAAAACGGGAGGCCGGTTGTGCCTTGATTTGATTTAGATCAACAGCAAGCCCTCGTGGGCGGATGACTTTATAAAGGATATGACACTCTTTTGAGGTATGCCCCTCATGAACATCAATAAGGCGATCTTGGGCCGTCGCTCGACACGGGAGTACACGACAGAAGCGGTTGATGAAGACATCATTCGTCGTTTGATCAGTGCCGCTGCGCAGGCGCCCAGCGCGATGAACCAACAACCGTGGACATTTACCGTCATACGCGACCAGAGCCTGCTGGATCGGGTCTCGCGCGAAGCGAAGGCTCACCTGTTGGCGACGATACCCCCCGAGGCCCAGCCCGAGCACTTCCATACGTTGCTCGATGATGAGAACTATCAAATCTTCTACCACGCGCCGGTACTCATCCTGATTTCGGGAACCGCGCCGGGTCAGTGGGTCGTCGAAGACTGCGCACTGGCTGCCGAGAACCTGATGCTCGCGGCCTACGCTGAAGGGCTGGGTAGTTGCTGGATCGGTTTTGCCCAGGGGTTTCTCGGTACTGCGCAAGGAAAGCATGCACTTGGCCTTCCCACCGAGTGGACGCCAGTGGCACCGATCATCGTAGGTCACCCGAAAGCTGCCCCCGCGCCCGTGCCCCGGAATGAACCCGTGATCCGCTGGATTGGGTGACAGCACCGTGGATAACGATTGTTGGCCGCTCCTCTTACGGGGCAGCTCGACCGTTTATCCACTTGCCCGACGGTCTGCCTGTTTTCTGATGTGGATCAGATACACCCCCAGGCCGACTCCTATTCTCGAATCAACCCACGGTATCGAGATGAACCGAAATGAACAGATCAAGCCTGATCGGCCAATGCATGTTAATGGCGGCAAGCGTGTTGCTGGTGCCCTCTACCAGCGTCTTCGCCAACCCGCCGACGTCTGCTGCGCAAGGTGGTGGCATGTATCATCGTTTCCAGGATTTCGACTGGGTCAAATATACGCAACAGACCCTGGACGATCTCAAGGGCAAGCTCAATCTCAAGCCGGAGCAAATGGCTGCCTGGGACACATGGGCCACGGGGGTCATGGCGGACGCCAATCAGCATCAGGAAAAGGCCAAGGCCGAACGTGATGAAAGCGCGAGCACGAAGAGGGCGTCGACGGATGAAACGACCCCCGAAAGAATGGCCAGAGAGATAGAGCGTTTGCGCACACAAACCAAGTGGATGGAGGCGCATCTGGAGCGCATGGATGCTGCGCTGGTGCGCACCAAAACTTTCTACGGGGTATTGGATGCTGAGCAGAAAACCATTTTCGACCTGTTCTGGACGGTGGTGCATCACCGGCTCTACGGCAATGACCGTTGGCAGATGCCGATGCACATGGTCAGACCACGAATGATGGAAGGCGACCAGGACGAAAAAAGCAAACAGTAAGCGCTACTCACTGTTCGATTACGCATGTTGCGCCGTCATCGCGCGGCGCCATGCCGCCAGACTTCAATACAAAACTCCCTTTCGTAAGGTGGCACGTTGCATTCGACGATGTCAGTGGCGGCCACTTGCAGATGCACGCCGACGATATCGGCATGGATCGGCTGCTGGCAGACGTGCCGGTCGACCAATACGGCCGTGTAGACCCGACGAGCACCGAGTTGCGCCAGATACGCGCAGGTACGCAGGAGCGAATGGCCTTCAAACAGCACATCGTCGACAACGAGCAGGGTGGTGCTGGCAAGGTCCAGCTCGCCCAGCTGTGGGTTTTCGGTCAGTTCGGTGTGGGCATGCAGCACTTTGAGGTCATCGGCATAGCGCTTGACCTTCAAGGGGTAGAGCGGCAGTCCTGGCTGGCCGGTCTGATGTGACAGATGCTGCTGTAAACGCTGCGCCAGAGGTTCGCCGCGGCGCTGGATGCCAATCAGTGCCGTTTGAGTGGGCGGCAACAGTGCCGCGGCCTGGCGCGCCATTGCCTGCAACACCGAATCGAGTTCATCGCTGTCGTACAAGCGCAATCGCGGGCTCGCAAATAAGGTCGGCATGACAGTCTCCCATAGCGCGCCGCTGCGGGGCGGCGCTGTCCACTATTGGCAACGTAATCCATTGCGCCCCAGCCTGATTGATATTGATCAACAACGGCGAAATGAAATGCCCGGTCCCTTGCGCGGACAGGGTTGGCCTTGCGCGCGAGCTTGATAAAAATCAACGACAAGGAGACTCCAGCGGAGGATTTTTAATAAAAACTGATGCTTGATCCCGCAAGGACGTGGAGAGGTCAAGGCTGTGTGATACGAACCGACAGGTGTGCTCGCCTGGGGAGGTTTTCAAGTGATTTATAGTCCCTCAACGCAAACCCTCCTGCGTGACCGGGTTGATGCCGGTCGAAGGCTGGTGGAGCCGCTGCTCAAATACGCTCATCGACCCGATGTCATCGTTCTCGCCTTGCCCCGTGGCGGCGTGCCGGTGGCCTATGAAATTGCCACGGCCCTGGAGGTTCGCCTGGACCTGATGCTGGTCCGCAAGCTCGGGGTGCCATTCCATCAGGAGTTCGCCATGGGCGCGATTGCCAGTGGCGGTATCCAGATCGTCAATGACGATACGCTGCGGGCGAACCGTATCGATCAGCGCACGCTCGATAACGTGGTGGCACGGGAAACCCAGGAGCTGTTGCGTCGTGAACGCCTGTACCGGGGCTCGCGTGCCCCCTTGGCGCTCAAGGATCAGGTGGTGATTCTGGTCGACGATGGCCTGGCGACCGGGGCCTCGATGATGGCGGCGGTCCAGGCGGCGCGCCTGCAAGCACCGTCGCGTATTGTCATCGCCGTGCCGGTGGCGCCACCGGAGACGGTAGAGGCGCTGTTTAGCGAAGTCGATGAGGTGATCTGCCCGCTCACCCCCGAGTGGCTGATGTCGATCGGCAATTGGTATTTGAATTTTTTCCAGACCTCGGACGAAGAAGTCATCGATCTTTTGCATCGGGCCTGGCGCAGAGAATCCGGCACGAGTGCTTCCGGTCAGGAGAACTCCGATGTTTGAGCTTCGCTATCGAAAGCTGGACCTGGGGAACGTGGAGCTGTCTGCCGACTTGCGTCTGCCGGCGCACGCTGGCGGCCTGGTGGTGTTCGTTCATGGCAGCGGCAGTGGTCGATCAAGCCCGCGTAATCAACAGGTTGCGCTGTCTCTGGCTCAGCGGGGGTTGGGTACGTTGCTGTTCGATCTGCTCACGGAGCCAGAGCAATACCTGGACAACCAGACCCGGGAATTGCGTTTCAATATTGCGCTGCTGTCCAACCGACTGGTGAAGGTGATCGACTGGATTGGTCAGGACGCCGAACTGCAACCGCTACCGATCGGATTGTTCGGCGCAAGTACCGGTGCCGCGGCGGCACTGTTGGCAGCGGCCGAGCGGGCGGACGTGGTGTATGCGGTGGTGAGCCGGGGAGGGCGGACCGATCTGGCGGGTGAGGCGCTGTCCCGCGTGAAGGCGCCGACCTTGCAGATTGTCGGTGAGCTGGATCCGGTGGTGCTCAATCTCAATGTGCAAAGCAGTCGCGCCCTGCAGTGCGAACAGCGTCTGGAAGTGGTGGCGGGCGCGACACATCTTTTTGAAGAAGCAGGAACCCTCGAAGAAGTCGCCAGACTGGCCGGCGACTGGTTCGAGCAGTATTTGCGACGGTAGTCATCCCACGCAGACGACCACCGTCCGATGCCTGTCATATGCCGAATGGAAAGGTTTCGTCTTCCGGTTCCAGCGCCTGGCTTTTTGGCAGGGGCAACGCGGTTACCGGTTGCGTCTGTTCAATCCAGACCATGGCGTCGAATTGTTCGGTCAACACTGACTCGAAGTAATGGCTGAAGCGTTCGCTCGCGGGTCGATAGATCACACCGATGGCCCGTTCCAGCAGCGGTTTGGACAGGGCCCGGCGCAGCTCTTTTCGCTGTGGATCCCGCCAGTCGGTCAATGAAGCCGGGACGCCGGCGTCGAGGAACTTGCGCTCCCAACTGTCTGGCCGGGACGGCCGGATGTCCTTGATGAGCATCTCGCAATCCCAGTCGTCGGCCGCGGCCACCTGGCCACGGTCGGTGCTCATGCCGATCAGCACCACATCGCGCCCGTAGGCACTGCGGCACAGCTGACCGATATTGAACTGACCTTTCCAGCCCATCTCCGTCGCGGCCGCATTGCCGATATGGGAGTTGTGCGCCCACACCACGGCCTTGGCTTGCGGACCGCGGTGTTCGAGCAACACACGTAACGTGTCGAACATGTGCCTGTCACGCAGGTTCCAGGAGGCCGTCGAACCTCGATAAATCGCTCGGTAATATTGTTCCGCCGCCAGGATGACCCGGGCGTTCTGGGTCGCATCGAAGAACGCTTCATCGTCCTTGATATCCCCGGCCAGTTGCTCGGCGAGCATGGCATTGAGCTGTTCGACCACCGCATGCTCGCAGGGCATTATGCCGTCGCGTTCGACGAAGTGGCCGTACAGCGCAGGATCATCCTGCCACGGGGTCAAACAGCCATAGCGACGCCGTGCTTCGTGTGCCAGTTGCGGGTCGACACGGTCCAGATAGCTCAGCACCTCATGGATGGAATTGCGCAAACTGTAAACGTCCAGACCGCGAAACTCGACGCGCTGTTCAGGCGCGTGTTGGTGGTTGTATTGATGCAGCCAATGGGTGAACGCTCTCACATCGGTGTTGCGCCACATCCAGGTCGGGAACCGGCTGAAAATGTGCCGCGTCCACGCCGAGCGCGCCAACCCTCTGACATAACGGTCTACATGGCCCGCGTCCGGCCAGTCTGCTTCAACGGCCACGATATTGAATCCGTGTTGCTCGATCAGCCGTTGGGTAATCGCCGCCCGGGTCCGATAGAAGTCACTGGTGCCATGGCTGGCTTCACCGATCATCACCACGCGCGCATCGGCGAAGCGGTCGAACATTTCGCCAAAGGCCGGTGAATTCAGTTCCGGCAGGGGTTCGGCGTATTGGCGCAAGAGCGGGACGATGGAGGCCTCGTCAATGTGGGTATGCGTGCCATACAGCTGGTTCAGCATGTTCTGGGAAGGTGTGTTCATGAACGTCATCCCCATAAGGGTGGATTGCCCGACGTGCGATGCGGCGCGGCATCACGTCGACTGTCAGGGCAGGGCTCGCACGGGGTTGTTTTCGATCCATTCGACGTCGCGGGCCTGTACCGCCTCTTCAATCATTCCTACGCCTGAATGCAGTCGAGTATTTGAGTTTTATCAATAGTCGGTGCACGAAATGGCCGATGAGTGTTCGGTTGCTGTCTGACCTATATCAATGCCGGGAAGGCTGGATCGGTAATGCTGATTTCATGAAGCCTGTGCGATGGGAGTCATGCCATGAAGCACGCTGTCGCGCCTTTCCAGGCACCTTCGTCGGCCTTGCCGCCCCCGACCAGCGGCGGTCAGGTGGTCGACAACGATCATATCGCTGCGGTTTTTGATGAAATCGCTGATCTGCTGGACATCGAGGACGCCAATCCCTTCCGGATCCGGGCTTACCGCAATGCAGCACGGACCCTGAGGGCGCTGACCTTTGATGTGGCGAAAACCCTCGCTCGTGGCGAGCCGCTACCCAAACTGACCGGGATCGGGGTTGATCTTGCCGGCAAGATCAATGAAATCGTGACCACCGGCGATTGCTCGCTACGCCAACGCTTGCGTTCGACATTGCCACCCGGGCTGGTCGGGCTGCTTTCCATTGCCGGGTTGGGACCCAGGCGCGTCAAAAACCTTTATCACGACCTGGGTATCGAAACTGCGCAGCAACTCTGTCTGGCCGCTCAACAGGGTCGCATTCGCCATTTGCCCGGCTTCGGTGAGCGGATGGAAGCGCGGCTGTTGAGTGCCGCGCAGAAGGGGATCGGAAAGGATCGCCGTTTGCCGTTGGCTTTGGTTGAGCCGATGGCGCGCAGACTGACCGAATACCTGCAGCAGATGCCGGGAGTCGAGCAAGCAACCACTGCCGGAAGCCTGCGACGCATGCGCGACACCGTCGGCGACATCGATATTCTGGTGGCGGCAGCGCCTTCGGTGGATGTCACCACGCAGTTCATCAGCCATCCGGACATTTCCACCGTGCTGGTCAAGGGGCATACGCGTGCAAGCGTCATGCTGAACTCAGGCATGCAAGTGGATGTGCGTGTCGTCGAGCCGGCGGTGTATGGCGCTGCACTGGTGTATTTCACCGGTAGCAAGGCTCATAACATCGCGATTCGTCAGAGGGCTCAGAAGCTGGGGCTCAAGCTCAATGAATATGGCGTGTTCCGGGCCAAAAATCGCCTGGCCAGCACCACCGAGGTTTCGGTCTATCAGGCATTGGGCTTGCCGTGGATCACGCCGGAACTGCGCGAAGACCGTGGCGAAGTCGCTGCGGCATTGGCCGGCCATTTGCCTGGGCTGATTGAGCTGACCGACCTCAAAGGCGACCTTCATGCGCATACCCGCGCTTCGGATGGAGGCAACAGCCTGGAAGAGATGGCGCTGGCGGCCCGGGAGGCTGGGCTGGAATACCTGGCGATCACCGACCATTCACAGTCCCTCAGGGTGGCCCATGGGCTGGGAGTCGAGCAATTGTTGAAGCAGATCGACCAAATCGATGCGCTTAACAGTCGCTTGCAGGGCATGACGTTGCTCAAGGGTATCGAGGTGGACATTCTCGAAGACGGCCACCTGGATTTACCCGACGATATCCTGGGACGCCTGGATCTGGTGGTGGGCGCCGTCCACAGTCATTTCGGCCTGACGCTGCGTCAACAGACCCAACGCCTTCTCAGGGCCATGGACCATCGCTACTTCACCATCCTGGCCCACCCCTTGTGTCGCCTGATTAACGAACGCGACCCGCTGAACCTGGACCTGCCGGCAATCATCAAGGCTGCCGCTCAGCGTGGTTGCTGCCTGGAACTCAACGCGCAACCGCAACGCATGGATCTGTTCGACCTGCAGTGCCAGTACGCCAAGGATGAGGGGGTGCTGATCAGCGTCAATTCGGATGCACACCGCACTGCTGATTTCGCCAACTTGCGTTATGGCGTCGCTCAGGCACGCCGTGGCTGGCTGGAAAAACACAACGTGATCAATACCCGCTCGCTGACCGAGCTCAAGGCATTGGTTGGTCATTAAGAGCCCCACAACGTTCAGGAGATGAAGGGCGAGGTTGTCTGGTACCCATAAAAAACCCCTTGTCGGTTTCCCGACAAGGGGCAGGCCCGGGACTCAGTTGCCTTTGATCTGCACGACCTTGTCAGCCTTCAGGGCTTCAGGCTTTTTCGGCAACGAGATGCTCAGTACGCCTTTGCTGTAACTGGCTTCGATCTTATCGGCATCCACCTCTTTGGGCAGGTTGAACATCCGTTCGAAGGAGCCATAGCTACGTTCGCTGAGATAGTAGCCTTTCTTTTTTTCTTCCTTCGCTTCTTGCTTTTCCCCTTTGATGATCAGGCTGCCATTGGACAGTTTGATCTCGATGTCCTTCTGATCCATGCCGGGAAGCTCGGCAGTGATTTCGAAGCTTTTATCTTTCTCGACGATGTCTACCGCAGGCATGCTCTGACCGATCAATTCCCGGTCCCACAAGGGGGCGACATCGAACAGTCCACGGTTGAACAGCGACAACCCCGAGCCAAGACTGAAGTCTTCGAACAGATGGTCGACCTGTTGCCGAAGCTTTTCGAAGGGCCGCATCAGTTCAGTTGTCTTTGGGCGCAGAGCGGTTTTCGCTTCGGTATGAACGGGTACTTTCTTCACGGAGTTGCTCATTTTCTTTTCTCCTCTTGGCGAATAAGGTGAGCCGCGAGCATTGGTTTCGGCCCACCACGACAAAACAACAACCCGGCACTCGCCCTTACAAGGCCAGTGCTCCGGACCACAACATCCAGCCGGCGATGGCTGCCGCCACCCAGATAATGATCAACAGTCCCGTCTCGGGGCCGTTGAGCGCTTGTCCCTGACGAGCTTTCATGGTGCCCAGGTAAATCAACGAGCCGGGGGCGTAGAGCAAAGCGCTGAGCAACATGTATTTAGGCCCGGCGGCATACAGCAACCACAGGCAATACAGCGTGGCGACCGAGGCAATGGCCATGTCACGCAGTTGCAGGCCACGGTGACCGGCGTAGGTCTGGCCCTGCCAGGTCAGTTTCAATGCGTACAAACCGCTGAACAGGTACGGCAGCAGAATCATCGAAGTGGCCAGGGAAATCAGGGTCAGGTAAGTGGCGCTCGAGTACAGCGTCAGCAGCAGGAACAGCTGTATGCAGCCGTTGGTGATCCACAGCGCATTGGCGGGCACGCCACGGGTGCTCTCCATGGCGAGCGTACCCGGCATGACCTTTTCCTTGGCCGGGGTGAATATCGATTCGGCTGCCAGCAGCGTCCAGGCGAGCAGGGCGCCACCGACTGAAATGATCAAGCCGATGCTGATCAGCATCGCGCCCCACGGCCCGACAACTGCCTCAAGTACGCCCGCCATCGAAGGGTTTTTCAGGGTCGCCAGCTCCGGTTGTCCGAGAATGCCCAGCGACAACAGGGACACCGCAATCAGCAGCAACAAGGTAATGACGAAACCGATAACGGTGGCGCGGCCAACATTGACGCGTTCGGCCGCACGGGCGGAAAACACGTTGGCACCCTCGATCCCGATGAACACCCAGACGGTCACCAGCATGGTGCTTTTGACCTGATCCAGCGTGCTGCCCAGTGCGGGAGAGCCCCAGAAGTCGACCATGAAGGTTTGACGCTGGAAGGCCGCGATCACCAGCCCGATAAACAGCAGCAAGGGCACGACTTTGGCCAGTGTGGTCAGGGCGTTGGCTTTGGCCGCGGTGCGCATGCCCCGCAGGATCATCCAGTGCAATGACCAGAGCACCACGGACGCCCCGACAATCGCCGCTTTGTTGTTGCCTTCGCCAAACAGCGGGAAGAAAAAACTCAGCGCGGAAAACAGAATCACCATGTAACTGACGTTGCCGACCCAGGCGCTGATCCAATAGCCCCAGGCGGAGTTGAAGCCGAGGAACTCACCGCCCAACGCCCGGGCATAGGCAAACACGCCGTTGTCCAGGGTCGGCTGACGGCTGGACAAGGTTTGATAGACCAGTGCCAGCGACAGCATGCCGACGCCGGTGATCAGCCAGCCAATCAGGATGGCACCGGCACCCGCACTGGCGGCCATGTTTTGCGGCAGGCTGAAAATGCCGCTGCCGATCATCGAGCCGATCACCAGAGCCGTCAGCAGGCTCAGGGACAGGCGTTTAGGCTCCAGTTGTCGCCAACTGCCGGCCAGGGGTTGGGGGGCAGTCGGCGGGAGAATCGGTTGCGTGCCGTGCAGATGAGTCGCCATGTCAGGCCTCCACGAAACGAAAGAATGAGCGCTGACCGCAGATACGACGGTGTGAACGCTGACTCTAAATGTCTACGTGAACGGCCCCTGGCTGTTTGATTTAAATCAGAAAGAAAGCACATAGCGATTTTGTCCCGCAGCGGCCATTGCGCTAACGCCAGGCGACGCTTCAATTGATAGCGCGCAGCGAACATGCCGGGCATTCCAGACCTAAGCTCAACCCATGACGGCGATGAGCCGCAGGCATTTGTACAACGAGGGCTGCGCAGCGTTTCTTGAGGAATCCACATCGATGTTCAGTAAGTGGCTGGACCCGGTTTTATTGCTGCTCACCACCCTGACCCTGCTGGCCGGGGGCATTGCGCAGCTTGCTCACAAGTCTGACTGGGCCTCGATTTGCTGGGCCGCGGGCAGTCTGGTGATGGCCCTGGTGCTGCTCGTCGAGATTGTCAGGCGCCTGGCCCGGCGCGAAGCGGGTGTGGACCTTATCGCTCTGCTGTCGATTGCCGCCGCGTTGTTTTTTCAGCAGACGCTGGTGGCGGCGGTGATTGCCTTGATGCTGGCGTCGGGGCGCATCCTGGAGTTCTTCACCCAACAACGCGCCGAACGCGAACTGCGTGCGCTGGTCGACCGGGCGCCACGCGTTGCCTGGCTGCAGGAGAACGGCAATTTACGGCAGATTCCGGTCGAGCAGATCCAGCCGCATCAGACGCTGCTTGTGCGCCTGGGGGAAGTGGTACCGGTCGATGGCCGTTTACTCAGCCCCACGGCGATTCTCGACGAGTCGGCACTCACCGGCGAGTCATTGCCGGTCACCCGCCTGGAAGCAGAGCTAGTGCCCAGCGGGGTGACCAATGTCGGCGCGCCAATGCTGCTGGCCGCCACTCGAACCGCAGCGCAGAGCACCTACGCCGGGGTCGTGCGCCTGGCTGAAGCCGCACGGCAATCGCGCGCGCCTTTCGTGCGCTTGGCCGACCGTTACGCGTTGTTCTTCATACCGCTGACATTGCTGATTGCCGGCCTCGCCTGGTACCTGAGTGGCGACTCTTTGCGCGCGCTGGCGGTGCTGGTGGTGGCCACGCCTTGCCCGTTGATTCTGGCCGTGCCGATTTCGATCATGTCAGGTATTTCCAGGGCAGCGCGGCGCGGGATCCTGATCAAGGACGGCGTCACCCTGGAAGCGCTGGCCGAGGTCAAGCAAGTGTTTCTCGACAAGACCGGCACGTTGACCAGCGGCCACGCGCGTCTGCAGTCGATCGAGACCAACGGAGCGCTCGATCCACAGCGTCTGCTGGGCCTGGCCGCTTCGCTGGCACAGGCCTCGACGCACCCCATCTCCCAGGCCATTGTCGAGGCGGCCTGTCAGCGTGGATTGGCGCTCAGCGTGCCGCAGGCGGTCGAGGAAAGTCCGGGCTCCGGTCTTTGCGGGTTGATCGATGGCCTGCGGGTGCGTTTCGGCACGTTGTCCTTTGTTCAAAATGAATCGCCGGTTGGCGACTGGGCTGCCACCATGTTGCGTCGCATGGATTACCTGGCGTGCAGCGGCAGCTTCGTTGAAGTGGACGGGGCACTCGCGGGCCTGCTGATCTTCTCCGACAAGCTGCGTCGGGAAACCCCGCTGACCCTGCGCCGACTGCGCAACCGAGGCATCGAGCGGATCGTCATGCTCACGGGCGATCGCGTGGAAACCGCCGAGATGATTGCATTGTCGGCCGGGATCGACGAGTTGCGTGCCGGGTTGAGTCCTGGGGACAAGGTGCGTGCGGTACAGGATGCCTGCCAGCATGCCAGCACACTGATGGTCGGTGATGGCATCAACGATGCCCCCGCCCTGGCGGCGGCCAATGTCGGGGTGGCCATGGGGGCGAGCGGTGCCACGGCGTCCGCGCAAGCGGCGGGCGTGGTGCTGCTGGTGGATCGTCTGGACCGTCTGGTCGAGGCGCTGGACATCGCCCGTCAGACTCGCCACATCGCCCGTCAAGGCGTATTGGCCGGCATGGGCATGTCGGTGCTGGCCATGGGGGTAGCCGCCTTCGGCTACTTGCCACCGCTGGTCGGTGCCGTGGTGCAGGAGGGTATCGACGTGGTGATCATCTTCAATGCCTTGCGTGCATTGGGGCCGTTACCGGGTTTGCGCCAACGCAAGCTGGCCGCCGAGCATATCGATCACCTGCAGGACGAACACGACCAGCTCGCTTCGGTACTCAGCGATCTGCATCAACTGGCAAGCGACTTCGCCCAGCGCCCACTCGAGCAAGCGCAGAGCGACTTGCTGGCGCTGGTAAAAAACCTGCAGGAATCACTGGCCCGCCATGAACGGGACGACGAAAAAAACCTGTATCCGCTGTTGACGCAAAGCCTGCCCGGCGAGGACCCCATGTCGGCGATGAGCCACGTCCACCGTGAGATCTTCCGCCTGATCCATTTGCTGGCGCGCATGAGCACGGATTTCAGTGCCGACCCTGCAACAGCTTCTGTCGATGAGATCCAGCATCAGTTGATCCGCCTGGATACCCTCGTGCGGCTGCACTTCGATCAGGAGGAAGAGTTGTTTCGTTACCTTGATAAGCGTTGAAAAGCCATACAGCGTCAGTGGAGGGCCACCGAATGGCAACCGGCGACCAACTGCTTGAGCCCGTGCAGGTTCAGGATCTTGACCTCACGACCGGCTATTTCCACCAGCTCCTGTTCCCGCAGATGGGCGATACCCCGGCAGATGGTTTCCAGGCGCAACCCCAGGTAGGAGCCTATTTCGTCGCGCCGCATCTTGAGTATGAATTCGCTGGATGAGTAGCCACGCATGCTCAAGCGTAGCGACAGGTTCAGCAGAAAGGCGGCCAGACGCTCATCCGAGTTCATGTTGCCCAACATCATCAGCAGATCGTGATCGCGGACGACTTCACGGCTCAGAAACCTGTTCAGGTTGTGTTGCAGTGCCGGCAGCTCCCGGGCGAGTTTTTCCAGCTGAGAAAAATGGATGGGACAGACTTCACTGTCCTCCAGAGCAAATGCATTGCAGGTGTGCTCTTCGGCGCTAATGGCATCCAGGCCGAGCATCTCGCCGGGCAATTGGAACCCGGTGACCTGCTCGCGGCCATCGATCGACAGCACGCTGGTCTTGAATGAGCCGATACGGATCGCATACAGCAAACGCAAGGGATCGCCTGCGCGGTAGAGGGGGGCGCCTTTGCGGACCTTGAACCGTTGCAAAATCAGCTTGTCCAGGCGCTCGAGTTCCAGTTTGTCGAGACCAAAAGGCAGGCAAAACGCTAATACACTGCAATTGGAACAGGCAGCCTTGAGGTGTTGACCCTGAAGCAGGCGGACTTCAGTCATGTCAATGGCGCCATGGGGGTTTATATATAAAGCATAGGTGTTGTGCATTTGGGCACGGGCTCCGTTCGGAGGATTGCCGGGAGCAATCGACGAACGGGAAGCCCGCTGGCCCGCCGCAAACCCTTGATGCTCCGGGGAAATTAGGGTTTCCCCGGGCTCGTTGACTCAGGCAATGCGCAGATGATCATCAACTTGCCTCACTCCCGGTACTGACCAGGCAGCACGTTCGGCGATCTTACGCTCGCGCCATAAATGAACCTTGCCTTCCAGCTTCACCACATCGCCTTCGACCTTGATGTGAATTTCCTTGGCATCGACTTCGGCATTGCGCTTGAGGGCTTCTTCGATACGACGCTGGATATCGTCCACGTTCACTTGCGGACGAAGGACGAGCCGATTGTCCACGCCTACCACCCCCGACAGCTTGCGCACAGCCATCTCGGCGGTTTCTTTCTGGTACTGCCAGTCCACTTCGCCTTCAAGGGTGATCCACCCTTTCTGCACGATGACTTTGATGTCCTGCTCGGGAATGTCGGAGCTCCAGGTGAGGATATTCAAGGCGCGGGAGGCAATGGCGTCGTCCGCCGTGCCCGCGCTTTTCATCGGCCTGACCTGAATTTCTTCGGCCACGGCCCGTACCCCTTTTATGCTTTTTACCGCGCGTTCCGCGCTGACTTTTTGCGCGTAGCTCTTAACGTGCCCGGTGAGCGTGACGACGCCATTGTCTACGGTCACACCGATGTTGGCGGCATCGATCTCAGGCTGGAATTCAAGCTCATCCATAATGCTCTGACGCAGACTCAAGTCGTTCATGGTGATGTCCTTTGTCTGAAAGGTTGGTAGGCCAGGTGCGAAACAGCCCTCTACAGTTCCTCAGGTGAAACCACCCAGACACTGCATGGCATTTTGTACAACAGATGCTCCACCGTGCTGCCCACCAGTCGGCCCACGCCCCGGTGGCCGACCCGGCCCATGACAAGCACGTCGATGTCGTAGGCATCGGCGTATTGGGTAAGAACCTTGGTCGGGTTGCCCATGATCATGTGCTGTTGCTCTGGCGCAATACCATTGCGCTCAGCCAGTTCACGGAAGGCATCGGCCTGAGCATCAAACAGTGTCTTGGCTTTGCCTGGGGAAAACAGCGCTGAGCTACTGTCGAAATCGAACTCGTCCGCACTGAGGGATGAAAGATCGTGGGCGTAGATCACGTCGAGCTGGGCGTTACAGGTGCTGGCCAGTTTTGAGGCCTCGCGCAAAATCCTGTCGTTGAAATCCTTGTACTGGGTATTGCTATGGAAGGGATCGACCGCGGCGACGATTTTGCGCGGCAGCGCGTGCTTCACGTGGCTGACAAAATGCAGCGGTACCGGGCATTCGCGCAGCAAATGGATATCCAGGGGCGTGAACATGATCCGTGACAGCAGCGACTCGTATTCCAGTGCCTTGATCAGTACCGCCATCGGCTGTTCTTTGAGATGAATGAGGATTTCCTGCAAAGGTCGTTCAACCCAGATCACCTCCGTGGTGACGGGCACCCCGATTTTACGCAAGGGGCGGGCCTGTTCTTCGAGCCATTGCCGATGGCGCTCGACATACCCCAGCCGCATCTCCTCCAGCGCTTGTTCGTTGACCATGCTCGCCGTTGCCAGCCCTTGCAGGTAATCGAAGGCGACGATATGCAGGGCCGCGCCCGAGGCCTTGGCCAACGCAGCGGCGCGGTCGAACGCGGGGCTGTTTTCCATCAGGGGCGAGACGACCAGCATGAAGCGTGATTGCTCAGACATGACCAAACTCCCGTCAATAATCGTAGATATTCCTGTACTCACTGGCACCCCTGCGTTTGGGCAGTGGTCCTCTGGCTTTTATCCTGCCGCTGACCGGGGGGCCGGGATTGATCTTTATCAATCTGGCGAGTGATCCAGCTTGCTGCCCGACGTGTGGCGGGGGGCGCCAGGTCCATCTATAAAACATTGACCACTATCAATCTCTCCTGCGTCATGCCGGTGCAGTCTTGGGGTTGTGGCTTATACCCGGACAGGAATCACATGAACGAAACCTTGGGCCTGGCAGGGGCGGCAGCTGCGCTGGGGATCGGCATGCTCGTCGGCCTTGAACGTGAACGGCACAAGGGGCGGGGGGACAGTCGCGCCTGTGCCGGATTGCGTACGTTCGCGATCACCGCGTTGCTGGGTTATGTGGCGATGCAAATCGGTGGTGGTTTGCTGGTGGGCATCATGGCGGTTTCGGTGGCCTTGCTGGTCACTGTGGCTTACTGGCGAAGCCTGGGCACTGACCCTGGTGTCACCAGTGAAGTGGCGTTATTCACGGTATTGGCATTGGGGGCGTTGTGTAACAGCGCGCCCGAACTGGCCATCGCCATTGGCGTGGTGGTGGCGGGGCTGCTGACGTATCGCCAAAAACTGCATCATTTTGCGCGCAGCCAATTGACTGAAGGGGAGATGCGCGACGGTCTGGTGCTGTTGGTCGCGGCCCTGGTGGTGTTGCCATTGGCGCCGGATCGCTTTATCGGCCCCTATGCCGCCATCAATCTGCGCACCATTTGCACCCTGACGGTGTTGCTGATGGCCGTCGGGGCGGTCGGGCATATTGCCGTTCGTACCCTGGGTGCCCGTTACGGCTATGTGGTCAGCGCCATCGCCTCCGGGTTTGCTTCCAGCATCGCGACCATCGCCGCGATGGGGCACCTTGTCGCCAAGGAGCCAGGCAACATCAAAGTCTTGAGTGCGGCAGCGATGCTGTCCAACCTGGCGACCATCATTCAGGTCGGCCTGATCCTGGGGGCGGTCGACATCGGTCTATTGCGCTACATGTGGGGGCCGCTGTTGTTGGGTGCCGCCGCCACGGCGCTGTATGGCTTGAGCCTGATGTTGCCCAAACCTGCGAGTGGCGACAATCAGCCGGTCAAGGTCGGCGGTGCGTTCAACCTCAAGCTGGCGTTGGTCATCGCACTGACCATGACCGGCGTTACCTTTGTGTCTTCGATGGTGCTCAATCACTTTGGCGAAGTGGGCGTGATGGTCACGACGACGCTCACCGGTTTCGCCGATGCCCATTCTTCGACGGCGTCCATTGGCGCCCTGGCCAAGGCCGGACTGTTGCCGTTCGACGCCATTGCCGGGCCCACGCTGGTTGCCATCAGCAGTAACTCCCTGAGCAAATGCCTGGTGGCCTGGGTCAGTGGTGGGCGACGGTTCGCCGCGTATGTCATTCCCGGCCAGGTCTTGCTGACGTTGGCGATGTGGGTGGGCATGTTGCTGCATTAACGGGCATCCGAGCGCTGTAGCTGATAAAGATCAAGTCGCCCGAATCTGCCGCGATCACTCTAGGGTTCTACTCATTGCATCGAGATGGCCGCGTGCCGAGGTGTCCCATGTCGCAGACTCAGCGTTTACTGTTGATCGCCCCCCATTCCATGACCCGTACTCCGGCGTTCGACCGGGCCGCCGCGTTGGCCCGCGCGATGCAATCGCCGCTGCACATCGTGGCATTCGATTACTTGCAGGCCTTGGCCGTCGCCGGCCTGTTCGCCCCCGAGCAAATTGCCCAGGCCCGGGAAGGCTATTTGCAAACCCATCGGCAATGGCTTGCCGAGCAAGCCCATTTGATAAGCAAGCACGGCGTCGAGGTCACCAGCGAGGTGGTGTGGGTACAGCACCCTTACGAGGAGATCCTGCAATTCGTCAACGAGATGTCGCTGAGTCTGATCATCAAGGACGCCCAGGAAGAGTCGGCGTTGAAACGGGTATTTTTCACCCCGCTGGACTGGCAGTTGTTGCGCGATTGCCCGGTGCCGGTGCATCTGGTGACCAACGCCCGGAACGCGCGGCCACGTAACGTGCTGGCCATCGTCGATGTGCTGCGCAGCGAAGAGCAGGACCTGGTGTTCAATGACCAGATTATCGACGCCGCCACCAAGCTGGCTGAACAGTGTGAGGCGCAGATCGAGTTGGTGCATGCGTATGACTGGACAGCCGTGTATGCCCTGGACATGGGCGTTGGCGCACTCCCGTTGGCTTCCGGTCTTTACGAAGCCATGGGCACGGCGCAACACCAGGCGTTCACGGCACTGGCCGAGCGTCACGGCGTGCCGTCGCAGCGTCGGCACTTCATCGAAGGTGCGCCAGTGCCGAGTATTTGCAAGTTCGTTGAGGACCATCACACCGATGTCATTGTGATGGGGACGGTGCAGCACTCGGGGTTGAACAAGCTATTGGGGACCACTGCCGAACAGCTCTTGCACCGGGCCCCTTGCAGTGTGCTGGCGATCAAACCCGACAGGTCGTTGTAACCCTGAACGTAGACTTGCCCCACGGCGGACCGTTGGCCGGTACGTCGTGGGGCAATCGGCTTTTATGACATATACAGACGATGGATGACCTGACGGCTGTCGTTGGGGTCATTGTGCCGCTCGAAACCCAAGGCTTTGGCCAGGTCGCGCATGGGGGTATTGCTTGCGGCATCGATCGAATACATCTGATTAAAACCGTTTCTGCGGGCGGCCTTGATCAGATGCTCCATCAAGGCGGTGCCGAGGCCCAGATGCTGCCATTCATCGGCGACTGTCACCGCGCACTCACACTCATGTTCCGACGTGGCGGCGTAGCGGCTGATGCCGATTTCGATCAATTTGCCGTTTTCGTGAACCAGCGCGATGTAAGCCATGCGCTGTTTGTTATCGGTGTCCATCAACTGATCGAGCATGGCGGCACCGGGCTCGTTGATCTGCGCGAGAAAACGCATGTGCCGGGACTCGGGCGACAGGCGCTTGATGAAGGCGTATTCAAGTTCGCGGTCCTTTTCCAGCAGTGGCCGGATCAGCACATGGCGGCCGTCCTTGAGCGCTTCGATCCAGTATTTTCCGGGGACTGCGGCATAGGCGGCCGCGGCCCGATCATTATGGTCTTTGACAGTGAGCATGGATGATCCTCCATCTTGTTTGAAAGGTCGGTGCGTATTCACCCATCACGCGGTTGATTCCTTTCTACGCCACTGGCAGCCCTTGAATCTGATCTGGATCAGACACCCGTCACGAGGGCGTTCATTTGCGGGTATTTGATGTAAATCAACCTCGGGGAGGGGGCAACGAGCGCAGTCTTGGCCCATGCCGGCGGGTAAGGGACCGGTTTCGAGCGGAGGTGTGAGATGGGGCAATATCAACGTTTGTTACTGATCGCCGACCGGACCCTGCATCAGTCTCCTGCCTTGCTCCGGGCCGTCGCGCTGGCCAAGGCGAGCGGGGCCGCGCTGGATGTGCGGGCCTTTGTCGATCCGGCACCGATTGTTCATTTATGGGAAGAAAAAATCGACGAGGCGGGGTATCAGCGTTATTTGCGCCACTGTCATCGTTGGGTGGCCGACGAGGTCGAGCGGCTCAGCGGGCAGGGCGTGGACGTAACGGTTGAAGCGGTCTTCACCACCCATCCGCTGCTGGATATTTTGAAGACAATCGAAGACCTCAAGCCCGACCTGCTGATCAAGGATGTCACCCTGGAACCGGCGCTCAAACGGGTGTTCATCACTCCGCTCGATTGCCATCTGCTGCGCGAATGCACGATCCCCGTGCACCTGGTCAATCAGGTCCGTTACGGGTTGCCGCACCGGGTCGTGGCCGCCGTGGACCCGTTCGATCCGGAGACGCAAATCAGTGGCCTGAACGACACCATCATCCAGACGGCCAACGCACTGGCGCTGCAATGCGATGCACCGCTGCACCTGCTGTACGCCTACGACTTGTCGCCGGCGTTCAATGGCGATGCGCCGCTGATCGCCGGTGGCTGGGGCATGGACTTCGTCGAGGAGTTGCGCGAATCCCTGCACCGGGCGTTTATCACCCTGGCGGATCGCTACGGCGTTCCTCCCGAGCGTCGGCACTTTGTCATGGGCCTGCCGGTGCCGGTGATCAGCGAGTTTGTCGAGCAATACCTGGCGGATGTGGTGGTGATGGGCACGGTGCATCGCGTGGGGATCGACCGGTTGATTGGCAGCAACACCGAGCGGGCGTTGTACTCGGTACCGGGCAGCATTCTGGCGGTCAGGCAGCCGGGTTCGAGCGTCGCGCGGTAAGCCGATCGCTGGCCGGCCATTAGTTGATAAAAATCAGAGCCGCCTGGCGAGAGCCCCCCGATACTTGAGCCACAACCTGAAGCTATCCAGATGAGGTGGGTGAGGGTGAAAATTCAACGTTTGCTATTGATTGCCCCGACCGAAATGGTCCGCACCCCGGCGTTCGATCGGGCGCGGGCCCTGGCCTGTGCAACCGGTGCGATGCTGCACATTGTCGCTTTCGATTATGTCCAGGCGCTGGCGGCGGCCGGCCTGTTTGATCACGACGCCATGGCCCAGGCGCGGGAAGGTTACTTGCAGGTACATCGTCAATGGCTGGAGCAGCAAGCCCGGTTTCAACGACGCGAAGGCGTGCAAGTGAGCACTGAAGTGGTGTGGGCCAGACCGACCCTGGCGCATCTGCTGGAGTACGTGAATGACTTCCATGCAGACCTGGTGATCAAGGACACCCACCGCGTATCAGCGCTCGATCGCGCCTTCCATCGGCCCCTGGACTGGCAGTTGCTGCGCGACTGTCCGGCGCCCTTGCACCTGGTCATCGATGCCACAAATCCCAAGCCGTTGAGCATACTGGCGACCATCGACTTGTCCCATCTGGAGGAACTGACCCAGGGGCTCAATGACCGGATTCTCGACCTGGCTTCGAGCCTGGCCGAATCTTGCGGCGCCACCTTGCACCTGCTCAATGTCAGCGGCTGGTCGGAGCTGGGCGAGGCTGAAATGAACGTGCCGACCGCGACACTGGGCGGCAGTTTGAGAGACGCGGTCAGCGATGCTCAGCTGGAGGCCTTTGAGGCGCTTGCCGACCGCTACGGAGTCGAGAAACAACGGCGCCATCTGCTGCCTGGCATCCCTCCCAAGGTCATTGCCCATTTCGCGCAACAACATGCCTTCGACATGGTGGTGCTGGGAACGACCTACCATCGCGGGATCGATATGTTCATCGGCAGTACGGCGGAAAGCGTATTGAACCGGTCGCCTTGCAGCCTGACGATCATCAAGCCATTGCCCCGGCTCGACAGAGAAGATGAACCAGTGTGACCTCGATTGATAAAAATCAACTGCCCACAAGCGCAAAGGAGCGATCAATAGTGCTCCATGAATGCTCAAGGAAACGGCCATGCGAATGACATTTCTCGGTGCTGCGGGCACGGTCACGGGTAGCAAGTATTTGCTGGAACATCGCGACCAGCATGTGCTGATCGATTGCGGTCTGTTCCAGGGCTATAAACAACTGCGCTTGCACAACTGGGACCCGTTCCAGTTGCCGGTTCGCGACCTCGAAGCCATTGTGCTGACCCACGCTCATCTGGATCACAGCGGCTACCTGCCGGTATTGGTACGCAATGGTTATCGTGGCCCTGTATATGCCACGCCAGCCACCTGTGAATTGGTGAAAATCCTGCTGTGCGACAGCGGCCGCTTGCAGGAAGAAGAGGCCGAGTTCGCCAATCGCCATGGCTTCTCCAAACACTCTCCGGCCTTGCCGCTGTACACCGAGCAAGACGCCGAGCGGGCATTGAAATTGCTGCGGCCGGTGCAGTTGCACCACCGGGTCGACATTGTCCCGGGGATGAGCATTCTGTTGCGCGGTGCCGGGCATATTCTGGGCGCAGCGACCGTGGAAGTCGTCGCCGATGGCATGACCCTGGTGCTCTCCGGGGATCTGGGGCGGCCGAACGATCCATTGATGTTTGCCCCGGAGACGATCGAGCAGGCCGATTATCTGCTGGTGGAGTCGACCTATGGTGACCGTCGGCATCCCGACGAGCCCCCGGAGGATCAACTGGCCGAGGTCATCACCCGTACCGCGCTGCGCCACGGCATCACGCTGGTGCCATCGTTCGCGGTCGGTCGCGCGCAGTTGCTGATGTATCACCTGTATCGCTTGCAACAAAAACGCGCGATTCCCGACCTGCCGATCTACCTCAACAGCCCCATGGCCACCGACGTCACACGCTTGTACCAGCGCTTTCGCAGTGAACACCGGTTGTCCCTGGAAGAGTGCGAAGGCATGTGCCGTGTCACGCGTTTTGTGCGCTCAACCAGAGATTCCATCGAGCTGGACCAGCAGCGCACACCCGCGGTGATCATCGCCGCCAGCGGCATGGCCACTGGCGGGCGGGTGCTGCACCACCTCAAGGCGCTGGCGCCCAACCCGCTCAATACGCTGCTGGTGCCGGGCTTTCAGGCGGGCGGCACCCGCGGCGCGCAGATCATCGCAGGCGCCCCGTCGGTACGTATTCACGGCAAAGACGTGCCGATCCGCGCCGAAGTGGTGCCGATGGAAACCCTGTCCGCACACGCCGACTGCGATGAAATCATGCTGTGGTTGCGCGGCTTCAAGCGGCCGCCGAAACACACCTATGTGGTACATGGCGAACCCAATGCTTCGGATGTGTTGCGCCGGCGAATCAGCCTGGAGCTGGGCTGGTCGGTCTCGGTGCCGGAGTACCGCGACAGCGTGGACCTGACGGGGTCTCTTTAGTGCTCTGGCCACTATAGAAAAGGGGCTCTAAAAAAAGCCCCTGGCCGATTTGTTTCGCCACGCGAGCCGTCTATTTCGAGAACTTTCGTGCCCCGGCCACGCAAAGAATCACCGCCACGGTCACCCCCAGCATGGCAACGCTGACCTGCTCGTGCAGCAACGTGGCCGCCAGTGCCAGGCCAAAAAACGGCTGCAGCAACTGAAGCTGGCCGACGGCGGCAATCCCGCCCTGAGCCAGCCCGCGGTACCAGAACACAAAGCCAATCAACATGCTGAACAGCGACACGTAAGCCAGGCTCAACCACGCAGGCGGGGTAATTGCCGAGAGCGAAGGCGGGGCCAGCAACCAGGTCAGCGGCGCCATGACGGGCAGCGACAGCACCAGCGCCCAGGAAATCACCTGCCAGCCTCCCAGAGTCTTGGAAAGCTTCGCACCTTCGGCATAGCCCAACCCGCACGCCAGGATCGCCAGCAACATCAGAACGTCCCCCGCAGGAGAGGCCGTCAGGCCTTGGGAGACGGCAAACCCCACCACCAGCAGGCTGCCCAGCACCGAGAAGAACCAGAACACCGGCCGGGGCCGCTCGCCGCCGCGCCAGACCCCGAACGCTGCGGTGGCGAGCGGCAACAGGCCAACGAAGACGATGGAGTGCGCAGACGTTACATATTGCAGCGCCAGTGCGGTCAACAGCGGAAACCCTAATACAACGCCCAGGGCCACGATGGCCAGGGAGAGCAGCTGATGCCTGGCCGGGCGTTTTTCCTTGAACAGCAACAGCAAGCACAGCGCCACAAGGGCAGCGATACTGGCCCGGGCGACCGTCAGGAAGACCGGGTCGAACTGTAGAACGGCCACCCGTGTCGCCGGCAGCGAGCCGCTGAAGATGAGCACGCCGATGAACCCGTTGAGCCATCCGCTCGCGGTCTTTTCCGTGGTGTGCTGTTGCAGGTTCGATGTGCGTTCCATTCTGGATCCCCTTCATGCTCAGGTTGCATGGAAGGCATCGTATGGACGAAACTCAATACAATCAAAATATTGTCATGGATACATCTGCTCATGCCTCGTTCCCGCTACAAATCACTGGTGGATACGTTTGCCGCGGATATTCGCTCAGGGCGCCTGTTGCCGGGCACACGCTTGCCGACTCACCGTCAGTTGGCGACCACGGAAGGCCTGGCCCTGGTGACGGCAAGCCGGGTCTATGCGGAGCTGGAAGCCATGGGCCTGGTCAGCGGGGAGACGGGGCGGGGGACGTTCGTCAGGGAAACCTCATGGTCGCCCAACCAGGCTATCGATCAACACAGCGTTGCCGCCGGCATGACCGACCTGAACTTCAACTATCCGGCGCTTCCCGGGCAGGCCGAATTGTTGCGCAATGCCCTGCGTCAGCTCGCCTCGGCAGGTGATCTGGAAGCGTTGCTGCGCTACCAGCCACACGCCGGGCGACCCCATGAGCGCGCCGCCGTGGCGCGCCATCTGCGCGTTCGAGGGCTGACGGTCGAGGCTGAGCAAGTGCTGATCGTCACCGGCGCCCAGCAAGGGCTGGCGGTGACGATGATGGCGCTGTTGCAACCCGGTGACGTGATTGCCGCGGACGCGTTGACCTACCCGGGGTTCAAGGCCCTGGCCGACACGCTGCACCTTGAAATTGTGCCCATTCCGGTGCTCGATCACGGGCCTGATCTGCAAGCGCTGGAAAGCCTGTGCCGGCATCGACGCGTGCGGGCCGTGTACACGATGCCGACCCTGCACAATCCGTTGGGCTGGGTGATGAGTGCCGAGCAACGGGAACACCTGGTGACGATTGCGCGCCAGCATGGGCTGCTGATCATTGAAGACGCCGCTTACGCCTTTCTCGCGGAGAATCCGCCCGCACCGCTGGCGGTACTCGCCCCCGAGAGGACGATTTATGTGTCAGGGCTCTCCAAAAGCGTGGCCACCGGACTGCGCGTCGGCTTCGTCGCCGCCCCCCTGCAGAACGTGCCCGCGCTGGAGCGCACAATCAAAGCGACCACCTGGAATACCCCGGGTGTGATGACGGCGATTGCCACCACCTGGCTTGACGACGGCACCGTCATGCAACTGGAAGCCGAAAAGCGCCGGGACGCGCAGGCCCGGCAAATCGTGGCCGGCGAGGTACTGGCGGGGCTGCGCTGTATTCGCCACCCCTCGTCGTATTTTCTTTGGCTGCCATTGTCGGAAGACGCACGGGCCGACCAGATCGCCATGGCGTTGATGCGGGAAAACGTCTCGGTTTCAACCGCCGAACCGTTTGCCACATCGGCCAACGTTCCACATGCGTTTCGCCTGGCGCTGGGCTCCGTGGAGATGGGGGCGCTCAGGGAGGCGCTGGAGAAAGTGAAGTGGGTGGTTGGGGCTTATACATAGTCTCGTTATTACCGAACAGTATGTGCCTACGCCGTAGTGGTCGGTAGAGAGCCTTTATTCCAACAACTAGCGCATTACAATCTCACTGAATTTGACGGTAAGCGTCTCATCATTCCCATCTCGAAACACCAACTTGATCGCTGGTGTTTTGCTGAGTTTGCTGTTGCTCTGCTGGAAGATCAGCGTAACGCGTGTAGGTACGTTGCGAATCAGCTGAAAGCGCAGCCAGGCGTTGTCCTCGACCTGGCCCACCCGGATCGACTCGAACTTCAGTGGACCGCCAGACTCGTCGAATAGCCGGGTGCCGTCGTCGAAGCGAAAGCTGCGGTCTACGTTCAGATTGGTCAGTTCAAAAGTGCAGGTGGGCAGACGGCCGATGTTCTCGCAACCCTCCAGTTCGATGCGAATGTTATCCAGCACTTCCATGCGTTTGCCGAGCAGGTTGTTGCCTTCGTTTTCGACTATTTTGGCTTGCAGTTTGGCGAACTCGAAAGAGGGCTTGGCGTATTCGGTGCCTAGGATGAAGAAGCCGAAAGACAAGCCGGCGATCATGAAAAACTGCAACGCGCCGCGGAGCATCGGCGTGAAATTACGAATCTGCCAGCCAATTGAAACGGCTCCCAGAAATATAAATGCACTCACCAGCAGGACCACGTTTTTCCAGCTGATGAAGCTGAAACCGAACACGCTCGGGTCCGGCACGGCATAGGTGATTAACGCCCACATGGCGCCCAGCACGACGCTGAGGCCTGCCATGCCGCGGGTGATCAACGAGGTGAATTTCTGAGTGCGGGTAAGCGGTATTGCTGAGTCTTGCTGGGATATCACGGTGCTGATTCCTTGTTCCGTAGCCGATCGTCCGTCCTTGAAGGTGACTGTCAGGCTGTAGCAATATAAAACCTTGAGAAATCAAGGTCAGAGCCTGGTTGTGGCAGGGGGCCATTATCCAGTAATGGCAGGCTGGGTAAAGACGTGGGAGCACCAATCACGAGTAGGTGAATGGCTCAAGAAAAATTTGCGGATCAATCCAGAGTCTTAAACCATAAGGAATGACTGAATAGCCGTCGTAGCGACCCGAGAAGGTATTAGACGCAGCGAACTCTAAAAAACGACCACGTTTATCGTTAACGACGCGTATACCCGGGCAATCGAGCATTGAGTACCGCACTATTGGGTTTGGTAGCGGAGCCGCCCACAGCTGGACTTCAACATCGCAATCAAATTGCCAAATGGTCAATTGCAGTCTGACAGCGCCCTGTTCGACGATGTACTGGTGCGAGATCCCGGACTCTCCTTCAGAAGGAGCAACCCCAAGTACGTTGAAAAGGTCAAACGGGTCCCATATCAACGGTGGCATTGCACTTTCCTTTATCGAAGAGCAGTTCGGGTTGTTTCACGCCCCATCGAGCCCAAATTTTTTGGAGTCCAGGCGTCGTTGTCAGCGTTATCTACAATGGGGTTCCTGGACTCCGAATACCTCATCCATCACTGGTCGATCATGGGTTAGTAAAAAACGCTGATGTTTCTGATACAGCTGCGCCAGGGCAGTCCTGTTCGGTCCGACGACATCCATGCCGCGATCATCGTAGGGAAATGCCATAACCTGCAGGTTCAGGTTGAAAAAGTAGATGTCACAAAACGGGCGGGGCCGAATGTCTCCAATGTCCTTCGCCAATGCACACCATAGAAAGTTCTGAAGTAGCGACAATAGGGCATGAAAGGCGACATTTGCCCAATGCTCTTCTTCATGTTCATTAAACCAATTGTCCGGATGAATGGGGTTAAGCCATCGGGAATGATTCGAGGGGATCTTGATACCGGCCGCCCGAAGCTCCGCTAGAACAGGTCGGTGTGCAAATGGATTTGCTCCGGAACGAACACGAAGACAGACAACGAGCGATCCTTCCTCGGAGAATATGTCCCCGCAAATGCACCGTGCTTTTTGAAGCGCCAGGAGAAACTGTTCAATGGCAGTTCCCTTTTCGGAAAGGCTGAATCGCAAACCTCCCGGGTAGGAATAGAACAGTGGCCGTTCGAAGGCTTTTCTTTCGAAAACCTCGTCAATTTCACGCTGTAGGTTCACTACTTTACGGTCCTTCGTAAGAGGAGTTAGTAAAAGGGAGTCGGCGGCCAAGAGCACAACTTTAGGCACATCGGGCTTTCCGGCGAGTCCAAAGACCCGTGGGGCCGGGCTTTTGAGGAGCAGGGGCTCTGCTGGGCTGGAATAACCCTCGAATATTTGCTTAAGTCCAGCTATCGCAGCCACACGGGTGCTGCACTTCAATCCCTGAAGGGCATTCCACCCGGAGAATTCCATGTCTCTTCGATTCCCGCGTTTAGCCGCATTGCTCGCCATCCTCACGATCGGCGTCTTGCCCTGTGCCCAAGCCGTTGAATACACCCGGGTCAACACCACCGCCAGCAAGATCTCCTTCACCTATAACCAGTTCGGCTCCAGGGTGTACGGCACCTTCGGCAAATTCGACGCCACGCTCGATTTCGACACGGCAAACCCCACGGCGGCCCACGCCAGGATGACCATCGACCTTGCCAGCATCGATGCCGGCAGCAGCGATGCCAATACCGAGCTGCAAAAGCCTGCCTGGTTCAACACGGCGGACTATCCGGTGGCGACCTTTGAATCGACCCGGGTGAAAGCGCTGGGCAATCAACGCTATCTGATCACCGGCAAACTTAACCTCAGGGGTATGACGCGCGAGTTGCAGGTGAAGGTGCTGTTGAAGCCGGAGCAGGCCATCGGGATTTTCGATGGCAACATCATTCTCAAACGCAGTGACTTCAAGATCGGGGAGGGGGAGTGGGCCGATACGGTGGTCTCCAACGACATCGACATCCGCTTCCGCATCGTCGCGCCGCAGCGTTGATTTTCCTGCGAGGGGCTCGATCTGTGACAATGGCCGGGCTGATGTTCAGTAAGCCTTGATCCGGAGTCAGAAACGCAATGCCCCAGCTCACCCACTTTGCCACTCCATGCCCGGAGCCCATCAACAGCCAGATTCTGCAGATGGTCGTCGACAACCTGACCGACATCAGCATGGTAGGCATCGCGCCGAGCAACCCGTTGTACAACGTCTATCAATACGCGGTGGGCTATGAGGTTCATCTCTACCTGGAAGCGCTCGGCGGCGCCAAAGGCATTGCGGTCGAATTGATCGTCGCCATGGATGATGAAGATCCCGAGAAGGTCATCGGGTTTTTGCTGTACCTGCCGGTCAAGGACGATCCCGAGGCCTGCGGCGTGGCGTACATGGCGGTGCAGGCCAGTCACCGGCGACAGGGTGTCGCGCGGGCGATGCTGCAAGATATGCTCGGTCGCTACCCCCATGCCGAGTTGACATGCACCGTCGCCAAAGTGCCCTGGTTCGAGTCGATGGGCTTTCAAGTGCTGGGCGTGCGCGGCACTCAGGTGCTGATGAACACCCGGGATCACGCCACTGAAGGCCTGATGGGCCTGTTGGATGTCACCTCGATCTACAGTTCTTTGGAGGTGCGGCAGATACATACGTATCTGCTGCAAAAACACGGCAAGCGGGCAATGATCGATGCGGAAAAGCAACGCGACCGGCATCTCGACCAAATGACGCGCAACGCCAAGGCGTTTGTGCTGGATCGTTTGAGCAAAAACGCCGAGCGCGGGCCTCGTCCCGTCTAGACTGTCGAGTCCTTTCGGCGCGCAGGCTGGCCGAGGCGTGATATTCTGTCGCATTAACTTGGTTTGACTTATTCGGTTCGTACGTCCACAGACGTGCGACAGAATCAATGTCGCTCAAGTAGCTGAGCCAATAATGATAAGAAGTCAGTGCACGAGGGACATATAACTGAGGTCGATGGAGACACGTCGGCCTTGTGTGCCCACCTTCAAATCTTTCTGAATGCAGAAACCCGCGGCACGCTGCCTGCGTACCCGTGAACCTGGGTTGCTCATGAATGAAGGTTGGAGGCGGATGGCGTTTATCATAGGTGCTACAAATGTTTAAGAAACTGAACACAGCCCTGCTGGGGCTGGCTTTGTCGATGGGGATCACGTCCGCTTACGCGGAGGCAAAGAAAGTCGATGTGCTGCTCATTGGCGGCGGCATCATGAGTGCAACGCTGGGTGTATGGCTCAATGAGCTGGAACCCGACTTGTCGATGGAAATGGTAGAGCGCCTCGATGGCGTCGCCCTGGAAAGCTCCAACGGCTGGAACAACGCCGGTACCGGTCACTCCGCCCTGGCCGAGTTGAACTACACCCCGGAAGACGAGAATGGCAAAGTTCAGATCACGAAAGCCGTTGAAATCAACGAAGCCTTCCAGATCTCCCGTCAGTTCTGGGCCTGGCAAGTTCAGCAAGGCGTGCTGAAGAACCCGCGTTCGTTCATCAACTCCACTCCGCACATGAGCTTTGTGTGGGGCGATGACAACATCAAGTTCCTGAAGAAGCGCTACGAAGCCCTGCAAGCAAGCCCGCTGTTCGCCGGCATGCAGTACTCCGAAGACCCGGCAGTGATCAAGAAATGGGTTCCGCTGATGATGGAAGGGCGTGACCCGAACCAGAAAGTCGCGGCCACCTGGAGCCCGCTCGGTAACGACATGAACTTTGGCGAGATCACCCGCCAGTTCGTCGCGCACCTGCAAACCACGCCGAAGTTCGACTTGAAGTTGTCTAGCGAAGTGCAAGACATCACCAAGAACGCAGACGGCAGCTGGCGCGTCAGCTACAAAAACCTGAAAGACGGCACCAAAACCGAAACCGACGCCAAGTTCGTGTTCATCGGCGCGGGCGGCGGTGCACTGCACCTGCTGCAGAAGTCCGGCATTCCTGAAGCTCAGGAATACGCAGGCTTCCCGGTTGGCGGCTCGTTCCTGGTCACCGATAATCCGGCCATCGCCGAACAACACCTGGCCAAGGCCTACGGCAAAGCCTCCGTTGGCGCACCGCCAATGTCGGTTCCGCACCTGGACACCCGTGTCCTGGACGGCAAGCGCGTCATCCTGTTTGGCCCATTCGCGACCTTCAGCACCAAGTTCCTCAAAGAAGGCTCGTACCTGGACCTGCTGAGCACCACCACCACGCACAACGTGTGGCCAATGACCCGCGTCGGCATCAAGGAATACCCACTGGTCGAGTATCTGGCAGGCCAACTGATGCTGTCTGACGAAGACCGCATGAATGCCCTGAAAGAATACTTCCCGAATGCCAAAGCCGAAGACTGGCGCCTGTGGCAAGCCGGCCAGCGCGTGCAAATCATCAAGCGTGATGAAGCCGCCGGTGGCGTGCTGAAGCTGGGTACCGAAATCGTTGCTTCCGCTGACGGCACCATCGCCGGCCTGCTGGGCGCATCGCCAGGCGCATCGACTGCCGCACCGATCATGCTGACCGTGCTGCAGAAAGTGTTCAAGGACAAGGTTGCCACCCCAGCCTGGCAGGAAAAACTGCACCAGATCGTGCCAAGCTATGGCACTCAGCTGAACAACAGCCCTGAGAAAGTGGCTCAAGAGTGGGCTTACACCGCCAAGGTGCTGGAGCTGACTCCGCCGCCGGCGATTGGTCAGGTGGCGGCTCCTGCTGCTCCGGCTGAGAAGCCTAAGGCTGTGAAAGAGAATGCTGCGACGGATATGGCTCTGTAACTAGAGGCCCTGTCAAAAGCCCACTGAACCGGTGACGGTCAGTGGGCTTTTTTGTGTCTGCGAAGATATCGCCGATACAAAACGACACCCATGAAAACCGAAAGCAACCCAACCCCCGCATTACCCAAAAGCCAAATTGCAAAGTTCCGACTTTGGTCTGCCTCACTCTCGTAGAACGGCCCAAAGTAGCCAGACACTGTCACGAATATCAAATTAAACGCCCCAACGGCCAGGGCAACAACAAGGACGACGAACAATGCCCCTTTAACAATTTTCATATGACCTTCCAAAACCATATTTCCTTCGACTCGTGGTAGTCGGAGAAACTGCCCTCAATGGAAAAACCCAACTGAATACGAGGGTAGCTCAGCCAGTCCGTGAGTCTACGTCCGTTCCATAGATCAATATGATCGCCGCTGCGATTGCCGAAGGTCTCGTTCCCTCGACGCCAGAAATCCTTGAAGAAAATGATGCCTTGTTGCCCTTCAAGATCATCTTCGAAGTCCTTTGGCTTTATCTTTTTGATGGCGTGCAGCCCGGGTATTTTGGCTTGGCTTAACGCCTGCGCGATTTCTTCTGCTGCCGTCCCGGCGCGGCTGTATATCCGGTACGTGAAGCAGCATTGCCAGTCGCTCACCGTAACTTTGCCTTTGCCTTCTTCAAACATTCATCCATTGCTCTTTCTTGCACTGCTAATATCTTGTTTTGAGGTTGATAGAGTCCCGACACGGTTGTATATCCGGTACGTGATGCGGCATTGTCAGTCGCTCCCTGTAACTTTTCTTTTTCCTTCTTCAAACATTCATCCAATGCTCTTTCTTGCTCTGCCGATACATCGATTTGAGGTTGATGGTTTTCCGGGGTGGCTATATATCCACTGCTGTCATCATTGGGCTCATTGTTTTTAATGGCCCCATCCTTCAAGCGCTCCGATGAACTAGCTATTTCGCTTGAATTACTATCGTCTTTCTTGTTTTCAGTCGCAGCCTGGCTTGAGTTCTGACTGACAGTGTTGTCACTCGATGTCACGGTGTTTGCGGTGGGTGTATCACTAGCTTTATTAGATTTCAGAGGGTGGGCGGCGGGAGCGGAGACGGTGTCTAATTTAACTGTTGGCTTGTTTTTTTTCGTCGACTTATTGCTATTTTTTTGCGTTTTCTTGGCCATTGAAAAAGCAGAGTTCAGTTCTTTTTTGTTCTTGTGGATAAGACTGTCAATCGGCACGTAGCTAATAATTTGGTTGGGTTTTCTTTTGATATTTGAATTATAAAATTTCACTTGCTTCTGCGTTAGCTGGATGTCGGCAACAGGCGACAATCGAATGAGGCCAGAAATCGCCTCGCGAGCAATAGCATATGTCAGTTGATCAAGGCTGTAAGAAAAGCTATTGCTGGTTTTTGGTATGGCAGAGGGGGGCGCTATTAATTCAATGGCACTGTCATGCCTGGAGAGTATTTTTCCTGCCGCTAAATCTTTATATGTGTAAACAACATTGCATTTCGATCGAGTCCCGCCTCGGGCGTTGCTTATAGATACTGAAGATATTTCTGTGCTTATTTCAATGCGGCCGCTGTAATGTCCAAATTCGATAAAGCGATCACTGTTATGAATTTCTTTCTGGGTCGCATTCTTGATGGAATTTCCCCAGTTTGAAATTTGTAATTCACCTGGAAAGTTGTTGTCTGTATCTGTATTTTCTTTGGTTTTTATTTCTGCAGGAAGCACAATAACATCTACATTGTATGCAAGGTCATAATAGTCAATATCAGGAACAATGCTCTTGTTTCTTTCGCTTGAGACTTCTGAATAATTTCTTATGTTGGCACAACTCGTCACTCCGAAAAAGCTAAAAGCCAGCACGAGTAAGGCAGTTATTTTTTTTGTCGACATGTTACCCTCCCATAATTATTGATTAAGGGCTTGCGTTGTCGTTGACGCATAACAATGATTGGGCCGAATTCGGCGATAACGAAATAATAGAAGCCTCTAGATAACTCTGCGCTACCAATTCCGACTTTTTTAAAAGTCTATATAAATCATAGGCCTATATTTCACGCCCAACCCCTGAGCTGTAATCGCGCGACTTCTGTTTTTTGACGTCAATATCCTGTTGGGTCAGATTGATCCGCAGGAGTAGGTGAAGTTCAAGACGGTATCTACGGTCACCAACTGCCTGTGCTCAACCAGTTCAGGCATATAACTGGGAGCCATGAAGTCAAGGCTCACCACTGGTCTTTCTGATCATTCTTTCCTGGCAAGGGATCAGAGGACTGGCAGTCGTGTTCAAACTGAATGTCCGCCCCCCCCCAGAGAGATGAATCCGGTCCCATTATTCTGGCTTCAACAGCATCTCTACCCATCACCAACTACACTTTCTCCAGCCAGTCCGGGCAATCGTCCGGGGGCACACTCCAGGAGGAATCATGACAAGGAAAAATGTCTCCAGCCCTGAACCCTCAGCTAACGAAGCCAACGTGCTGTTGAGCCCGCCCGACATAGCTGCTCTCGCCGAGATATCCATCACTGATCCTGACAAAATGCACCCTGCGTGGATCAAGGAGCAGTTTCCCGAGTACGTGGACCCGCATGCAGGCCATGAGGCCAGGACGGTTCGCGAGATTAATCACAAAGGGCACGTTGTCCGGATCGTGACCACCTACCAGGTGGAGGTGGATGGGGCCCCGGTCCAGGCGCATCTGTTTGTGGACGATGCTGGACAGGTCCATACGCATGCCACTCCATTCGTTTCTTACGGATCGGCTCTCGATTTGATGACAGCGGTGATCGATGCCTATCCCGAGTCTTTCGCCAAGGGCAATGGCGACGGGGGAGAGCACTCCGACCATCCCGTTCACCATGATCACGGAGCACATCATGATCAGGTCTAATGCTGTCAAAGATCTCGCGGCGCTTCAGAAATACGTCGAAGGGGTGAAGCTGCTCAAGGATCCTGCGCTGAATCCCTGGCCTGGGCAGGCCAATCTCTCGATTTATGACTCCTTGGTGGCCTGGCACCACCGGGCCATGATGATTTCAACGCCTGCGGGGCAGATGGCCAGGAATGCTGCGCATGGAGGCCCATCATTTTTACCGTGGCATCGCTACTTTCTAGTGCGGCTGGAATCGTTGCTTCGCAAAGCGGTAAATGACCCACACTTTCGAATTCCATATTGGGACTGGAACACTGACGCGGAACTTCAGGACCCCAGGACATCAGTCATCTGGTCGAATCAGTACCTTGGACAGTTCGTGGACGGGAAGTGGCGGGTACGACTGATGGGTGATGGCCGCACCATGGAACTGGGCCGGGTAAACCGCCCCCTGGTGCGTTATCTGGGGGGAGGTGGGGCGCTGCCCAGCCGAGCCAATGTACGCAAGGTCATCCAGGAAAATACCCTGTATGACAAAGTGCCCTACGACGCGGCGCAATCCACCGGTGGTGCGCGCAACTACATCGAGGGATGGACTGGCAAAGAACGCATTCACAACAACGTCCATGTGTGGGTCGGCGGTGACATGGGGTTGTCGTCTTCGCCAAACGACCCGGTGTTCTTTCTGCATCATTGCAATGTCGACCGGCTCTGGGCGGCATGGCAAGCGAAGCATCCCGCCGCCGCTTACGTACCTGACGCAGCGGCTCCCGATACGCTCAAGTTCCATCGGATCGATGACCCGATGTACAGCCCTTTTCCGGAAAAGGTGACACCTCGAGATGTTCTGAATTACAGCCAGTACTACAAGTACGACACTTTGAGCGACCTGCTTTAGGCAGCATCAAGCGGGGGAGCCTCTAGTCATACTGAACGCCTGCTCTTGCAGACTCGTTTGTATCAACGCAGCCAATTGTCGGGGGGCAGGCGCCAAGTGTTCTGCCCCTCGATAAAGCACATAGCCGAGGGTCGGCAGCGGGGGTAGACCGGCAATCACGGCGAGATGCCCTGGCAGACCAATGCGGGTTCGCAACGTGAGGCCCAAACCGGCCGCAACGGCCGCCCAGATTCCACCAACGCTGGGGCTGGTCAGCGCGATTCGCCAGGGAATCCGCGCCTCATCCAGTGCCTGGGTGGCCGCGCTGCGCAACACGCAAGGGGCGTCGAACATGATCAATGGCAGGGGGGAATCGACAGAGCGGTTGATGGGGGGCGAGTCACGAGGCCCGATCCAGTGCATCTGCGTTTCACCCAGGTGCGTGGCATAGGGGGACTTGTGCCCTGTGTCCCAAGACAGGGCCAGGTCCAGGCCGCCGCTGTCGATCAATGCAAGCAGTTCGGCATTGCGCGCGATCCTGACTTCGAGGCTCACCATCGGGTACATCTTGACGTAGCGTCGCAGAATGTCGCTGAGAAAGTGTTCGCCAAAGTCTTCCTGAAGCCCCAGGCGTACCGTGGCGGCGGTCTGGCTTTCGTGCAGGGTCTGGAAAATGCTGTCGTTCAGTTCAAGCAGTCGGCGTGCATTGCTGAGCAGGGTTTCACCCACCGGCGTCAACACCAGCCCTCGACCGGATTTTGACAGCACTGGCGTGCCTACCTGTTCCTCAAGCTTCTTGAGTTGTGCGCTCACGGCAGACGTCGAGCGATTGAGCCGATCCGCCGCCTTGGCGAAGCTGTTGAACTCCACGCCGGTCACGAAAGTACGCAGCACATCAAGATCGAAGGTCGGACGGCGCATCGAATCATCCATTAATTCGGGACTAAGGCCGCTATTAAATCTGATATTCGGAATGATCGCGACTTGATAGTTTTCCCCTGTCAGTTGGATTTTCAGGAGTAGGTCTTAATGCCATTTGCACGTATTTCACTGCACCGGGGAAAGTCTGCCGAGTATTTACAGGCCCTCTCACAAGGGCTGCACGACGCCTTGGTAGAAAGCTTCGAAGTGCCGATGGCTGATCGATTCCAGGTCATTCACCAACATGAAACGGGCGAGCTGATCTTTGATCCCGACTACCTGGGCGGTCCTCGTAGTGATGACTTTGTGCTGATCGCGATTACTGCCGGTCGCCCTCGAGACATCGAGACGAAACAGCGTTTTTATCGCAACCTGGTCGAGAAACTGGGCCGAGCGCCGGGCATCGATTCTGAGGACGTGATGGTGGTGATTACCACGACAGCGGCAGATGAGTGGTCGTTTGGTGGCGGGCGGGGCAACTAGTTTTTGCTCTCAAGCCTGTATTCCGTAAATGTGGGCTATCTGTGTCTATCGGCAGCGTGGCCCGGTTGATAGGGTCCGTATTCACTTCAAGTTGATGAGGCAATAATGGACCTTACCGCCATCCCCTTTGGGACTACCGATTGGTCGAAGATTGAACCGGTCGAACATGCCGGCCAGACGGGCATGGCCTATTGGCGGACCTGTCAGTTTGGTTCAACGCGTGTGCGGATGGTTGAATACAGCCCCGGATATCTGGCCGATCACTGGTGCTGGAGAGGTCATATCCTGTTGTGCCTGGAAGGCGAGCTACACACAGAACTGGAAGATGGCCGCCAGTTCACACTGACTGCCGGAATGAGCTATCAGGTGGGCAACGATGCCGAGGGGCACCGCTCGTTTACCACCAGCGGTGCGAAGTTGTTCATTGTGGATTGATGCGTCGGATCTGATCCGTATTTTTCTTGGCTATCTGCATCTGTAATGGGATCAGCCTGCGGCTCACAATGACGGCACGGTCAGCAGTGGCGGTAACCGCTGCACCGCAAACTCATAGCGTAGGAGGCCCCATGGGCAAGATGGCAATTTTCCTGGGTGGATTTCTGGTGTTGACCATTTTGATTGGTGCGCTGGCTACGATTTCTCCCGTTTAGTCTCGTCCTGCGATCAGCAAAAAGCACAACGCCTCCACACTGGGAGGCGTTGGTTTTCTTCGGACAAGCTGATGGCAGGGGGGGCCAAGACCGCCTCAACGAATATGCTTGGAATAGGCCGCTTTAAGTGCCTCGGATACAAGGGCAATCAGTATCGGGGTAGAGCTGGACTGCATGTCTCTGCCGATGTCAGTTCGCCGTTCCAGCACTTTGCCAGCGTATTTGGATGCCTGGCCTTCAGACGCGAGTGATAACAGCTCTTCTTCAGTAAAAGACTTCTCATAAGCCGCGGCAAGATTTTGATTCCATTTCGGCTGGTACTGCGGAAGTAGCGCGTCAATTTCGCTCGATACGGCACTGTGTGCTTTTTCACTTCCTAACTTTTCAATGAGCATCGCAAAGGTTTGTGTTTTCTTTGCCGCCAGCAGTGCCAGTGTTGGCAGGCTGTCACCCACATGGGTTTGAGCAACAAAAGCGAGCGCTGTCTTATGCGCAAGTACTTCAGCCGTGACCGTGGTGGACAACACGATGGGCGCTACGAATGCGACCGCGACACAAAAAGACCTCATCAATTGATCTGGCTCCTTCGGTTCGCCACGTCGGTGATGCGCTACTGAGAACCCTAGTCGGGAAATACCTATATCGCTAGTGATTCGGTTCCACTTTGGCTTGAGCCAGGGCGACGTTGATGGCGTGACAGCCGTCGTGTACCCAGACTTGAAAAGCCCACTGAACCAGTAACGGTCAGTGGGCTTTTTTCACGCTGGATTGAGCGCCAGCATCACCTCAGATCAAACCGATCCAGATTCATCACCTTGACCCAGGCTGCCACGAAGTCTTTCACAAACTTCTCCTTCGCGTCGTTGCTGGCATAAACCTCAGCCAACGCCCTCAGCTGTGCATTCGAGCCAAACACCAGATCAACACGCGTCCCCGTCCATTTGAGATCGCCGGTTTTGCGGTCGCGCCCCTCGAACTCTTCATTGGCCTCAGAGACCGGTTTCCATTCCACGCCCATGTCGAGCAGGTTTTTGAAGAAGTCGTTGGTCAACGCTCCCGGTTGTTTCGTGAACACGCCGTGTTGGGTTTGGCCGACGTTGGTGTTCAGCACGCGCAGGCCACCAATGAGCACGGTCATTTCCGGCGCGGTGAGGGTCAGCAGCTGGGCCTTGTCGATCAGCAGGGCCTCGGCCGGTACGCTGTAGCGGGTTTTGAGGTAGTTGCGGAAGCCATCGGCGGCGGGTTCGAGGTAGCCGAAGGATTCAACGTCCGTTTGCTCTTGCGAGGTGTCCATGCGTCCCGGTGTGAAAGGCACCGTGATGGTATGGCCGGCATTTTTTGCCGCTTGTTCGACGCCGGCACAACCGGCCAGCACGATCAGGTCGGCCAGGGAGATTTTCTTGCCGCCGGTTTGCGCGCTGTTGAACTCGTTCTGGATGCTTTCGAGTTTCGCCAACACGCTCGCCAGTTGCTCAGGTTGGTTGGCCTGCCAGGATTTCTGTGGGGCCAGGCGCAGGCGTCCGCCGTTGGCGCCGCCGCGTTTGTCGGAGCCGCGGAAGGTGGAGGCCGCTGCCCAGGCGGTCGACACCAGTTGCGAGACGGTCAGGCCGCTGGCCAGGAGCTTGCCTTTAAGTGCGGCGATGTCGCTGTCGTTGACCAAGGCATGGTCGACCGGTGGTATCGGGTCTTGCCACAGGAGTACTTCGTTGGGCATTTCCGGGCCGAGGTAGCGGGAGAGGGGGCCCATGTCGCGGTGGATCAGTTTGAACCAGGCGCGGGCGAAGGCGTCGGCCAACTGGTCCGGATTGGCGAGGAAGCGCCGCGAAATCGGTTCATAGATCGGGTCGAATCGCAGCGACAGGTCCGTGGTCAGCATGGTCGGATTACGCCGCTTGGACGGGTCGTGAGCATCCGGAATGATGCCCGCGCCGGCACCGCCTTTCGCCGTCCACTGGTTGGCGCCCGCTGGGCTCTTGGTCAGTTCCCACTCGAAGCCGAACAGGTTTTCCAGGTAGTTGTTGCTCCATTTGGTCGGCGTGGTGGTCCAGGTCACTTCCAGGCCGCTGGTGATGGTGTCGCCGCCTTTGCCGCTGCCGAAAGTGCTCTTCCAGCCCAGGCCCTGTTGTTCAAGGCCAGCGGCTTCGGGCTCGGGACCGACGTTGTCGGCAGGGCCGGCGCCGTGGGTTTTGCCGAAAGCGTGGCCGCCAGCGATCAGCGCCACGGTTTCTTCATCATTCATTGCCATGCGCCCGAAGGTTTCGCGGATATCTATCGCCGCAGCGACCGGGTCCGGGTTGCCTTCCGGGCCTTCGGGGTTGACGTAGATCAGGCCCATTTGCACGGCGGCGAGCGGGTTCTCCAGGTTGCGTTCGCCGGGTTGTTGCGTGGCTTCTTTGTCTTTGCCGTAGCGGACGTCACCGCCCAGCCACTTGTTTTCGGTGCCCCAGTAGACGTCCTCATCCGGTTCCCAGACGTCTGGCCGACCGCCGGAAAAACCAAAGGTCTTGAAGCCCATGGACTCCAGCGCGACGTTGCCGGTGAGGACGATCAGGTCAGCCCAGGAGATGTTGTTGCCATACTTTTGCTTGATCGGCCAAAGCAGTCGCCGCGCCTTGTCGAGGCTGACGTTGTCCGGCCAGCTGTTGAGCGGGGCGAAGCGCTGCTGACCGGAGCCGGCACCGCCACGACCGTCACCGACGCGGTACGTGCCGGCGGCGTGCCAGGCCATGCGAATAAACAGTGGCCCATAGTGACCGAAGTCCGCAGGCCACCAGTCTTGCGAATCAGTCATCAGTGCGTGCAGGTCTTGCTTGACCGCCGCAAAGTCCAGTTTTTTGAACGCTTCGGCGTAGTTGAAGCCCTCGTCCATAGGGTCGGACAGGGGCGAGTGCTGGTGCAGGATCTTCAGATTCAGTTGGTTCGGCCACCAATCGCGGTTCGTCGTACCACCGCCAGCGGCGGCGTGTTTGAACGGGCATTTCGATTCATTTGCCATGTGTGCGCTACCTTTGGTCGTGTTCATCCGGCTATCCGGCCCGGGGTGGGCACGCAATAGCGACGAGCGGAATCAATGACATAGGCTGCGGCCGTGCGATCAATTGATCGTCGTGGTCACACGGGAAATCCGGATAGCGGCAATCGAGTTGCCAGCACGGTGGCCCACGGCAAGCCTAGTACGTTTCCTGACTCATTCGTATCTCTTCTCAGGTCTCAACCGGCCGGCTGATGCCAGCGCTCCAGTAAGGGTAGACGCCTATAAAGCAGTCAGCTAATAGGGGGAGTATTGGGAGGTGATAGGGATAGTCTTTTATCTGAGCCGTCGAGATGGAGTCGCTGTTACGCGTTTCTTTTATCCAGCGCCGGCAAAACGTAATCTGTCGCATCGACCTTTGGATGGAACCAAACCAATGCTGCTAACCCACCGCCCCGTCAGTGCTGAAGACGTGTTGACGATTTGCGACTTTCCTCAAACGCCCCAAGAGCTTTTTTTCATGTTCCCGAAGGCACAGTACCCGCTGACGGAGGCTCAGCTGCTTGCATCGATAGCTCAACGCTCGGACTCAACGGTGGTTGAAGGGGATAATGCTGTTGTCGGTTTTGCTAACTTTTATTCGTTTGAGCGCGATGGCGTTTGCTCAATCGGCAATGTGATCGTTTCGCCCAAGGCTCGGGGGAAAGGTGTCGCGCGGTTTTTGGTGGAAACGATGGTGGGGCTGGCGTTTGAACGTCATCGGGCAAGCGAGGTGCAGCTTTCGTGTTTCAACGAGAACACGGCGGGGCTGCTTTTGTATCCGCAGCTCGGGTTTGTGCCGTTTGGGGTTGAGGAGCGGGTGTCGCAGGATGGGCGCCGTGTCGCGCTGATACACATGCGAAAGACAAGCAAGTAGGACGATGGCGGCAGGTCTGAGGAGAAAATCAACTTCGCATTCGTTCCGTGTCTTGTTTACGGAACGAGCCGAAAAGGCGAGTGAGGTCACGTATGATGGGCCTTTTCCGTTGACCGCCACCCAAGGATCCACCCGATGTCTTTAAGCAAACGCGATCAGGCACACATCGAACGTCGCCTGGTCGCCACTCTGACCGAGGCGTGCGAAACAGCCAAGGCGGAAATAGTCGGGTTTTGCTGGTTGACCCACGAAATCGATTACGACGCCTTTCCATCCAGCCTGCGAGTGATCTGGGTCTTCGATACGCAGGCCCATAAGGATCAGGCGCTGGCGAGCGGGCAGGGCGAGCGCATGGTCGAACTGACGGCCGTAGCATTAAATGAAGCGGACGTTCTCGTCAGCCCGGTCGAGGCCCATGTGCAGTTTGATTCTGAAGAGCAATGTCAGCGCGCCAATGGCGGCAACTGGCAGAAACGCCTGGCGCCCAAGCGCTCGACGCGAGGTTGAGCCGTGGCCAAGGATATCGAAAATCCGTGTATTTCCGTTTGCCAGCTCAGTGGTGAACTGTGTGTCAGTTGTGGTCGCACCAAGGACGACATCAGAAAGTGGAAACGCATGAAGCGCCCGGAAAAAATGGCGGCGGCGCAGCGGGCGAGTGTGCGGTTGAAGGGGCTTCAGAAAAGGAAGGGTTGAGGGTTCCTCAGGGCCGCGCACAAACCTCTCGAACACATTCACGCAGCCACCGATGCGCCGAATCGGCATCCATCCGCGGATGCCACAGCATCGAAATGGTGATCGGCGGCAGCTCGAACGGCAGATCGAAACTGTGCAGGCCGGTGCGCAGGTTTTGGGTATGTCGGGCAGGCACGGTGGCGATCAGGTCCGAGGCGCGAGCCAGCGCCAGGGCGGCCGAGAAACCGCCGACGACGGTGATGATTTCCCGCTGCAGTCCCAGCGCTTCCAACGCTTCATCCATCGGTCCTTTGTCGAGCCCGCGCCGTGAGACCAGGATGTGCCGGCCAGCGGCATAACGGGAGGCAGTAATCTCGCCCTCGCTCAGCGGATGCCCCGTGCGAACGACGCCCACGAAACGATCCTCGAACAATGCACGGGTGCGCACTTCCGGGCTGGTCGTGCCGCCAACCACACCGGTTTCCAGATCGACCGAGCCGTTGCGAAGTGCGGCGCTGTCCTTGCTCAGCTTCTGCACGAAGTGCAAACGCACGCCGGGGGCTTGCTCACCGGCGCGGGCGATCAGCGCCGGGCCGAAGTTTTCGACGAAACCGTCACTGGTGCGCAGCGTGAATGTTCGAACCAGTTGCTTGAGGTCGAGCTGTTCGGCGGGGCGCAAAACCGCCTCGGCGTCTTGCACCAATCGACTGACGTGTTCGCGCAATTCAAGCGCTCGTGGCGTCGGCACCAGGCCGCGTCCGGCCCGGACCAGCAGCGGGTCGCCTGTCGTTTCGCGCAACCGCGCCAGCGCTCGGCTCATGGCCGACGGGCTCAGCCGCAGTCGTTGGGCGGCGCGGGCGACGCTGCCTTCGGCGAGCAGCACGTCCAGGGTAATCAGCAGATTGAGATCGGGAGTGGTCATGCCGCAACGTTAGCACGGCGCGGGGCTGGCATGGCGTCAAACGCATCTATCAAGTGCAAATGCTGCGCCTTCCGCCTTGTCACGCACGGGCATACGCTGCTGCTCTACCTTTCAGATGTGGCCAGACAATGAAATCCATCACTCAATCAGGTTCGGTGCGCTGGGCGCTTGCGAGTCTTTCGCTGTCGATGTTGATGCCTTCACTCGACACCAGCATCGCCAATGCGGGATTGCCGACGTTGGCCGAGGCGTTCGATGCTTCCTTCCAACACGTGCAGTGGATTGTTCTGGCGTATCTGCTGGCGATCACCACGCTGATCGTCAGCGTCGGACGGCTCGGCGACATGCTCGGCCGTCGGCGTTTGCTACTGGTGGGCATCGCCATTTTTACCCTGTCATCGCTGGCCTGCGGTGTCGCGCCGTCGCTTGGGTGGCTGGTCGGTGCACGGGCGGTGCAGGGGCTTGGGGCGGCGATCATGCTGGCGCTGACCGTGGCGTTTGTCGGCGAGACGGTGCCGAAAGCGCAGACCGGCAGCGCCATGGGGTTGCTCGGAACGATGTCGGCGATCGGCACCACGCTGGGGCCGTCGCTCGGTGGGATGTTGATTGCCGGCGTTGGCTGGCAGGCGATTTTTCTGATCAACATACCGCTGGGTGTGCTGAACATCTGGCTCGCATATCGCTATTTGCCGGCGGATGTTCAGCGGGCGAAAGCAGGGCGGGTGGGGTTCGACAAGGCCGGCACGTTGCTGCTGGCGCTGACGCTCGCGGCGTACGCGCTGGCCATGACGATTGGGCACGGTGAATTTGGACCGCTCAATATCGCGCTGCTGCTGGCGGCTGTTTTCGGTGTTGGGCTTTTCATCTTCGTTGAGGCCACGGTCGCATCGCCATTGATCACATTAGCGCTGTTCCGCCAACAGGGATTGAGCGCCAGCCTGGCCATGAGCGCGCTCGTTTCGACGGTGATGATGGCGACGCTGGTGGTCGGGCCGTTTTATCTCTCGGGTGCGCTTGGCCTCGGCACGGCACTTGTCGGTTTCGCCTTGTCGGTCGGCCCGTTGGTGGCTGCATTGACCGGCGTGCCGGCCGGTCGCCTGGTGGACCGTTTTGGCACTCGGCGCATGACCCGTCTCGGGCTCGCGACAATGGCGCTCGGCGCGAGTGCTTTATCAATGATGCCAGCGGGGTTCGGCCTCCTCGGTTACCTCGCGCCCATCGCGGTGATCACGGCCGGCTACGCGTTGTTTCAGGCGGCTAACAACACCGCGATCATGACCGACATCCGCCCGGACCAGCGCGGCGTGATTTCCGGCATGCTCAGCCTGTCACGCAATCTCGGCCTGATCACTGGAGCTTCGGTGATGGGCGCGGTGTTTGCGCTTGCTTCGACGACGACAGACATCACCAGCGCGTCTCCCGCAGCCGTCGCCAGCGGCATGCGGATAACGTTTGCCGTCGCCGTGGCACTGATCATCCTGGCCTTTGCCGTGGCCCTGTTTCCACGGGCTTCAGACTGCTGCACTGTGTGCAGCAATGAACTGCAGTGAGCCTATATTGTTCATCTAAAATCGAATACCGATACTGCCTGAACATCGCGCAGTCGACGCTCATGGCGTTCAAGACATGGCTGGAGGCCAGATTTGCAGAGGGGCCGCCTTGGCTGCATGTGGACCGAAGCGAACTAAAACCTATGGGGCACGCCGATTAAATGTGGGAGCGGGCTTGCTCGCGAAGGCGGTGTGTCAGGCAACATCAGTGTTTACTGACACTCCCTCTTCGCGAGCAAGCCCGCTCCTACAGGTTCTGCACCTGACTGCGTTCCTTTTAGTGAGCGCCTCTGATGACAGCCGCTTGCGCCGTACGCAGCGCATGCCGATTGCCCCGGAACAACACCAGTGTCGCGATCAACCCCAGCACCGCCGCGCCACTGAGCCAGATCCCCGGCGCTGCCTTGTTGTCCAGCACATGGATCAGGTACGTACAGGCCGCCGGGGTGAAACCACCGAATGTTGCGGTCGCCAGGCTGTAGGCCAAGGAGAAGCCGGTCGTGCGCACTTCCACCGGCATGATCTCGGTCAGGGCCACCACCATGGCGCCGTTGTACGAGCCATACAGGAACGACAGCCACAGTTCGACAATCAGCAAGTGGCTGAAGCTGGGGTTCGCCACCAGCCACGACAGCGCCGGATAAGCCGTGAGGATCGCCAGAATCGTCGCGCCCAGCAGCAGAGGTTTGCGGCCGATCTTGTCGGAAAGCGCGCCCATCACCGGCAGCCAGAAGAAGTTCGACAGGCCGATGCACACCGTCACCAGCAACGCATCCAGATCCGACAGATGCAGCTCGGCTTTGCCGAAGGTCGGGGTGTAGGCGGTGATCAGGTAGAACGACACCGTGGTCATCACCACCAGCGCCATGCCGGCGAGGACGATGCCGAAGTTCTGACTGATCGAGCGGACGATGTCCCGCAGGGTAGGGCGGTGTTTGCGTGCCTGGAATTCCGGGGTTTCTTCCAGCGAACGGCGGATCACGAAGATCGCCGGCACGATCATGCAGCCGATCAGGAACGGCACGCGCCAGCCCCACTCACCCATTTGGTCGGGGCTCAGCCAGTGGTTCAAACCCACGCCGAGCAGGCCGGCGAATACCACCGCGGCTTGCTGGCTGGCGGACTGCCAACTGACGAAGAAGCCTTTGCGGCCCGGTGTGGAGATTTCGGCGAGGTACACCGACACACCGCCCAGTTCCACGCCTGCTGAAAAGCCCTGCAACAGACGACCGAACAATACGATCAGCGGCGCCGCGACGCCCAGCGTGGCATAACCCGGCACACCGGCAATCAGCACCGTGCCGGCGGCCATCAACGCCAGTGTGATGATCAGGCCTTTGCGGCGGCCGTGGCGGTCGATGTAGGCACCGAGGAAAATCGCCCCCAGCGGACGCATCAGGAAACCGGCCCCGAAAGTGGCCAGAGACAGCATCAGGGAAGCAAACGCGCTATCGGCGGGAAAGAAGGTTTTGGCAATGGCCGTGGCGTAAAAGCCGTAGACCATGAAGTCGAACATTTCGAGAAAGTTACCGCTGACAACGCGAAAAATCGCTTTGCCTTTGCTCGTATTGGAAGACATGTGTAGGTACTCACTCTGGTCGATCTTGTTTGAAAGCGCTGCACCTATGTGGCGAGGGAGCTTGCTCCCGTTCGATTGCGCAGCAATCGTAAAACCGGTCACCGCTATCGCGAGCAGGCTCGCTCCCATGCGCTCTGAAGCCCATAATGGCGGGCGCGGTTTTGAGGGGAGATGAAGATTTGTTAACTGGACGGTGGGGAGGGCTTGTGGTAGTGGTCGGGATTTTGTCCGGTTGTGGCAACGGCGATAGCCTGGAACGCTTCGACGGCCCGACCATGGGCAGCAGCTATTCGATCCAATACGTGCGCCATGCCGGTCTTCCCGCACCGGCGGAAGTCCGCGTCCAGGTCGAAAAAATACTCTCTGATGTCGATCGGCAAATGTCGACCTATCGCAGTGACTCCGACATCGAACGCTTCAATAACCTGCCCGCCAACCACTGCCAGACAATGCCTGCGCCGATCCTCGAATTGGTCCGCGTCGGCGAGCGCTTGTCTTTGCAAAGTGACGGCTCCTACGACCTGACGGTGGAACCGCTGCTCAACCTCTGGGGATTTGGCCCGCAGGCGCGTGAGGAAAAAGTCCCGAGCGCCGAAGCACTGGCCGAGGTGCAGCAGCGTGTCGGTCATAATCACCTGCGCATCGAAGGTGACCAGTTGTGCAAGGATGCCGCAGTGGAGGTCGACTTCAACAGCATCGCTGCCGGTTACGCGGTCGACACGATTGCCGCCGAACTCGAAGCGCTGGGCATCCACGACTACCTCGCTGAAGCCACCGGTGAACTCAAGGCTGTCGGCAAAAAACTCGACGGCTCACCGTGGCGCATCGCCCTGGAAGAACCCCGTGATGATCAGCAAGTGGCCGAGCGCATCATTGCCGTCGACGGCTACGGCGTGTCCACCTCCGGTGATTACCGTAACTATTTCGAGCAGGGTGGCCGGCGCTATTCCCACACCTTCGATGCCCGCACCGGAACACCGGTCCTACACACCCTGGCGTCAGTCACGGTGATTCATCCTTCAGCTTTGATGGCCGATGGCTTATCGACGCTGTTGCTGATTCTTGGCCCTGAACGGGGTTGGGACTATGCCCAAACGCATGACATTGCTGCATTCTTTGTGATTCGTGCCGATACAGGTTTTGTCACACGCACCAATCAGGCTTTTGAGCGCCTGGCCGGTGAGAAAACCGAGTGATTGCGGCTGCAAAAGCATTTTTCGATGGCTTTGTAGTGCAGGCAAAACTAGCCTACGACGCGACCAAGGGTTAATGTGCGCGGCGTTGACGCTTCTATAGACTGTGTCCGGGTTCTGCACTGGCCCCAAATTGTTCCTTCACGCCGCCGATCGGCGTGATTTAGCCGCAGGCGCCGAGGGTGTCGCGGCCTGTTCTGAGGAGTACGCATGGCTGTCTACAACTACGATGTGGTGGTGTTGGGTTCCGGCCCGGCGGGAGAAGGCGCGGCAATGAACGCTGCCAAGGCAGGGCGCAAGGTGGCGATGGTCGATAGCCGTCGCCAGGTCGGCGGCAACTGCACCCACCTGGGCACCATCCCGTCCAAGGCCTTGCGTCACTCGGTCCGGCAGATCATGCAGTTCAACACCAACCCGATGTTCCGGGCCATTGGTGAGCCGCGTTGGTTCTCGTTCCCGGACGTGTTGAAAAGTGCTGAAAAAGTCATCTCCAAACAAGTCGCCTCGCGCACCGGCTACTATGCCCGTAACCGCGTCGACGTGTTCTTCGGCACCGGCAGCTTCGCCGACGAGCAAACCATCGAAGTCGTCTGCGCCAACGGCGTGGTCGAAAAACTGGTGGCCAAGCACATCATCATCGCCACCGGTTCGCGTCCTTATCGCCCGGCGGACATCGATTTCCATCACCCGCGTATCTACGATAGCGACACCATCCTCAGCCTCGGCCACACCCCGCGTAAACTCATTGTTTACGGCGCCGGCGTGATCGGCTGCGAATATGCCTCGATCTTCAGTGGTCTGGGTGTATTGGTTGAGCTGGTGGACAACCGTGGTCAGTTGCTGAGCTTCCTCGACTCGGAAATCTCCCAGGCCCTGAGCTACCACTTCAGCAACAACAACATCACGGTTCGCCACAACGAAGACTACGACCGCGTCGAAGGCGTGGACAACGGCGTGATCCTGCACCTCAAGTCCGGCAAGAAGATCAAGGCCGACGCCTTGCTCTGGTGCAACGGCCGTACCGGCAACACCGATCAGCTGGGTCTGGAAAACATCGGCGTGAAGGTCAACAGCCGTGGCCAGATCGAAGTCGACGAGAACTACCGCACCTGCGTGCCGAACATTTATGGCGCCGGTGACGTGATCGGCTGGCCGAGCCTGGCCAGTGCCGCCCATGACCAGGGGCGTTCGGCCGCTGGCAGCATCGTCGACAACGGCAGCTGGCGTTTCGTCAATGACGTGCCGACCGGCATCTACACGATTCCGGAGATCAGCTCGATCGGCAAGAACGAGCAGGAGCTGACTCAGGCCAAGGTGCCGTATGAAGTGGGCAAGGCATTCTTCAAGAGCATGGCGCGTGCGCAGATCGCCGGCGAACCGCAAGGCATGCTGAAGATCCTGTTCCATCGCGAGACGCTGGAAGTGCTGGGCGTTCACTGCTTCGGTTATCAGGCGTCGGAGATCGTGCACATCGGTCAGGCGATCATGAACCAGCCGGGCGAGCAGAACACCCTGAAGTACTTCGTCAACACGACGTTCAACTACCCGACCATGGCCGAAGCCTATCGGGTAGCGGCGTACGATGGCCTCAACCGGCTTTTTTGAGCGGCTCCGGCCGGTGGCCTGAGCCGGCCGGGGAGACCGATTTCAGCAATTCTCGAGCGTGGCAGTGGCCAAACCGGGAAAGTCTGTAATCAGGCTGTCAACGCCGAAGTCGGCGAGCCTGCGCATCAGCGCGGGCTCGTTGACTGTCCACACCGACACATGCAGCCCCTGACGCTGCGCCTTCTGCAGGCGTTCCGGCGTACACAGGGTCCAGTTCAGCGCCAGCATCTCACAGCCATAGTTTTGCGCGACCTTCAGCGGGTCGAGCCAGGCGTACTCGGCCACCAGTCCGCGAGACACGTCCGGCACCAGGTCCAGCGCGGCTTTCAACACTTCGCGTGAACTCGAGGTAATCGTGACCTTGTCCCGTATGCCGAAACGCTGGGCCATTTCGCGAATCGCCAGCACGGTGGTCGCGGCGCGGGTGCGTGAGGCGCTTTTGACTTCCAGCTGCCAGTGCTCGAAATCGCATTTTTCGAACAATTCTTCCAGCGTTGGTATCGGGCAAGGTTTGATCCAGCCTGGGCCACCCTTACGCGCGTCGTAGGTCACCAGTTCCGCAGCCGTGTGTTCGGCCACTTTGCCGCGGCGGTCGGTGGTGCGTTTGAGGGTCGGGTCGTGGATCACCATCAACTCGCCGTCCTTGGACAGGTGCAGGTCCAGTTCGCAGCGGCGCACGCCGTGCTTGAGGCATTGCTGAAAGCTGGTCAGGGTGTTTTCCGGTGCTTCGCCTTTGGCGCCGCGATGGCCGTAGATGAGAGTCACGGTTCTTCCTTAATTAATGGCCGTTTTCGTTTTGTTCGCGCGCCAGGCGTCGTTCTTGTGCCTGTCGCTGCAAGATGTAGCGGGCCAGCAGTTGTCGCTGGGCATCGGACAGGTATTCGAATTCGGTGCCGACGTCGTAGCCGCCGCCCTTGCGGTCGCAATGGGTGACGCGGGCCCGCAGCAACAGGCCGAGGGCTTGTGGCATCAGCACCAGCTTGACCGACAGGGGCGCGCCGACGGCAATGGGCGTCGGATGCTGAAAGTCGATGCCGCCTTCGGAGATGATCACCGGCTGCGGTTCGCCGATCTGTCCGAGCACGGTCAGGGCGACCACCTGGCTCAGCAGATCGATGCGTTTGTTCTGTGATTTGAGGAACGCGGCGATGGCTCGGTCGCGTTCGTTGATCTGGCGCAACAGGTGTTGCGACTCGAATTCGCTCAGGTGCAGTTCGCTGAGCAGGTTGAATAGCGGGGAAGCATCCTGCAACACTTCCTGGCCTGCTGCTTCGGGAGCAGACAGGGGCCGAATTTCCAGTGCGATCGTGTCCTCGATACGGTAGTATTCGCGGCGATCTTCTTCATCTAATGTCGACATGGCGAACCCATGGTAGCGGCGGTGGTCTGAGTGTAAAGCTGGTTATCGACCCCCGCCACAAGGACGTTCCTTTTCCCTCCGAACAAGCCCCGACATGTTCAGACCTCTCTTCGTATTTATCGGCACGCGTTATACCCGTGCAAAACGTCGCAATCATTTTGTGTCATTCATTTCCCTGACCTCGATGATCGGACTCGCCCTCGGCGTGGTCGTGATGATCGTGGTGCTGTCGGTCATGAACGGCTTCGATCATGAGATGCGCACCCGCGTGCTGGGCATGGTGCCCCACGCGACCATCGAGTCCGGCGAGCCGATCAGCGACTGGCAAAGCCTGGCCGCCAAGGTCAAGCAGAACCCGCAGGTGGCGGCGGTTGCGCCCTTCGTCCAGATGCAGGGCCTGCTGACCAACAACGGCAAGGTTTCCAAAGTGCTGCTCAATGCCATCGACCCTGTGCAGGAACGGCAGGTGTCGATCATTGATAACTTCATGCAGCAGGGCAAACTCGACGACCTGGCGCCGGGCAGTTTCGGCATCGTCATCGGCGACAAGGCGGCAGCCAAGCTCGGCGCGGCGGTTGGCGACAAGCTGACGTTTGTCGCGCCGGAAGTCACCGTGACCCCGGCCGGGATGTTCCCGCGCATGAAACGCTTTACTGTGGTCGGCATCTTCCATGTCGGCGCCGGTGAGCTGGACGGCTATCTGGGCCTGACCAATCTGCAGGATCTGGCCAGGTTGCACCGCTGGCAACCGGATCAGGTCCAGGGCCTGCGACTGAAGTTCGACGACCTGTTCCAGGCACCGCGCACCGCGTGGACCATCGCCCAGCAGCTCGGCGAAGACCGTTACTACGCCCGCGACTGGACTCGTACCCACGGCAATCTGTATCAGGCGATCCGCATGGAAAAAGCCATGATCGGCCTGCTGTTGCTGCTGATCGTCGCCGTTGCTGCGTTCAACATCATTTCCACGCTGGTGATGGTGGTGAACGACAAGAAGGGCGACATCGCGATCCTGCGTACCCTGGGCGCCACGCCGGGTTCGATCATGGCGACGTTCATGGTCCAGGGCACGGTCATTGGTGTGGTCGGTACGCTGATCGGCGCCGTGGTCGGGATCTTCGCCGCGCTGAACGTCAGCGCCGCGATCGCGGCCCTGGAAGGGCTGATCGGCCACAAGTTCTTGAACGCCGACGTGTATTTCATCGATTACCTGCCGTCGCAAGTGCAGAGCCAGGACGTGTTGATGGTCTGCGCCGCCGCGTTGGTCCTGAGTTTCCTCGCCACCCTGTATCCAGCCTGGCGTGCCGCGCGCACCCAGCCTGCGGAGGCGCTACGTTATGAGTGAGTCGGGCATGAGTGATAAAGCAATCTTGAGCTGCCGCAACCTGGGCAAATCCTACGTGGAAGGCCCGGAATCGGTAGAGGTTCTGGCCGGTCTGCAACTGGAACTGCATCCGGGTGAGCGCGTGGCGATCGTCGGTACGTCGGGTTCGGGCAAAAGTACCTTGCTCAACCTGCTGGGCGGCCTCGATACGCCGACCAAGGGCAGCGTCTGGCTGGCCGGTGAAGAACTCTCGGCCCTGAACGAAAAGGCCCGTGGCCTGTTGCGCAACCGGTCGCTGGGTTTCGTTTACCAGTTCCACCACTTGCTGCCTGAGTTCACCGCGCTGGAAAACGTCTGCATGCCGCTGCTGATCGGCAAGACCGCGATCCCGGAAGCGCGTCAGCGTGCGACGGCGTTGCTGGAGCGGGTAGGGTTGGGCCATCGCCTGGAGCACAAACCGGCGGAATTGTCCGGTGGCGAACGCCAGCGTGTGGCCATTGCCCGCGCCCTGGTGAACAAGCCAGGCCTGGTGATGCTCGACGAGCCGACCGGCAACCTCGACTCCCACACCGCCCAGGGCATTCAGGATTTGATGCTGGAACTCAGCACCTCGATGCGCACGGCGTTCCTGGTGGTGACCCACGACATGAACCTGGCTCGCCAGATGGATCGCGTCCTGCATTTGCAGGAAGGTTGCCTGACCCCCATCTGATTGGCTGAAACCCGGCACACTGAACAGTGCGTCGGGTCTTTTATTTTTATACGGTGCCCCAGCGAATGTTCAGACCGTTATCGATCTTTATCGGCACGCGCTATACCCGCGCCAAGCGCCGCAATCGCTTTGTTTCCTTCATCTCGATGACCTCGATGATCGGCCTCGCCCTGGGCGTGCTGGCGATGATCGTGGTGCTGTCGGTGATGAACGGCTTCCAGCGCGAAATGAGCTCGCGCATCCTCGGCATGGTGCCCCACGCGACCATCGTCGGCGTGAACCCTATCGACGATTGGCAGCCGGTGGCCGCCGCGGCGATGAAGAATCCTGAAGTCACCGCCGCCGTGCCATTCACCGAGATGGAAGGCATGCTGTCCTACAAGGGCACCATGCAGCCGATCCAGGTCAGCGGGGTCGATCCGGCGCTGGAAAGCAAGGTCTCGATTGTTGCCAAGCACATTGTTCAGGGGCGTCTCGACGCCTTGAAGCCGGGCGAATTCGGCGTGGTGATCGGCGAGATCACCGCGCGGCGCTTTCGCTTGAACGTCGGCGACAAGATCACCCTGATCGTGCCGGAAGTCAGCAATGCGCCGGGTGGCATCACCCCGCGCATGCAGCGGCTGAACGTGGTGGGCGTGTTCAAGGTCGGCGCCGAACTGGACGGTTCGATGGCGCTGATCCACATGGCCGATGCCGCGCAAATGCAGCACTGGCAACCGAATCAGGTGCAGAGCGTGCGCCTGGCGGTGAAGGATCTGTACGCCGCGCCGCAAGTATCGAGCGACATCGCGACCGGCCTGGGCGCCGCCTACAAGGCTGACGACTGGACCCACACCCAGGGCAGTCTGTTCAGTGCGATGAAAATGGAAAAAACCATGATCGGCCTGCTGTTGCTGATGATCGTCGCCGTGGCGGCGTTCAACATCATCGCCACCCTGATCATGGTGGTCAACGACAAGGGCGCGGACATCGCGATCCTGCGAACCATCGGCGCCACACCTCGGCAGATCATGGCGATCTTCATGGTGCAGGGCACGGTGATCGGGATTGTCGGCACCTTGATCGGTGGCGTGCTGGGCGTGATCGCGGCGTTGAACGTCAGTGAACTGGTGGGCTGGATGGAGCGGGTCAGCGGGCAGCACATCTTCAGTTCCGATGTGTACTTCGTCAGCAACTTGCCGTCCGAATTGCAGGGCGCGGATGTGCTGTTGATCTGCTCCGCCGGTTTCATCATGAGCTTTCTGGCGACGGTTTATCCGGCGTGGCGGGCGGCGAAAGTCGAGCCGGCTACCGCGTTGCGGTATTCGTAGTCCGTTAGACCGCGAGGGGGCCAGTCCTGCTGGCCTCAGTCCTTTCTTGGCAACTCAATTATGAACCGCGTCCACCCCTGAGCCGATTCGCAACGAATCTGCCCGCCATGGGCGCGGATGATCGACTGGGTGATCGCCAATCCCAATCCCGCATGCTCACTGCTGCCTTCACGGCGCGCGGGGTCTGCCCGGTAGAAGCGGTCAAACAAACGCGGCACCAGCTCCTCGGAAATCCCTTCACCACTGTTTTCAACGGTCAGGCTCAAGCCTGCCGGTTGCTCGACGATCTTTACCCGCACCTCACCACCAGCCGGGGTAAACCGCAACGCATTGTCCAGCAAATTGGACAGTGCCCGGCGCAACATGCTGCGATCGCCCTGCATGCTCGCGTGGCCGTCACGACTCAACTTCACCCGGGCGTCCTCGGCCAGCGGCGCGAAAAACTCCAGCAGCACATCCGCTTCTTCCGCCAGGTCCAGCGGTTCACGCTTGGGCATCAGCAAACCGTGGTCAGCCTTGGCCAGGTACAACATGTCGTTGACCAGTTGCGCCATCCATTGCAGTTCTTCGAGGTTGCTGTGCAGCGCCTCGCGGTAATCCTCAAGGGGGCGAGGGCGGGTGAGGGTGACTTGGGTGTGGGTCAGCAGGTTCGACAGCGGTGTGCGCAGTTCATGGGCGATGTCGGCGGAGAAGGCCGAGAGCCGCTGAAAAGAGTCATCGAGGCGTCCGAGCATGGCGTTGAAGCTGTGGGCCATTTCCGCAAGCTCCGGTGGCATGTCTGCTTCCGGCAGACGGGCGTTGAGCGATTGCGCCGATACGCCGCTGGCGACCGCACTCATGCGCAGCAACGGACGCAAACCACTGCGCGCCGCCCAGGCACCGAGCAGGGCGGTGGCCAGGGCCGAGAGGCCGACCGTCAGCCAGATCAGGTGCTGCATGCGCTGCAGAAAGTGCTGGTGATGGGTGATGTCCAGCAACAAGGTCAGTTGCGGTGAGTCGGGTTTGTCGAGGAACAGCGGCGCATTCAGGACGCGGTAATCGGTGCCATCGTCGCTCACCGTCGACAGGCCAGGTTTGCGCGGTAAATCTTTGGGCACGCTGGGCGAGCTGTCGTACATGCGTTGGCCGTCACTGCTAATGATGCGCAGCGAAAGATCGGCCTGTCGGCTCAATTCATCGGCCAGCCTGGCTTCGGCGTCGCCGGCCTGAATGTCATCCAGCGCCCGGCGTAAACCAATCAATTTGTCATCCAGCAACTGCTGGTCCAGCTCGACAAAGTGCGCCTCGCTGGCGCGGCTGAACAACACCCCGGCGAACAACGACACCACCGCGGTGCAGGCGGCAAACAGCAGTGCCAGGCGATTGCTTAATGAAAGCCGGCGCATCAGGCGGGGCGCTCTTCAAGGACGTAACCCATGCCGCGCACGGTGTGAATCAACTTGTTCGGGAAATCGTCGTCGATCTTCAGGCGCAACCGGCGGATAGCCACTTCGATGACGTTGGTGTCGCTGTCGAAATTCATGTCCCACACCTGGGACGCGATCAGCGACTTGGGCAGAACTTCGCCCTGGCGCCGCAGGAGCATTTCCAGCAGGGCGAATTCCTTGGCGGTCAGGTCGATGCGCTGACCGTTACGCTCGACCCGGCGACGGATCAGGTCCAGGCGCAAATCGGCCAGTTGCAAGCTGGTTTCCTGGGGCGTGGCGCTGCCGCGACGCAGCAGGCTGCGAACCCGGGCCAGCAGTTCGGAGAAGGCGAAAGGTTTGACCAGGTAATCGTCGGCGCCCAGTTCCAGGCCATGGACTCGGTCCTCCACCGCGTCTCGTGCGGTCAGAAACAGTACCGGCGTGTCCAAGCCTGCACTGCGCACCGCTTGCAGAATCTGCCAGCCATCGCGTCCAGGCAGCATCACATCGAGAATCAACAAGGCGTAATCGCCGCTCAAGGCCAGTTGCTGGCCGGTGGTGCCATCGGCCACCAGTTCGGTGTTGAAGCCAGCCTCGGTCAGGCCCTGGCGTAAGTAATGGCCGGTTTTCGGTTGGTCTTCGACGATCAGCAGTTTCATGGGCGACTCGGGCAGTTTGAACAGGTGCGTTATACCGTGGGCGGCGAGGAAGCAGGCCAACCTGACAAAGTTGTAATCTGCCTGTCAGGTAGCTGGCAGAGCCGACGGGGTAGAGTTTCCCACAAGCTGAACCTCATCTTGTTGGAGTGCGACTATGTTTTTGCAAAAGCGTCTGGCACTGGCCGCTTGTTTGCTGACTCTGAGTTTAGGGCTGGAAGCCTCACCGGCGCAGACCTACGATTTCGGTCAACCGGCCTCGGCCGCCCAGGCCACCCGCAGCGTCGAAGTGGTAATGGGCGATATGACCTTCAGTCCCAAGACCATCGATATCAAGGCCGGGGAAACCGTGCGTCTTGTACTGGTGAATAAAGGCCAGTTGCTGCACGAATTCAACCTCGGCGATGCACAGATGCATGCCAGGCATCAGCAGGAAATGCTCCAGATGCAGCAAAGCGGCATGCTGATGCCTACAGGTATGAAGGCCATGGACCACGGTTCCATGGCCGGAATGGATCATGGCGCCATGGATCACGGCATGAAGCATGACGACCCCAACAGTGTGTTGGTGGAGCCGGGTAAAACCGCCGAGCTGACCTGGACCTTCACCAAGGCCACTAACCTGGAATTTGCCTGCAACATCCCCGGCCATTACCAGGCCGGTATGGTCGGCAAACTGACAGTCAGTCAGTAAGCACTCAAAGGCGGGAGCAAAGGCTGGTAGAATCCGCTGATTCTTCAGTCAGGTTTCCGCCATGCATCCCGCAGCCGAACATTCGCCGCTGGGCAAATCCAGCGAATACATCGCCACCTACACGCCGTCCTTGCTGTTCCCGATCCCGCGCGCCGCGAAATGGGCCGAGTTGGGCCTGACCGCGCAAACCCTGCCGTACAAGGGCGTGGACTTCTGGAACTGCTTCGAGCTGTCGTGGCTGTTGCCGTCCGGCAAGCCTGTGGTGGCGATCGGCGAATTCAGCATCCCGGCGGATTCGCCGAACATCATCGAGTCGAAGTCGTTCAAGCTGTACCTCAACTCGCTGAACCAGACGCCATTTGCCGACACCGCGAGCCTTGAAGCGACGCTGGTGAAAGACCTCTCGGCCGCTGCCGGCAAATCGGTGGGCGTGCGGGTTCGCAGCCTGAAAGAGGTAGAGGCGGAAGGCGTCGTGGCGTTGCCGGGCGTGTGCATCGATGACCTGGACATCAGTGTCAGCAACTATGAGCATCCGCGTCCGGAACTGCTGCGTTGCGATGAGTCGCGGATCGTTGAAGAGTGCGTGCACAGCCATTTGCTCAAATCCAACTGCCCGGTCACCAGTCAGCCGGACTGGGGCAGCGTGGTGGTGGAGTATCGTGGCGCGGCGCTGGATCACGCGAGTTTGCTGGAATACATCGTGAGCTTCCGCCAGCACTCGGACTTCCATGAACAGTGCGTAGAGCGGATTTTCCTCGACCTGCAGCGGTTGCTGAAGCCGGAGAAATTGACGGTGTACGCGCGGTATGTGCGTCGTGGTGGATTGGACATCAACCCGTATCGCAGCACCGAAGAGGTGCAACTGCCGAACCATCGCTTGGTCCGACAATAAAGAGCCAGTGTGGGATTGCATTTGCACATCCCGGATATGAAAAAGCCCCGCTATCGATAGCGGGGCTTTTTTGCATCTGGCAGGTTCAGATCCCCATATTGCCCAAGGCTTGCACAATGTTGCGCAAGGTGCCGGCCAATGTGGGATGTTCGAGTTCGAAGCGCTCGACGGCCAGATTCACATTGTCGGCGAGGTTGGTGTCCTGGGTTTTGGTTTCCAGCTCAAGCTCCAGTTGGATCTGTTGCATCAGCGCGTGCAGGTCTTCGCGCTCGGCTTCGGTCAGTGGCGGATTCTGTTCCAATTGCTCGCGCAGTTTATTGAGCTGATCTTGCAGTTCGCGGGCGGGCATGGCGTTCTTCCTTTTATCAATAGGCACTGGCATAGACCGCAGCGGCGCGCCAAAAGGTCTATGGCTGACCTTTAGATTAATCCACTCGCGCGCAACCTGCATGATCTCAGTCAGGGCTTTTCGCCTTTGAGCCGACGCAGGCTGATATCGGCCAGGCAGGTATCGAGCTCGCCCAGATGATCGATCACCGAATGCACGCCCAGGCCGAACAACTGCACCGTCGCCTTGCCGCGCAAGTGTTCCCGTTCCTTCTGGCTCAAGGCTTGCCATTCGTTCGGCGCGAGCCCGCATAGCGAGCCGCACGACGCCAGGCCGATGGTCCACAGCCCGGCGTTCAGGCCCGATTGCAGCAGTCGCGGCTCGCCGCTGACCAGCACGCAACCGTCCAGGCGCTCGACATTCAACGCCATCAAGGCTTGCCAGCAGGCATTCGGGGCCGGCCATGGATTGATTGTTTCCGAGTGTTGCAAAGATTTGATCCAGGCCGGAAGTGCGACGGCCAGAGAATGGCTGAGGGCAGGGGGTAGTTCATCAAGCCAGGCGCAGGGAATCCGTTGTCGCTGCAAGCTGGACAGGCTCTCCAGGGCGCCGGGCGTGACCTCGGCATGCTCGGCAGAAACGGTGCCGTGCTGACGCGTGCGCGCGCCGAAATCCACCAGGCAACCACTGAGACCGAACAGCACGGCGGTCAGATTCGGTGCGGCAAGGGGCAAGACTTCGGCGTGCGGCATGGAAACGTCCCTGAAATAGCGACAAGGCTATTCATGGACGATGACAATCGAGTGACACGGATGTGAATCGCTCGCCGTCAGGAGGCGTCGTTCGTAGACCATCGTGCACGATGCTGCCTAAACCGGGTTTTCCGTCATATACTAGCGGTCTTTGCGGCTGGGCCAAGCGCCCGCGTCAGTACAATCCAAGGAGTTTTTCTATGCGCTGGAGCAATCGACTCGCTCAGCTTTGTATGTGTGCCAGTGTATTGCTGGTTCCGTTTGCGACTCAGGCCGCCACGGAAGAAGACCCTTGGGAAAGCATCAACCGGCCGATCTACAAATTCAACGACTTTGTCGACACCTACGCACTGAAGCCGTTGGCTCAGGGCTACCAGTTCGTCACACCGCAGTTCCTGGAAGACGGCATCCACAACATGTTCCGCAACGTCGGCGATGTGACCAACCTCGCCAACGACGTGTTGCAGGCCAAGCCCGCTGCGGCTGGCGTCGACACCGCGCGTTTGATCTTCAACACCACCTTCGGCCTGCTGGGCTTCTTCGACGTGGGCACCAAGATGGGCCTGCACCGCAACGACGAAGACTTCGGCCAGACCCTCGGTTACTGGGGCGTGGGCAGCGGCCCGTACGTGATGCTGCCGCTGCTGGGTCCAAGCACCTTGCGTGATACGCCTTCCAAGTATGTCGATGGCTATACCGGTCCGTACCCTTACATCAACGATATACCGGTACGTAACTCGATTTACGGCCTGAACATCGTCGACACTCGCGCCAGCCTGTTGTCGGCCGAGAAACTGATCACTGGCGACAAATACACCTTTATTCGCAATGCATACCTGCAAAACCGCGAATTCAAGGTCAAGGACGGTAAGGTCGAAGACGATTTTTAATCTCGACCGGTAAAACGAAGAGGGCGGCCAATTGGCCGCCTTCTTTCGTTTGGCTTGCGGGTTAAGTCAGGGCTATTTCATCTTCAGGATTGTAAGCCCGAGTTTCTGGCCGCCACCGTCCTGTGCTTTCACCCACACCACCTCGGTGTCGGCTTCAAGGCCTTTGAGGGCTGCGTGATCGGAATCGATCCGCACGCTGAGCCGGTCACCGACCTTGAATGAGCGGGGCGCCTCCAGCTGCATGCCACTGCTGGAAAGGTCGATGCAGACGGCTTGCACCTCATCGCCTTCATGAATCAGCGACACATCGGCATCAACCCGCATGCGGATGAAATCGCGCTTTTCGCTGTAGTCCCGATCGGTTTGGCTCATGGGCTCGATCCTTCCTTTGGGTTACGGTTTTGCCTGTTCTTATAACTCTCGGTGATTTGACAAGTAAAGACGTCAAGCGACCATCGGCGTGAGCTTGAAACGCCTCGCGGATGGGAGTACCGTCTGCGCCTTAGAAGGGCACCTCTGGTGGAACAGTGAGTAGGGCAAACGCTCGAAAACGGTGCAGCAGAGAGGCTAGAAAGCGAATCCAGTAGTGTGTGCAGGGCCAAATGCCCAGCCTGCTACGCCAACCTAATTCTGGCGCCGTTTGCCCACATGCCAAAAACCAGTGCCACGCTGCTGATAATCGATGATGACGAAGTAGTGCGTGCGAGCCTCGCGGCCTACTTGGAAGACAGTGGTTTCAGTGTCCTGCAGGCCAGCAATGGCCAGCAGGGTCTTCAGGTATTCGAGCAAGACAAGCCCGACTTGGTCATCTGCGATCTGCGCATGCCGCAGATGGGCGGACTCGAACTCATTCGCCAGGTCACCGAACTGTCGCCGCAAACCCCGGTAATCGTGGTTTCGGGCGCCGGTGTGATGAACGACGCCGTCGAGGCCCTGCGCCTGGGCGCAGCGGACTACCTGATCAAGCCTCTCGAAGATCTCGCCGTACTCGAGCACTCCGTGCGCCGTGCCCTGGATCGTGCGCGTCTGCTGCTGGAAAACCAGCGCTACCGCGAGAAGCTGGAAAAGGCCAACCGCGAGCTCGAAGCCAGCCTGAACTTGCTCCAGGAAGACCAGAACGCCGGTCGCCAGGTGCAGATGAACATGCTGCCGGTGAGCCCCTGGACCATCAACGAGTTCCAGTTTGCGCACCAGATCATCCCGTCGCTGTACCTGTCGGGCGATTTCGTCGACTACTTTCGGGTCGACGAGCGTCGGGTAGCGTTCTACCTGGCGGACGTTTCCGGTCATGGCGCCTCTTCAGCCTTCGTCACCGTGCTGCTGAAGTTCATGACCACGCGCTTGCTGTTCGAATCCAAGCGCAACGGCACATTGCCGGAATTCAAGCCTTCAGAAGTCCTTGGTCATATCAACCGGGGCCTGATCAGTTGTAAGCTGGGTAAACACGTCACAATGGTCGGTGGAGTCATCGACGAGGAGACAGGTTTGTTGACCTATAGCATCGGCGGTCATCTGCCGTTGCCCGTGTTGTACACGCCAGACAGTGTTCGTTACCTGGAAGGGCGTGGTCTGCCGGTGGGCCTCTTCAATGAAGCCACCTACGAAGACCACGTACTGGAGCTGCCGCCGGTATTCAGCCTGACGCTGATGTCTGATGGCATTCTGGACCTTTTGCCAGAACCCACACTCAAAGATAAAGAAGCTGCTTTGCCTCAACGGGTCAAAGCGGCGGGCGGCAGCCTGGATGGTCTGCGCCAGGTTTTTGGATTGGCCACGCTAGGGGAGATGCCGGATGATATCGCCCTGTTGGTGTTGAGCAGGAATCTTTAATGAGTACCGGTAGAATCCAGTTCGCCGAGCAGGACGGCACCTTCGTCCTGAAGTTCGTCGGTGAAGTTCGCCTGACCTTGTGTTCGGCGTTGGATGCGACTATTGAGCGGATCTTCACTGCGTTGAACTTCAACGCCATCGTGATCGACCTGACTGAAACCCGTAGCATCGACAGCACCACCCTGGGCCTGCTGGCCAAGCTGTCGATCCTGTCGCGGCAAAAAGTCGGCCTGTTGCCGACTGTCGTCACCACCCACGAAGACATCACCCGTCTGCTGCAGTCCATGGGCTTCGAGCAAGTGTTCAACATCGTTGACCGCCCGATCCCATGCCCTGAATGCCTGACCGACCTGCCAGACCAGGACCAGTCCGAAGAAGTGGTGCGGATCAAAGTCCTCGAAGCACACAAAATCCTCATGGGCCTGAACGACTCCAACCGTGAGGCGTTTCATGACCTGGTGAACGCGCTGGAGCGTCACTGATTAATTCCCTGTGGGAGCGGGCTTGCCCGCGAAGGCGCCCTAACAATCACCACATCTTCCAGTGCTAAGCCCATTACCCGAATTCAACGCAAAAAAAGGGCGAACCCATGGTTCGCCCTTTTTGCATCCAGCTAACTCAAATCACAGCTTGGCCTGCAACAACGCCTCAAGCTTCTCCTGGTCCCGAGCAAACTGACGAATGCCCTCAGCCAGTTTTTCGGTCGCCATCGCATCCTCGTTGGACAACCAACGGAACTGCGCTTCATTCAAGCTCAGACGCGCTTCACCCGTATGCCCCGGCACCAATTTACGCTCCAGCTTGCCGGTATCCGCCGCCAGTTTCTCCAGCAGATCAGGGCTGATGGTCAACCGATCACAACCGGCCAATTGCTCGATCTGATTCAGATTACGGAAGCTGGCACCCATCACTACGGTTTTGTAGTCATTGGCCTTGTAGTAGTTGTAGATGCGCGTCACCGACTGCACGCCCGGATCATCCGCGCCGGTGTAGTCGTTGCCGGTGGCCTTCTTGTACCAGTCGTAGATACGACCCACGAACGGCGAAATCAGGAAAACTCCAGCGTCAGCACATGCCGCCGCCTGAGCGAAAGAGAACAGCAAGGTCAGGTTGGTCTGAATGCCTTCCTTTTCCAGCTTCTCGGCAGCGCGGATGCCTTCCCAGGTCGAAGCGATCTTGATCAGCACACGGTCACGGCCAACGCCGGCCTTTTCGTACAAGTCGATCAGACGGTGCGCACGCTTCAATACGGCGTCAGTGTCGAACGACAGGCGCGCATCCACTTCAGTGGAAATACGGCCAGGAATCACCTTCAGAATCTCTTGCCCCACCGCCACACCAAAACGGTCACTGGCCAGGCCCACATCGCCCTTGCAGTCGCTGACGCAAGCGTTCAGCAACTCGGCATAACCGGGAATGGCCGCCGCTTTGAGCAGCAGGGAAGGGTTGGTGGTGGCGTCCACGGGTTTAACGCGAGCGATTGCTTCGAAGTCGCCAGTGTCGGCAACCACGGTGGTCATTTGTTTGAGTTGTTCCAGCTTGGAAGTCATGGGCGTGCTCTGTCCTATGGGTCTAATGACATTACCCGAGCGCTGACAGCCACTCAAGGGTGCATGTGCGTATCGAAGGCCCCAGTGGCAACATCCTGGAAACGGATGTTTGAAAGGCGGGGCGTGGTCTCGGTAAATACGATGCTGAAATGGAGGGCAGGTTCAATGGAGGTGACGGTTAGCGTGCTGAGCAGGCCTGGGTCATGTCCTCAATGCTTACCGATTTGACCAGCTTGCGAATTAGACCTTTGAGCGCTCGGGCCGAACAAGTGACGGCCGCCATTTCAAAGCGGCCATTTTCTAACGAGACAGAGCGCGGACACCGGCGCGCGAAACCTGCAAGCGAGTGACGAGGGATTAACGTCCCTCCAACAACTCTGCCGCCTGATCCAGCAACGCCAACGGCTCTTTGGCCTTGTGAATATCCACCGACAACAACTGCCGAAACTTGCGCGCCCCCGGAAACCCGGTACCCAGCCCCAGTACATGCCGAGTGATGTGATGCATCGCGCCACCCGCCAGCAGATGCTCGGCAATATAAGGCCGCAACTGCGCCAGCGCCTCGGCCCGGCTGATCACCGGCGCCGTGCTGCCAAACAGCTGCTGATCCACCTCAGCCATCACATAAGGGTTGTGATACGCCTCACGGCCCAGCATCACACCGTCGAACGTCTGCAAATGCTCGTGACAGGCCTCCAGCGTCTTGATCCCGCCGTTGAGAATAATCTCCAGCTCCGGAAAATCCGCCTTCAACCGCGCCGCCACGTCATAACGCAGAGGCGGAATGTCGCGGTTCTCCTTCGGCGACAAACCCTCCAGAATCGCAATCCGCGCATGCACGGTAAAACTTGTGCACCCGGCATCCCGAACCGTGCCGACGAAATCACACAACTCCTCGTAACTGTCCCGCCCATTAATCCCGATCCGATGCTTCACCGTCACCGGAATCGACACCGCATCACGCATCGCCTTCACACAATCGGCCACCAACTGCGGATGCCCCATCAGGCACGCGCCGATCATATTGTTCTGCACCCGATCACTCGGGCAGCCGACATTCAGGTTTACCTCGTCGTAACCGTGCTCCTGGGCCATGCGGGCGCAGGCGGCCAGGTCCAATGGAACGCTGCCGCCGAGCTGAAGAGCTAATGGGTGCTCGGCTTCGTTGTGACGCAGGAAGCGGTCGTGATCGCCGTTGAGGAGCGCTCCGGTGGTGACCATTTCGGTGTAGAGCAGGGCGTGCTTGGAGAGCAGGCGCAGGAAGAAACGGCAGTGGCGATCGGTCCAATCCATCATCGGCGCAACAGAAAATCTCCTAGATACCGGATTTACTGTGGAGGCTAGGTTTTCTGCTGGTTTTGTCGACATTTAGCTACTTCTCATTTGCTACGGTTTACTACGGTTTTTGCTTAGTTTTGAGAGGACCTTGCTGCAATGTAGCAACGCCAACCACTCGTGTAGCAAAATCCATGGGGTCAATCACCGTTCGCAAGCGCAAGGATGGCTCTGCAGCGTACACTGCACAGATCCGCATCATGCAAAAGGGTGTGACAGTTTATCAGGAAAGCCAGACCTTCGATCGTAAGACCATGGCACAGGCTTGGATCAAGCGCCGTGAGACGGAAATGGCTGAGCCTGGTGCAATAGCCAAGGCCAACCGCCGAGGCGTGACGGTCAAGGAAATGATTGATCGCTACCTGGAGGATTATGAAAAACTCCGGCCGCTGGGCAATACCAAACGCGCCACTTTGAGGGCGATCGGCGAGACCTGGCTGGGCAAGCTTGAAGACAAGGACATCAGCAGTCAGAAGCTGGTCGAGTACGCGCATGATCGCATGCTAACCGACGGTATTCAGCCGCAGGCTGTGGGGAACGATCTCGCGCATCTTGGTGCGGTGCTCTCAGTAGCTCGTCCAGCCTGGGGGTATGACGTAGATCCGATGGCCATGCCGGATGCACGCAAGGTATTGCGTAAGATGGGTGGTGTTTCAAGGAGTAAGGAGCGTGACCGCCGTCCAACTCTGGTCGAGCTGGACACTATCCTCGAGTACTTTTGCGCCATGCGAGATCGGCGCAAGCAACAGATTGACATGGTGCGAGTGACGGCCTTCGCGCTGTTCTCCACGCGACGACAGGAAGAAATCACGCGGATTCGCTGGGACGCAATAGATGAAGAGCGTCAGGCAGTACTGATCACAGACATGAAAAATCCCGGACAGAAATATAGCAACGACGTGTGGTGCCATGTACCCGACGAAGCCTGGCGGATTTTGCATTCGATGCCTAAGGTCGCGGACGAGGTGTCTCCATACAACGCCCGGTCAGTGTCGGCGTCGTTCACCAGGGCGTGCAATTTTCTCGAGATCAATGATTTGCACTTTTACGACCTTCGACATGATGGCGTGAGTCGATTATTCGAAATGGGCTGGGATATCCCCAAAGTTGCTTCTGTGTCCGGTCATCGGGCTTGGAACTCAATGCGACGGTACACACGTCTGAAGGGAGCTGGCGACCCTTACAAATATTGGTTTTGGTTGGGGCGGATTATTTCGGGCCCCTCAATCAGAACTCTTTAATCGTCTTTAGGGTTGAAGGGGTAGTCAGGTGCAATGATTTGCGCCTGACTTTGAATCTGTTCAAGTCTAATCCAAGCAGGGTGGTTTAAATTTCCGCAGCAATCATTTTTCCAAGCACAAGGGCAATTAATGACCATGCTATTTCGTTAATGGGGCGAAAGAAAGCATCGGCATCTATAATGTCTTTGGATGAGGCGCTTTGATTACTGCCCGAAAGATGGTGGAAGAATTTGTTTCTAACATCAACGACGAATCCAAAAGCTTTTAAAAACTCAACTTCTATCAGTCCAGAGTTCGTGGTGCAGTGTTTTGAGTGGTGCCCATTTAAGTACTTTTCAAATTTTACAGCGTATATCGGATCAAATTTAATGGTGTATTTGTATGCTGAGAAGACTGGGTCTTGCTTGAATATATAACCAATAAATTTGTCGCAAAATTTCAGTTCCCCATCACCAGATGAAATTAGAGCTCTCAAATCATTGAATGCTTTGACGTAGTCTGTTGCGTGACGAGCGTGGAAAAATGGAAGGGCATAGCTCATATGCTCTAGTGCGCGATATATATATACGAAAGCAGAAAGGTCATTGCCATTTGCTGATGCGACCAGCGACCTCGAAACTTCGTTAAGTAATACCTCAAAGAACCCCTTGTGGCTGCCGGACGCACGAAAGAAAACATCCAATGGGCGTGCAATAGTATGGGCGAGGGCTTCACCGTTCCGATCTTGCACGCCCAATCCAGGGAATGCGCGGGCAATATCCGCATTCAGCGAAAAGCCCTTGCGGTGGGGAGCATCTAAAACGAAAAAATTTCTGGATTGAAGTGAGCTTTTTCCGCCTTTAAGGTCAATCTTTACGCCCCCAAGGAAAGTTCTAAATAGTGCGAGTGACGCAGGGCTTCTTGAGTGCAACTGAATTTGATTTGCACGATTTTCGTCACGAAATGGGACTGCATTACTAATGCTGACGTAGCCATCGGAGAACATGCATCAAATCTCCTGGCTGATCTCGTCGAGTATCTCGTCCGCATCTAGCTTTACTGATCTTTTAATATTCTCAAAGAAATATTTAACAGACTTGCGGCGTGCGTTACCAAGTTTGATTTTTGATATGTTGATTCCTGAGAAAGCACTCTCGAATTCGCTAATGCTATGAAACAATACCTCGTCAGATAATTCTTCAATTAATTGGATTGTCTTGCGGGCGCCAGCGCAAAATCCAATCAAATTATTTTGTCCCATTACCCAGTCGCGCGTCCCTATGTTTTCATAAAGCCGCTCGATTTGCTGCATGACATCTTCAAAGCTGCTTTGAGAAGAAGTTAAGTCAGAATCCATGATCTTGGATGCAAGCAGTTCATCCATTTTTTCTTGGATAATTTTATCATTGTCGACGTTAACGCTTTCACTTAGAAAGGCAAGATAAGCTTTGATAAGGTCAGCTTTTTTAAACGCTCCACGTTTCCTTTTTTGGCCAAGTGCTCTTTTTTCGGCTTGAACGTTCACTCCAACATCGTCGAAGTTGTAGATGTTCGATGCTACGATTTCAATTTGATGGCGGGCGGTCATCGGCTTTTGGCCGTTGTTTAGAGTGATCATTCTATATAGCAGCAAATCCATTGAGTTGCAGATTAGAATGTTGAGAAAAACTGGCCTATCAAGCGGGAATTCAGGTGGGCTGCGTTTATATGCGCGGTCCATTGTGTTTAATCGTTGCATGCCGTCAAGAACGAAAAAATCATCAACTCTTTCGATGATGAATTCCTCTGCATTTTGTTTTGTAATCGAACTGTCGAAATGTTCATCAACAATCGCTAGTGTCAGGGAAGGCATGATGCAGCCAGATACAATATCTTTCGCCAGGCGGTCGTAAAACTTTGGACTTTGCACTTCGCGCTGAATATCCAGTCTTCCTATAAGTGGGACCAGTTTCTCTAAAGCAAATTTGTAGTCTACCTGCGCGCTGATGAAAGTACTTTTTATAACGCGGTCAAATTCGACGCTGTGAACGGCTAAGGCCATAAGTCATCTCCATACGATTGCAGTGTCGACCATCTTTCTGACGGGCGAGGGGAATGCTTGGAGCGTAACATAGAGAGTGGTGGCTTCGGTACGATACATCTTGCCAAGCTTTCACTTTTTCGAATTCAAAGCAACTAAACAGGAGCCTATGACGCTCGTCGTAGCCCTCGTCCTAGAAGCTTGGCGTGCTCCGTCTTCGCTTTCAGGTGCTGGGCATCGAGGTAAGCGGCCAGGTCATTCAAATGCGCGCCTCTGGCCGATTTCTGGCTGCTTTCCAACCGAACGAGTGGTAGATCGATATCTCCAGCGGCAACCTTCAGTTTCATTTTTTCGGGGGTTAGGTGACTGAAGTAATCGATACACACGCGCTCCAGCGGGATGATTACCATGCCGCTGTACTGAGCCATCAATAGGAACTCAGTGTTCATTGCTTTGACTCCCGTACGTTTTGGCTGCCTTTGATAGAACCGGTTCGTATAAAAAGGGTGATTTGTCTTACTTGCATATGCTGTGTTTTCTCGTTGGAGCCCACCACGGGGATCGTTCGTGAGAGACCAGTGGTGGGTGTTGTTGGGTGAGCCAGCTTATTACGCGTTGAATATGCCCAGGATCAGGGTGGCCGCGCCGCCGACTTCTTTGGCAAGGGTCGTTTTGAACTCTTGGGCGATTTCTTCGACTTGCTGCTCTTCACCCGCCCAGCGCAGTTTCAGGGTCGGCTTATCGTCGCCAGTGAGGATGCTGAGCTTCAGGGTGAAGACTCGGGTACCCAGGCCGTCGTAGGGGATCAGTGAGAAGTGCAGGGCTTCGACTCGGGAGTCGGCGTTCGCAGCCTCGATGCTGTCCATCGCGCTGCGGGCGGCGCCGAAGTTTTGTTCGCTGGAGGTCGAGGTGCTACGGGCTTCGATGGTGATGTTGCGAACGCTGGCCACTGCGGCGCTGATCAGCATGGTTCCGCCGCCTTCTTTCCCAGCGACCAGGCTCAGGTGCCAGTCTTCGATCCATTCGGCCAGTTCACCTTGGCTCAGTTTCTTGCCGACAATTTGCTGGAGTGCCTTGTAGGCAGCGGTCGGCTTGAGCTGGAGTGTTGCAACGTCATCCGCATGGCCTGGGGCATCGTCGGTGCCGAGGTTGAAGTACACCTGGCAGCTCATGTTGTCCTGATCGATAAAGCCTTTTGCCGCAGGCCGTTGCGGGAGATGGTGTACTCGGCAAAGTCGCGCAGGCTGTTGGTGTGCAGAGCGCCGCGGAAGCGGGAGCGAAGTGCCTGGAACTGTTCCAGGTTTTTGATTTTCAGTTGGGTGGTCTGTTCTAATGCCCAGCATTGGTTTAGTAGATAGAGGTTAGAATCTACGAGCGAACAGTGTTGAACTCTGAGGTACCATTTTTCGAAGAGTATGGCGCGGAGGTTCGATTACGACTGTGGGCCTTGCATGATAAAATTGATTTGCAATAACGTTAGGGTTGTAACAATTTAGCCGCGTTGGTAAAAATGCAATTTGTCACGGTTGAGTGTTAACTGAGGTATGAGGGTTCTATGTCACTTTTTCACTACACCGATGCTGCAGCGGTACTGTCAATTATCAGAAATAAAAAGATTTGGCTTACCGACATACGCTTTATGAATGATTCGGATGAGGCGTTAGATGGTGCGAGATATATAGAAAAAGAAATTCAGGGCCTAATTAAGTCAGGTGATGTTGTTACTGATCAGGCATTATTTCACTTGCAAGATTTTACAATTGAGACTGTGAACGAATGGCTTGCTGAGCAGCATGCTTTTATTGGTTCATTTAGTACTATAGAAGATCATTTGGTTCAGTGGCGCTCATATGGAAATTATGCTGTTGAGTTTCATGAGACTCTGAAAGAGGATCTCGCACCAGTGCTGGTGTGTATCTATAATATTGAAACAAAGTTGCAGTTGGCCAAAAATCTGGTGGCTGACGCGCGGGAGGCAATCACAGAGGAGTTGATGAAGTATGATGACGTAGATGGGTATAAAATTGCTAAGGCTCTTTGGAGTTTAGGTGATGCTGTAAATCTATTCAAGCATCCAAGTTTTATAGAGGAAAATGAGATGAGAATCTGTCGATTGGAATCGGCGCATTCGAAACTTATTAAGTATCGTGTGCGTGGTGGGATTGTGGTCCCATACCTTGAGGTCGGTTTTGAATCTCACCATGTTAAAGCTGTACATATTGGTCCTATGAAAAATCAAGATCTCGCTGTTGCGTCGATGAGGTTATTTATTAATAATTTTGAAATGGAGAACGAGAATAGAGATCCTTGGAATGACTTTAGAATTAAGGTCCATCCGTCCTTGATTCCATATCGAGAGCTATGAGAATGGTAGTTCGATTTTAGGTGCGGCTAGGGTGTGGAGCCTCGTGAGGTGATACTTAGCTCATGCAAGTGTCTCAAGGGCGTATACAGCTACCGATAGCAAAATGATGGGTAGAAATCCGACTACCCAAGCAAGTATTCTTGAGTGAGCATATACTGAGATCATGCCATGGCTGCTATTGATAGATGCTCGATACATCGCTAACCCAACTATAAATAATAGTCCGAGTGTTTTATGTGGGTGTTTCGACGATAGCTCGTTAAAGAATCCGGAAAGATTGCCATTTGAAAGCCATAGACTGTAATCGATTCCCTTCATCAGTAAGCCTATCCATAAGCCCCAAGCCGCCGTTGTGACGATAAAGTATAAAAGCGAGATTGGCATGCACTTAAAGTCTAGCTTTTGGCATATGGAGACGGCGGCTGTGTGGTAGCCCCAGCGCAATATTGCAATCGTATAAATGCTGAGTGTAGTGGCAACTAGGGCCGCCAATCCAACCCACCCTTGCGTACTGTGCAAATGGTCCCAAATATCACCCTGACTTATCCCTGTAATAATTCGCTCGCTTTCTCTTTTTCCGAGCCATTGGTACATCGAAAGAGCTGTAGACTGCCAAAGGGTTGCCACAAATATTGGTAGAGTCATCAACCCCTTCAATCGTGTATAAAGAGGGCGGTCAGTCCCTTTTGAAAAGTGCAAAGGACGCGCAAAAATCGGGATAAAAAACAGCATCACATAACGTAAGACGGGCAGGTCCCGAAGACGCCGCCAGGATCGCATGACGATTGTGCTCATATTGATACGTCACCAGTTATTCAGTTGGCGGCATATTGCCATCTAAACGGTAGCCTTGGTAGCCTACAGGGTTGTTTTTGTTGTTTTTGTTGTATTCGTTTTAATCACTTCAGTAGCCGCTTTGACCGCTATCTGGGGTGTAACGACAGGCGTAAAGTGATAGCCCAAGTGGGTAGATTTTCCAGGAGATCTTCATGGTTGGTAGTGAAAAACTGATCGACGCGATGCACGAAGGGAACCTAGAGTTGCACTGCGTTTCCGTTTCCATTTTTCAAAAGTGTGATGGCGGTCTTTGTCTCGAAGGCTACGGTGTCCTTAAAGTTAATCAAGTTGGGACTATCTATCTTGAGTTTATTTGTTTGGAGGTTAAAAGTAAGTCTGCTTCCATGGTGACGGGATTTCATGAGTCTTTCCCAGATGACCCATTTGACAAAAGCCAAAAATTATATCTTGAGGCAACGACTCTGAGTGGTGATCAGACATTTGCCGAAGAATTTTCGCTGCGTATTAGTGTGTTCGATAGGCTGGCGCCGTATAGGCTTCATGTGTTTCTCCATGAAATCTATTTTGTAGAAGACAACAAAAGGCATATTGATTCGAAAGGGTATATGTATTTCGAGTTTATGGAAAAGTCTCGAATTCCAGCGAATAAAATGAATACTGAGTCAAGTAGCTATGGGGAGGAGTCTCACAATTTTAATGAGTCGGAGATTCAATTTGAAAATGTTGCGGTCAATATTGTAGATAGAAACGAAAGAATCCAGGTGCGAGTGAGGGGGGAGTTCGAAGCTGATCAGCTTTATCAGTCGTTGCTGTTTTATATTGGATTGACGTCAGGGATAATGCCACAACCTTATTGCTTGATAAAGCGCGTAGGCAGCGTAACAGTTACATATTTCAAAACCATACGCACTGGCTTAAGGGGAAAAGCCATCCCAGCGCCCATTACTGACGCAGTGTGCGGCGAGGGTTTTCCTGCTTGTCATTACGAAATTTTGGCATCAATGCTGAGAGTTAAGAGTAATAACTCTTTGCATTTTAATAGTGCGTATAGTCAATGGCAGCGAGTCTGGCATTCATTCCAATCTGAAAACAACATCGCTATTCTTACCCTTGGAGTGGCCGTTGAGGGGTTGCTCAACGACGTATTCATTCCTGAGTTGAAGCGTACCAGCGCTGATCGAGAATTAGAAAAAGCTAAAACTGCTTTGATTGACGGAATTGGCAAGCTAGATGCACGAGGCGATCACATACAGACGTTGATTTCGAGTGTAGAACGTTGGGGTAATATACATTCGGCGAAGGCCCTGACGATGCTTGTCGAAAAGGGCTTAATATTGCAGGCTGAAAAGAAAGCATGGAGCGAATTACGAAACTCGGCTGCGCACCCGGTATTTAAGGAAAACAATGAGGCGAGTGAGCTCAAGGATCGAGAGCGAATTTCTAATACTCTCACATTGTTCTATCGTTTGGTGTTTAACGTATTTGGATACGATGGTCCTATGTACGAGTTCCGAGTTAATGCAAAACCTGAGTTATTCAAAAGAAAGTATGTGCAGGTGCTGGATCAAGACTGATCGCCATAAATTCGGTCCATATTGCGAATAGGTAGAGTGTTCATGGATCGCATAAGGAAAATAGCGCTCTGCCAAAATATTCTATTTCATGCCATATGAGCTTTTTTTAGATTCCTCAAATGAGCCCTGCTGCCCATGTAATTCGGGGGGGGGGTAAGGACGCTATTCAAATTACACCCTCTGGTGCAGATGGCAGTTGTGCAGACATTCAGTCGAGTGTAAGAATTTCAGCTAATTGGCGGTAGGAGTCGTTTGTGACTGATCATGATGGGGTTTCGGAAGGCAAAAAATCGCTGATTCAGAAAGGCCCTAAGTACGCCCTGGCGGCATGGGCCAAGCAGAATGAGCTTTCACTGGAAACTATCCAAGAACGAAAAGAAATTGCCCTAAGGTTGGCAATTGAAGGGATTGCTGATGGCTCGATAGATTCGCTTGATGGCGTCGAATCACCGTTGTCGCGAAAAATTCAAGCGCATCATGGAATTGATTTATTTGAGATGAATCGCAACTGGGTCGAAACAGCACAGTCTTGGAAGTGCCCTTGCTGTGGTCGAGGGAAATTTGAAATCTCCAGAGTTGGTAGTAAAGGGCAGATCTTAGCGAAACTAGTTGAGCATCACGATCATATGGCTGATGCACTAAAAGCTGCGTTCAATAAGGTATTTGTGGTGAGTGGTACGGATAAGCCTACGAGTACCGGCTTAGCACTTGTTGAGCGAATGGCACCTGCGTTTTCGTCCTACCCTCCGGTTCTCATTTGCGAAGATTGTAATAACGCAGATGCTGCTGCAAAGAAAGTTATCTCGAGTGCTGGACGTAAGATCGAGTGGCAGTCGTTTTCTATTGGACAAATTCGCCGTTTTATCATCATCCAGGAACACGTTCCACATAGTATAGATGTAGCCAAGGTGACAGAGCTCTGGGGACTGGTTCGCCCCGCTTACGTTGCGCGAATGAACCTTGTATACGAAGTGGCCAAGGCAGCGGTTTTGCAAGATTATTGGTATGAGAGATATCAAGGTGAAACAATGGCTGTACCTACTCTGTCCAATGGATTTCAGCAATACAACGGATTGGAGTTTGTTAGTGGCGAGGCGCTCCTTCATGAGATGGCGAAAAGCACTGTTAAGCACTTGTCAAACTACAGTCGGTGGCGCACGGAAGTACAGCGTTCGGGAGATAAGCCTCCCCCAAACTTCTTAGTGATTATAGAATCGCTGCCAGGATGTGCTCGAATGTGGGCAGAGCTTAAGGATACATGGCAATGCCCGATATGTGAGCGTTCTAAGTATAAAGTTGTGAGTTATAAAAAAGGAAAGATTAGCTTTCATACTCACTTGCCGACCAAGTATAGCGCAGCTTGGAAATCTCAAGGGCATATTTGCATGGGGTGCTTCAATGTTGTGGCGGCTATGAAACGAGAGCTGGAGAAAGGTCACGGCATAAAAGTAGGGTTCACATTCGACTGTATTACGCCTGATGAGCTACGCGCCATCATCCACGCGAGGCCTCATTCCCCGCCCTTGGTGGATGCGGAAATGGCGAAGGTGCTGATAAGCAAGTGGCAGTTGCGATAAGTGTGCCTGCGAAACTTGATTTAATTAGTTTGGATTGTGAAGCAAGGTTTGCGGCACTTGCTAGGAGCCCAGCCAAACGCTGGGTCTCCTTGAGATTGGAGGTCGGCTGCCAGGCCCACTCTGAAGGCCGAACGCCGCAGATGGATGTCGGACGGTTAGTCCGGTATGTCAGGGATTGGATAGACTCTCGTGTGAAAGATACCCCTGACAAAAGTGCTCTTCAACTTCACTGCTTAAATTTTGCTACAGCAATGTTTTTCTTTGGCTTATGTATATGAAATATAAAGAAAATTTAATTTAGTCGATTCGATCCATCATCGGCGCCACGCTAAAGCGTCTAGACACTGTAGAGCTTGAATTTACTGAGTATGTAGCTGATTTCTGTACCATTTCGCTCTACGTGTTCAAAGCCGGTTTTAGGGGGTAAATGGCGTTTTGAGGGGCGTTGATACAATGTACCAACCCCTTTAACAATTGTACCAGTTGACTATGGCCACGATCAGAGCACGCAAGCGCACCGACGGCGGCACCAGTTACACGGCACAGATACGCCTGTTCCGATATTGTCAGGCAAGATTAAGCTCAGGCCCGACATCTAACGTGACTCAACCGAACGTGCCTCAGTCGGCTTCGTCTCTTTTCGCGCGCCATGCCAGCGCCAGTGATAAACGTGACTAGCGCCAATGGCGTAAAGCCGATGTATCCAATGCTTGCCACGCTTCGGAGTGGCAAAGTTGATCCTTCGTCAGCCAGAGTCCTGCGTGCGGGCACACGGACTCGGCGGGGAGTGCCAGCAGGTCGCTCAACTTCATTGCGCTGATTGAGCCTCGGTCTCTTTCATCCTCGGCTTCCCAGTCGCGCAGAAATAGACGCACCTTCAAGACATTGGCATTAAAACCTTCAAACTGTGGTCGATTGTGGAGCCACTGAGGTGAATGCCTCAAGGTTCGCTCCTGGACATCCAGCAGCAAGATCTGCCATGCCAAGCGACCTCCGTGGTCATCGTCGACGTTGGTATGGAGTCGAGTCAGCGCGAGATAACGTGCATCCTCGGACCAGATCATCGAGGGCGCGAGATGGCTGATGGCGCAACCGGACGCCGTCAGCAAATGCCCGCCCAGGCGTGGGCTCTGGACGCGTAGCCAACTGTCGGCGTATTCGGTTTCACAACCGAACAACCACGCGGCATCTTTATCCATCGGTGCTGGCTGGACAAAGTTTCCATCGGCGATTGCAGACTGTGGCTGTTGAACCAGGCGCCAATCGGGGAGGGCGCTCAGGCCTTGTTGGCTGACATTGAGCTCACACCACTCGTAGTAAAGCCGCGAGTCCTGTCGATACTGGCAAAACGCAGCGGCATCGTCCGCCTCGGGTGGCGATTGATCAAAGCGCTGCAATGGACTGCTTTGCCGATCCTGATCCAGGCGACCTCGAATCACTGCCAGGCTCAGTCTCGGCCCACGAAAGTCCAACAATCGTGCGACCAACAGAGGAGGGCTGTTCATCAATTGTCGTTCCTGTGCGTCGACCACCACCACGTGACCTGCTGTGGCGGGCGGCAGGGCGAACGGTATTAATGCGATGTAACGTCCAGTGTCTGAAACTCGATGATCGAGCAGCCAAACGCCCGGTAACTCCCAGCCCCCAATCCTGCAGGTATAACCCCCGAGCCCCAGGCTGTTGTCTTGCCGCCAGCTAAATTGAGCCCGCGTATCATCAGTCAATGGTGCCGACTCGACCATCGTCGCGCCTCGCTGTCCATCACCCAACAGAGGCACGGCCAACCGCACGCGAGTCAGGTGCCGCTGCGCAACCTGCACCCGGCCGTTCGGATCATGGCCCACCTGAGACTCACAGTCGCTGTGTATGCTGTACAAGCCATAACCATAGCGACCGCGATCAGGCTGCGGGTAGTCGAAGTAAGACGATAGCCGCAGGTAATGGTCATCCAGCTCCAGGGGGACGCTCCAACCCACGGAAGGTTCGCTGTCGGCGGATAGCCACGGACAAGGCAATGCTTGCCAGCCGCGGTCTACGTGCCAGAGCCAGTATTCGAGGGCTTGCGGTTGCTCATCATCCATCCGTGCATGGCAAGCGAACGAGCGACTATCGTGATTCCAGATGATTGAGGTATCAGCCCTGATCAGCAACGAAGTGGGCTCACCGTTTATGCTCACGCGGTATTCCGGGCTCATCAGCGGGGCGCAAGGCTGTGGCAATTCACGCAGGCTGGCCGGCAGCGCCAGACAGGCGTCCAAACTTTGCTGACCATCGGGAGACGTATGCCGGAACGCGTCGAGCGCAAGGTTTTTTTGCCAGTCACCAGGCTCAACCCAAAGGTCAATAACGGGCACCAGGCTAACCTTTTCAGCCGTCGTCAGCAGTTGCTCCAGGCTGATCTCCCGTGCGCCGTTGTCGACCAGAGGACTGTAACGCCCACTCAGGATGCCGTCGTTAAAGGCATCCAGTTCCCAAAATTCATCACACGAACACTGGTAAAGCTGACGCAACTGTCGATCCAGAATCACCAACCCCCAGGCTTGGCGCGAGGGTAAAGGCGCGGCGAAATAACGTCCGTCGTTCGAGAAGCGAGCCGACGACCCAAGGCCCTGGAGCAGCACCCCATCGGGAAACAGGTAATCGCACAGGACGGGCCCGCCCATGGCGATTTCGCTGTAGTTGAACACCCTGATGGGCTCGCCCTCGGGAGTTTGCTGCGGTTCGTCCCCACCCCAGGCACTGGCGCCGCCTGAAGACTGACCAGGCGATAGCGGTGACGACTTGGCCTGTGTTTTATCGACCAGGCCAAAACGTCTTTCCAAGTGACTGACGCAAGCCAGCCCGAAGAACATCACAGCCGCTGCCCCCGCAATATCCCAGTACGCCGGCAAAGCCCTGCCCAGATTAAAACCCAGGCCTAGTGCGGCAGAGGTCATGAGCCGTGCAGCCCCTCGGCCGGTTCGTTGCCAACCGGCCCGCGCGGTCAGCCACATTAAGGCAGTACAACCCAGTACCACACCGAGTGCCCATAACAGCGGTAGTACCGCCACGAGGAAAATCGGGATCAACAGTACGGCGATTTGCCAAAGTAGATCGAGCAATAATCGAGGCAGGCTTTTTTCGTCAGTACGTTGATCCGAAGAGTGAGTCACCATTACCTCGAGAATAAATGGGCGATTTCAAATAAGCGTGTTTGCGTAAAAGAGAGATGCTGAGTTACCAACGACCAGCCTGACCGAGGCTGGGAGGTGGGGAGTTTATCAGGATTGGGCTTGCGGGGCTCAGGTGAGTCTAGCGGAGGTAGTTGAGAGCGAGTGAAAACAGGAACGGAAGGGGTTGAGTGACTTGCAACAAAGAGCCATCGATATACGGACACCCCTGTAAGTTAATACGTGGTGTTCGCGTAATTACTTAGTGAGGTCAGTACTAAGTAGTAGCTAATTTTTTAACGTATGAGGCGAGCTCCAATTAATGCCATTGATGCTTGATTTCCTGCCACTGGTCGTCTGACAGCCACTTATCTGCCGCCGGAAAGAAAATATTCTCCTCGGCGTCCATGTGATCGTAATATTTTTTGATGAAGTCATCGATAGTGTCAGCAATTACTCTCGTTTCGTGAGTTGTATCCTTCAGCATCTTCAACTGTCCAGCAATGCGCCCAAATGCCTGATGATCTCGCTCGATATCCTTGACCCGTTGGTGGATCGGCGCCTCAGTCGCTAGCAAGGCCAGCCGAATAAGTTCTTCATTTTCATGGTGGTGTCGCTCTGCATCACCATGCAAGGCCTCCAGCATCGTGAACAACAGCTTGCAGTCATCAGTTCCATCGGGTTCATGTCTGATTTTCCTCAGCAACTCTTTGATCTGAGTAATTTTCATAGACACTTCGTGATGATAGGTTAGAAGTTCTTTCAATAAAATGTTCATGTCAAATCCTCATCGCGATACCAGTAGTTCGCAAGGGTATCTACACATTTAAATTTCAATAATTTCAATATCTTATTAAGCGTGCTCATTAGCATTATTTAATCTTTTTAGTATAGGTGAGCGCAAAGCCCTCGCGGCAGTAAATTTGCCGCCCTTGGAAAAAATTGAAATATCAAGTGTATGTTATATGCACTATTGATCTGCCGGATGTCCTCCAGCGAAAAAGGAAGGAAAAGCAGCGCCAAAATCGACAACCGCTAGGTGGAAAATCAATTCCGGAGAAAAGCAGAAAGGGGAGGGGTTGAGCGTCTTGGTACGAGTAAATAAATCCGTCCCTCAGGGGCGGATTTATTTTGCGTATGAAATAGATCTGTCCAATTTTTACCATCCAAAAGATGGTTTATCTTACCTTTTTTTGCATTCCTCAAGCTCGTTTTGGTTTTTCAATGTCGTAGTCACACCTAACCGATATTTACAGTACTGGATGACCAACTGTCGCTCCGTGTCACTTAGCTCACTCAATTTTTTGTCATCTGATTCGTACGCGAAAATATTTTCAAACTTAATTTGAAATGTCGGGTATTTCTTGATGAAAAATACTTTTTCCGGGTAGGCGTCTTCCATCCTTTCGTAAAAGCCGATGTAGAGGAAGGCGACGAGTATGGTCGGAACAATGATAAGTAGAAATTTCATGATGCGGGTGGTCGTAACAGTTTGGTTTTAATTCGAAGGTTTCTCACCAGCTCCATCCCAATGTTGCCGGGACAAATCTTTCCTTCCCCGGCTTGCATGGGAAATTCCCGGTGTCCACCCAAAGTCGTCACCCTGAAAACGCTGGTCAGGGCTTGAATTAAGTTCAGTAGGGTGTCGATTTGTATGGCTGGGATTTTCTGGTCCATATTGCCGTTGATGGCTTCAAGAGCCTGACGGGCAAGGGCAACCACATCGCCACCTTCATCGGCGGTTGTCAAATTTTCTAGCAAAACGATGCCAATTACGCCCGTGTTGTAATTATGTACGCTTGAGCCTTTGAACCGGATGTCGCGTCCTTCGAATACTTTACCCATACAATCGATGCCGTAGTGATAACCGATGTCATCGAACTTGGCCTGGTGCTCGCTCTGAATCGCACGCATCTGTCCTGCGCCGGCACCACAGCCGACACTTCTACCGGCATGGTGAAGTGCGATCATCGAGTAGTCCCAGTCATCGACCATTTCGCCTTTTGCTTTATGCGCTCCCCAAGATGATCGTTCTATAAACTCACCATTTTTGCGGACGAGTCTGAGGATCGCTTCTCTGGTAGCAGCTCTATCGTTGACGGTGATGGTAGTGGGCGCCGCTGGTTCTTTGGGTTTGACTTCGGTTGCTTTTGCTTCAGTAGTAAATTGTTCAGCCATGTTTGATCAATCCGTGAGTTCGCTAAGCGTCCGAGCAGGAGAGATAAAGTAAATGCTCACAGAAATAGTGGCATCTTTGATGGGGGTTTTGACGTGCGCTATTCCTGCACCATCGGTGATACCAATGATCTTTTCACCGTTAATAGTGGCAGTGAAACTTCTTCCGGCTAAAGGTTGACCGGTTTCGCTATCGACGATGCTGAAGCTGTGTCCGTAGGTTTTTTGCAGTAAAAGCGGAAGTGGGGGCATGAACGGTGCTGGTGTATGCGAATCACCGATGATCACAGTGCCTGACCCACCAATCACGACGTCGCCATGGGTTCCGACAGTGCCGACCAGTGCAGCGTTCTTGCCATTGATGAAGACCGTTGCTGCTACGCTCGAGACTAGAGCGCTGCCACAGGTGCAGGCATCGCCTTTGGTCGCGGCTGCAAGACCGTCGAAGAACACGTTGGGAGAGCCAGAGGCGATGGCTTTTGGGCCGTGCCCAGGCATGGGACAACTGGTGGGGTCGGTGATACGTGCGGCGGGCTTTGCCATGTTTGACTTCCTGTCAACGAATTTACCGGGGGCGACTGTATCAGAGTTGCTTTGAAAGGTGGCTGAGGCGCGAGGAGCTCACGCTCCCCGCGCCGATGTACAACATTAATTACTCAGACGGCTCGACCTTATCCAACGCCTGATTCACCGCCAGCTCCCCCAACATGACCACCTGCGCAATACCCAGCAGGGTTTTGCGGTGTGTCCCCTCCAGCAGCGCAGCAAAATCATTTAGCATAACCGTGGCCGAGCCCAATGACTCGCAGGCGTTGGCCAGCAGGGATTCGGTGTTGTACTTCGGGTTGGCTAGGAACATGCGCTCGGGCTCGTTGGCCGTGGCCATGATTTGAGCAGCCGGTTTGAGGTAGTGGTCGAGGGCGCGTTCGGCGGCTTCGTGGAGTTTTTTTGAGTCGAGTGATTCGTAAGGGGATGTCGGGTCTGTGACCGGCGGGTTGGGTGTGGCCTTGAACATGGTGAAACTCCTGATTATTCATTAGGAGCTACCAGCATCACTTGCAGATGATGGGTGGCAGCTATGCGCGGGTCTGCAAGACCGGGAAACCAGGAACCCGGCAGACCCGAAGGTCTCCCGCACAAAGCCGCCATTGAGCGGACACAAACGAGTGTCCTACGGTAGGGCTATGCGACTGGTATTCCGGCGGGCTTGCAGACCCGATCACTGATGAGCAGTGACGGGAATCAAGTTACCGGCGGGAGCGCCAGGCGCACAGCCGGCGGATTCTGGCGCAGTCGTAGGCAACGACGCAAGGCGTTGTAGCCTTGGTGAAGTAACGGTGAGTGTCTTTAAACGCTCATCTAAACAGGTGGGTCGCTTCAGAAAAAACAAGGATGCTGAACCAACGCTGTCGCTCAGCAATGTTTCATCAAGTTGGGCAGGCTCGCGGCATAGGATGACTACCTAAGACCGTGCTGCCTCACCTCCAGCCCACAGGAAACAACAAGATGATCTCGAACCTCTTCAAAGCCATGCTGATCACCGGTGCTTTGCTCTTGAGCGCCTGTTCGGGTGTGAGCACCAGTTCCTGTTTTTCAGAAGGCTGCCAACAATTCGATGGCCATAACCCCAACAAGGTGAACTTTGGTGGGAGCGCCATCGGCAACAGCTTTAATGAGTACAGCTCGGGCTTGCTGCACGACTAAGGAATGACGCAACGGCTGGGGTGTTTTCGCCGTTGCGTGATTTACCTGATGAACCGCGTGTTCTGATTTTACGACTGCTGCGCAGCCGAACGCAGGCTGCGCCAGCTGCTACGGGGAATGGACTAACGGGCTATTTAGCCTCTGGCACCGCGATCCACTGACCCAGAATTTTCTGGTAATTCCCCGTCACCTTGGCCAAATGCAGCCACTGATCGACATACATCTTCCAGCTGATGTCATCCCGCGGCAGCAGATATGCCTTCTCCCCATACTGCATGTATTGCGTCGGGTTGACCGCGCACAACCCCGGTTTGAGTTTCTGCTGATACAGCGCTTCCGACGCATCGGTGATCATCACGTCAGCCTTCTTGTCCAGCAGTTCCTGGAAGATGGTCACGTTGTCGTGCAGCTGCAATTGCGCCTTGGGCAGGAAGGCGTGGACGAAGGCTTCGTTGGTGCCGCCGGCCGGTTCGACCAGGCGAACCGAAGGCTGGTTGATTTGTTCGAGGGTCTGGTATTTCGCCTGATCTTCGCAGCGCACCAGCGGGATTTTGCCGTCGACGTCCAGGGTGGTGCTGAAGAAGGCTTTTTTCTGGCGTTCCAGGGTGACGGAGATGCCGCCGACGCCGATGTCGCATTTGCCCGCGAGCATGTCGGGCATCAGGGTTTTCCAGGTGGTCTGGACCCACTCGACCTTCGCTCCCAGGCTGTCGGCCAGTGAGCGGGCCATGGCGATGTCGATGCCCGAGTATTCGCCGTCTTCACCTTTGAAGGTATAGGGTTTGTAGTCGCCTGTGGTGCAAACGCGCAGTTGGCTTTGTTGCAGGACGGTGTCCAGGTGCGAAGGGCTTTGCTCTGCCTGAGCGCCGCAGGATAGCGCCAGCAGGCCACTGAGCAGCAATGTGCTTTTTATGGTTTTCATCGTTATCGGGCTTTTGTGATGGAGTGGGGGGCAAGGCTGGATCAGTGTAGTGAAACCGCTTCCTGGCTGTCAGCAATGTGCTCAGTCAATCACGGCCCGGCGCAGGCGCAAGGCATTGAACACCACTGAGGCAGAGCTCACGCTCATGGCCAGTGCCGCCACCAACGGGGACAGCAAATGCCCGGTCAACGGGTAGAACAACCCGGCGGCGAGGGGGATACCCATGGCGTTGTAGGCCAGGGCAAAGGCAAGGTTCTGGTGCATGTTGCGCACGGTTGCCACCGACAGGTTGCGGGCATGCAGAATGCCGAGCAGGTCGCCCTTGACCAGGGTGACTTGAGCGCTGTTCATCGCGACATCGGTGCCAGTGCCCATGGCGATACCGACGTCGGCACGGGCCAGGGCCGGGGCGTCGTTGATGCCGTCGCCGGCCATTGCCACTCGGTGCCCGCGTTCCTGCAATGCGGCGGCCAGGCGTTCCTTGTCCTGTGGCTTGACCTCGCCGTGGACTTCTTCGATACCCAGTTGGCGGGCGACGGCACGGGCAGTGGTGAGGCCGTCTCCGGTTGCCATGATCACCCGCACGCCATCGGCCTGCAGGCGTTCGACAGCGAGCCGGGTGGTGGGTTTGATCGGGTCGGCGACGGCGAGCAACCCCGCGAGCACGCCATCCACGGCCAGGTACATGATGCTGGTTCCGTCGCTGCGCAGTTGCTCGGCTTGAGGTTGCAAGGCTTCCAGGGCGATGCCGGCTTCTGCCATCAGGGCGGTGTTGCCCAGTTGAACACGGTGCCTGTCGACCTGGCCGCGCACGCCGATGCCTGACGCCGACTCGAACGTCTGCGCTGTGCTCAACACCAAGCCATTGGCGCGTGCATGTTCGACGATGGCGTGGGCCAACGGGTGCTCGCTGCCCTGGTCGAGGCTGGCGGCCAGGCGCAGCACCTCGTCAGCACTGTAGCCAGGCGCAGGTTCGACGCTGTGAAACGCCGGGCGGCCTTCGGTGAGGGTGCCGGTCTTGTCCACGATCAGGGTGTCGATTTTGCGCAGGTTTTCGATCGCCGCCGCATCCCGAAAGAGCACGCCGCTGCTGGCCGCCTTGCCGGTGGCGACCATCACCGACATCGGTGTGGCCAGGCCGAGGGCACACGGGCAGGCGATGATCAGCACCGCCACTGCATTGATGAGGCCGAACACCCAGCTCGGTTGTGGCCCCCACAACCCCCAGCCGACAAAAGTCAGGACGGCAATGGCGATCACCACCATGACGAAGTAGCCAGCAATCACGTCCGCCAGGCGTTGCATCGGTGCTTTGGAGCGTTGTGCCTGGACCACCATCTGCACAATTTGCGCAAGCACGGTGGCTGAGCCCACCTTCTGCGCCTGCATCACCAGGCTGCCGTGGGTATTGAGGGTGGCGCCGATCAGCCCGTCACCAGGGCGTTTCATCACGGGGACCGGCTCGCCTGTGAGCATGGACTCGTCCACCGCGCTTTCGCCCTGCAACACCACACCATCGACCGGGACCTTCTCGCCGGGGCGCACGCGCAAGGTGTCGCCGCTGTGCACATGGCTCAGTGCAATGTCTGTTTCGCTGCCGTCGGTGTTGATCCGGCGCGCAGTCTTGGGCGCCAGGCCGAGCAGTGATTTGATCGCGGCCGAGGTTTGCGAGCGCGCCTTGAGTTCCAGCATCTGTCCGAGCAGCGTCAGGGAAATAATGACCGCCGCTGCTTCGTAGTACACGCCAACCCGGCCGTCCATCATGAAGGTGGCTGGAAACAGGCCGGGTGTCAGGGTGGCGGCAAGGCTATAGAGGAAGGCCGCCGCGGTGCCGAGGCCGATCAGCGTCCACATGTTGGGGCTGCGCTGGATGACCGAACGGGCGCCGCGCACATAGAACGGCCAGCCGGCCCAAAGCACGACGGGCGTGGCGAGCACCAGTTCGACCAGGTTCTGTGTGGCGCCGTGAAACAGGCTCAAGCCATGGCTGCCCATCGCCAGTGCGGTCACCGCCAGAGTCAGAGGAAGGGTCCACCAGAAGCGCCGGGAAAAGTCCACGAGCTCAGGGTTGTCCGATTCCTCCAGTTCGGGCAACACCGGCTCAAGGGTCATGCCGCACTTGGGGCATGTACCCGGACTGCGCTGGCGGATCTCCGGGTGCATGGGGCAGGTGTACTCTTTTTCGGTCGTCGGCTCCGCCGCCTGCTGCGCCAAAGCAGGTGATTTGAGGTGATCGAGATGGCGATGCATGGGTCAGTGTCTGCCGTGGTGATGCCCGAACAGGTGCATTAGCGGGCACAGCAATAGAATCAGATAGGGCAAAAGCGGGTAGATATGACCGTAATGCTCGCGGGCCAGGTAGAACAGTCCGATCACCAGCAGCATGCCTAGCGCGATGCCGGGTTTGCTGCGCCAGAATGAGGTGGCTGGAGGTGTCGAGGGGTTTGAGTGGTTCATGTGATGCGCTCCGTTCTGACGAAAATCTTCCGGGGTGTCGTCCGGCTATGCCGGCCAATGCCAACCGTCTACGACGGGGGCCATGGCGCGATGCTTATTGGCCCATCGGCATCTTCATCATCATGGATTGCTGATCCATCATTTTCATCATCATGTCCATCATCGCCGTATCCGAGCTGCCCTTGCCACCGGACATGCCCATGCCCATCCCCATACCTCTGCAATTGTCGTGCAGCATGCCGAGGCTTGTTCTCATCGTAGTCATGGCTTCCTGCATGGCTGCCCGGCGTTCGGCCGGGGTTTTGGCGGCGATCATTTTGTCGTGGGCCGCCTGCATTTTCTTCATCTGTTCGCTCATGGCCTTGTCTTGCATGGGCGTGGCTTGGGTTGCGTCCTCGGAGGGGGCGGCGGGCGTTGTTTCGGGGTATTCGGCAGCCAGCGTCAGCAATGGGCTGCTCATGACCAGTGCGGCCAGGAGGGACTTGACGTAGATGTGCATGGCGATCTCCACAGTGATAACGCGGATCGGCAGCGTCGGATGGCTGCGGACCAAGGTATGTTGTGTTCCCGTTAGAGGGAGTGATCTTGAACTTACGCCACGGTCGCAGGGCGTTGTTGATCCATATCAAACGACGTCCACAGAGGTTTGTTGTGCTGCCAGGGTGACATTCCAATGGCTGATACGTGTCAGGCAAGGCCCGACACGTATCCCTCTATATGAGTTGTTTATCCACAAGCCACGGACTTCGAACTCTTAAGGTGAGCTTCAATCGAGTTGCTAGCAGAGTGGACTCTTACTCCCTTGAGTTTATCGAGTGGCGGGTCTTTCCAAAGTTTTGATGCGTCGATGGGAAGGATGACCTGTATAGCAGCCCCTTGGGGCGGATCAGCAACAAAATCGAAGTCCTGAATGCCGTCCGGTGGGAACTGGATATAAACCCGTGGCTCCAGTCTCGGGTTTGTCCATCCACCAGAATTCACCAGGCCAATTGCCGATATGTGTAGCTGCGGTGGATTTGATTTAAGTATTTTTAAGTCGACATCCACTACTTTCATCACGTCAGCCATTTTCGAACTCCTTTCGATAATTGCGCCGCTTTTTTTCACCTTGGCGCTTGGGTGTCAACCCTTAAGCCTTTGCGCCCTTTAATGATTGAGCGACGCGTCAGCCTATTGTCTTAAAACTATCTTAAACTAGGCGAAGGACACTCTCCGGGTGCTGGGACGTGCGGTTTTGCTTTCATAGAAAGAGTCGAGCTTAGCTTTGCTGATCGTTTCTTCTGCATACAGAATTTCAGCCATCTGGGCTCGTTTTAGCTCTTCGGCGGTTCCGATGAACGCAACTTTGTGCTCGCCATCGTAGCCTCTGACTGACGCTGTATACCCTTCAATGGTGCAGTTATGGTATTCACGTTTCCTCATTGCATCCTTGAATTGTTCGGCGAAGGATTTTGTATCACCCAAACCCAGTGCGCTATGGCATCCGAATATCTTGATTTTTCCCGCATAGCTCTTATTAAGTCCAAATAACACGTCAAAGAATCTTGCCAGTTCTTTGGCGTTGACGGTTTGACCTTTGCCTTTTTCTTCCGAGGACATAAGCACGGAGCTTCCCGGTTCACAATGGCCCAGGACGTAAATTCGATCTCCGTCTCCAATCAGTGTTCTAATAAAACTAACAAGCTGCTCGGCGGCGGGGCCACCGGACACCAGGCAGCCTTTGCTTATGTATTTAGAGATGATTGCCGAAGTTTTTTGTGTCTTGCTCGGGTGTTCCTTTTCTTCCTCATCGTCATCTCTTAATCTTTTTATTCCATCTTCTTTGAAAGAAGGAGATGAATTTTTTGAATCGCTTTCCGAGGGTGGGGGCATTATTTTTTTGGACTTTTCTTTCCAGGCATCAAGCCAGCTTCTAGATATTTCGTCGTAATCCGCTGATTCCTTTGCATTAAAGGGGTTCACCAACGCTAAATTGTAAGCCATCCCGATTTCGCTCCCTGATGTCGAGTGCCCACAGCGGTAAATGCCGCCTCTGACTGTTGACGGTAGTAGGGGATTTTCACCTAGGCAAATAAAGGAGGGCACCGGACGTCGGGGAAGGCGACCTCTTTTGTTACGCGCCTTCTAAAGGTACTTGTGCCCCTACAATTCGCCCATTTTCATCTCCGGACTCAACGTCCCCAACCAGGCCACCAATCCCACGATCAACACCGCCGCTGCCAATTCCACCACCACGCTGCGCCGCAACGCATTGGCGGCGACCGTGTATTGCCCGTCCCGCAACGACCGCTCCAGAAACGGCCCGAGGTGAAACCGGTTCAACGCGGCGAGCACCAGCATGCCGGCAAACAGCACCACTTTGATGAACAGCAGAATCCCGTAAGTGCTGAGAAACACCTCGTCCAGCTTCGGCCCAACGATGAACAGATAATTCACCACCCCCGTCACCGTGATGACCACGACGATGGCCGCGCCAATCGCCTCAAACCGATTAACCGCGCGGGCCAGCAACCTGAGGCGCGCTTCGGTTTGCAGGGCGTTGATCTTCGCCATCAACGCAAACGCCAGCAACGCGCCAAGCCAAGCCCCCGCCGCCAGCAGGTGCAGAATGTCTACCGCGAAATGCCAAAAGCGACGATTGCCTTCATCCATTGCCCCATGTCCGCTCCAGGCCAGGCTGGCGAGGGCAACAGCACCGGCAAAAGCCGCGACCCATAAACTGAAGCCAGGCGCACGGAGCATCACCGCTAAGCCAGCGATCACCAGCGCAACAATGCGAACCCCCCAAGCCAAGCCGACATCCGTCTCAAACAGCATCATTTCGATGTGCGGACGCAGCTCGGCGAAGTCCGTTTCACCGCTCATGGCGCTCGCCATCATCACCATGCTGGCGACGGACAACACCGCGCCCAGCACTGCCGTCCCCGCCAGCATCGAGCGGAATGGCAGCACCGCCCCGGACATCCGTTCCTGACCTTTAAGGCTGTACAGCCCAAAAAGCGCTACCCCGAACAACAGCATCAAATCCACATACAACGCAAACCGCAGGGCAATGCCGACCGAGTCGCTCATCAATCACTTCACTTTGAACGTAACGTTGCCGGTGATCGGGTGAGTGTCCGAAGACACGGCGCGCCATTCGACTTTGTAGCTGCCGGTGGGCAGGGGCGAGAGCGGGGTGATGACCATGGTTTTCGGGTCGCTGCCGCCGGAGACCTTGGCTTTCATCGGCATGGGGGAATGGGCCATGCCGGGCATTTCGGTCATGACCAGTTTGGCGCCGGAGAATTGGGTCATGAGGTTTTCGGAGAAGTGCAGCTCGATGTTGCTGGGCGCTGCGCCGTCCGCGCCTTCGGTTGGAGTGGAGGAGAGCAGTTTCGGGTGGGCTTGAGCCAGTGCGCTCATGAGCAGCCCGGTGGAAAGTGCGATGGCGACAGCGGTGGTTTTGATGGTGCGCATGCAAGGCCTCTTACCGCTTTAAGCGGTTGGTTTTTAGGTTTTTGAGTTGAAGTGTTTAGAACCACAGCCGAACACCGACGACCAGTCGGGCTTCGCTGCGGTCCTCGCCTTCGTCCCTGGCGTAATCGGCGGTTTTGCCGTAGGTGCGGTTCCAGGTCACGCCGATGTAGGGCGCGAATTCCCGGCGGATTTCATAGCGCAGGCGCAGGCCGGCTTCGGTGCTGGACAACCCGGAGCCGATGCCCCGTTGCGGGTCGTTTTTGCCGTAGACGTTGAGCTCGGCGGTCGGCTGCAGAATCAGCCGGTTGGTGAGCAGGATGTCGTAGTCGCCTTCAAGGCGTGCAGCGGTCTGACCGCCTTCGCCGATGAACGCGGTGGCCTCGGTTTCGAAGTTGTACAGGGCCATGCCTTGCACGCCGAACGCGGCCCAGGTTTGCGGGGCGCCAGGTTTGAAATCCTGGCGCACGCCGGTTACCACATCCCACCATGGGCTGATCGCGTGACCCCAGAGGGCCTGGACTTCGGCATTTTCGGTCTTGCCATTGACGCGTTCGCCTTCGGAGCGCAACCACAGGCGATCAACGTCGCCGCCGATCCAGCCGGACAGATCCCACGCCAATGCGCTGCCGTTATCGGCGTCCTGCCATTCGAGTTTGTCGGCGAGGAAGTAATAGTTGAGCGCACTGTCGTGCATGTCATGGCCGGCGGGGCTGACGAAAACGGCGGCACGGTCGGCGTCGGTCAATGCCGGGATCGGCGTGCGGCTTTGGGTCGGCGCGGCGGGCTGCATTTGCCCGTAATCCTCGCTCTGCATCTGGCTGTGGTCCATGCCCGGCATCTGGCTATGGTCCATGCCCTGCATGTTGTCGGTGGCGGCCATGGCCGAAGAGAGCGTCAGGCCCATGGTGACGAGGGTCAAAGTGATCGGAGTGAGTCTGGTCATGGGTAGCGCCTTATTCTTCCACGCGAACTTCACGGAACATGCCCATTTCCATGTGGTACAGGAGATGGCAGTGGTAGGCCCAGCGGCCGAGCGCATCGGCAGTGACCCGATAGCTGCGCTTTGATCCTGGCGGCATGTCGATGGTGTGTTTGCGTACCATGAACTGGCCGTTCTCGTCTTCGAGGTCGCTCCACATGCCGTGCAAATGAATGGGGTGAGTCATCATCGTGTCGTTGACCAGCACCACTCGAACCCGCTCGCCGTACTTGAGTCGCACGGGTTCGGCATCAGAGAACTTCACGCCGTTGAATGACCAGGCGAACTTCTCCATGTGGCCGGTCAGGTGCAGTTCGATGGTGCGGCCGGGCTCGCGGCCGTCCGGGTCTTCGAAGGTGCTGCGCAGGTCGGAGTAGGTCAGCACACGACGGCCGTTGTTGCGCAGGCCGATGCCCGGGTCGTCGAGTTTTGGCGTGGTGCTCATGGCTTGCATGTCCACCAGCGGGTTATCTTTTTCCGTGTCGGGATGGGATTGCATACCGGCCATTCCGGCCATGCCACCCATGGCCATGCTGCTGTGATCCATTCCGGCCATGCTGTCCATGCCCTGCATGTCGCCGCCGTCCATGCCCTGCATGTCACCACCGTTCATGCCTTGCATGGCACCGTGGTCCATCCCCGCCATGTCACCGCCCATGCTGCCGTGATCCATGCCGCCCATGCCCATGTCATCCATGGTCAGCAGCGGTCGCGGATCCAGCGCTGGAATCGGCGCCGACAACCCTGCCTTCACCGCCAGGGTGCCTCGCGCATAACCCGTTCGATCCATCGATTGGGCGAACAGCGTGTAGGCGTCCTGGGTCGGCTCGACAATTACATCGAACGTCTCCGCCACCGCGATGCGGAACTCGTCGACGCTCACCGGTTTGACGTGTTGGCCATCCGCCGCGACCACGGTCATTTTCAAGCCCGGGATACGCACGTCGAAATAGGTCATGGACGAGCCGTTGATAAAACGCAGGCGCAGCTTTTCGCCGGGACGGAATAGGCCAGTCCAGTTCATGTTCGGCGCCTGGCCGTTCATCAAGTAGGTGTAAGTGGCCCCGCTGACGTCCGCCAGGTCGGTGGGGTTCATCTTCATCTCGGCCCACATCTTGCGATCGGCCACCGTCGACCCCCAGCCTTTCTCGCTGACGTCGTGGATGAAGTCGCCCACAGTGCGTTTGTTGTAGTTGTAGTAGTCCGATTGTTTCTTGAGTTTTTTCATCAGGCCGACGGCGTCTTCGTCGGTCCAGTCGGTGAGCATCACCACGTAATCGCGGTCGTATTGGAACGGCTCCGGCTCCTTGGCGTCGATCACCAACGGCCCATAAACCCCGGACTGTTCCTGAAAGCCCGAATGGCTGTGGTACCAGTAAGTGCCATTCTGCCGGACCTTGAACTGGTAGACGTACATGCCGTCCGGTTCGATCCCGTGAAAACTCAGGCCCGGCACGCCGTCCATGTTGGCCGGCAGCAAAATGCCGTGCCAGTGAATGGACGTGCTGTCCTTGAGTTTGTTTTTCACCCGCAGCGTGACGGTGTCGCCTTCACGCCAGCGCAGCAGGGGGCCGGGAATGCCGCCGTTGATGGTCATCGCGGTTCGAGGGTTGCCGGTGATGTTGACCGGGGATTCGCCAATGAACAGGTCGAAGTCGGTACCGGCCAGCACATTCGGTTGGCCGGGGCTGGTGACCGCCCAGACTGGCGTGCGCCACAGCCCGAGGCCAGCGAGCACCCCGCCAGCGGCCAGGCCCTTCACAAAGGTGCGTCTTGAGGTGTTGGAATGCATGCCGTTTTATCCCGTCCGTCAGCCTGATGAAGCCCTCAGGTCCATCCTGAGCGGAAGGAAGAGAACTCAATGGGGAGGAGGCTAACGGGCGGTGCCTTTCAGCAGGCTGAGGCCAAGATTACAGTTTTGACAGTTTCACGCGGTGTTCAAGGACTGCTATTGGACCTGGACGAATCCGCCACGGTGGCGTTACCGCAATTGATATACGAAGAAGACTTCAACCAACGCTGATCCGGGTAGTAAGAAAATAACAACTGCCCATCCTTCATCGAGTCGATCAGCCGATGTGCAATCGCAGGCCTCACTGCAGGGCAGCCGAGACTTCTGCCAATCCGGCCATTGGCCCGCGCCAGGGCAGGGCTGACGTAAGGCGCGCCGTGAATGACGATCGCCCGTTCGAAGGCGTTGTCGTTAAAACCCGGTTCCAGGCCTTCCATGCGCAGGGAATAACCGTTCTGCCCGACATAGCTGGATTGGGTACGGTACAAGCCCAGGCTGGTGGCGTAGCTGGCATTCTGATTGGAGAATTGGCTGGCCATGTTCTCGCCACTGTTGCGACCGTGGGCGACCAGTTCATGGAACAACAATTTGCGTTGTTTAAGGTCGAATACCCAAAGACGTTGCACCGTCGAGGGCAGGGAATAATCGATCACTGCGAGTCTCTGCACCGGGGACGTGCCTTGGGCCCGGCTGCATTGGGAGGCGCGAACGGCCAGGGCAATGACTTTGGCGTTGGCATCGGGGGCCGCTTTGACCAAGGCAGCTTCAAGCGAATCGGCGTAGGCTGCCGGTAATGAAAAAAAAGCAGTCAGCAGCAGGGCCGTCATTAAGCAGCCAAAGCGGTGTGGGGCCATATGCAAGTCTCATCTGAATATTTCGAGTCTAGCAGCGCGCACGACGCTAGCCGGTTGAAAACGGAAGATTAAGGATTATCCATGGGGCAGTTAACAAGGTTATTCGTCATAAGCCGCATGTTTTTTATGGGCTTTCTGATAAGCGGCACGGCGATCGCGCAAACTTCGCCGATTGAGCCGGTATCTCCCGTTAGCACTGTGGCTGAAGCGGCTCCCGGTGATTATGTCGGCCAAGCGATTCAGGCGGAGTTGGCGCCATTGAGTTCGGCGTTTCCGCCGCTGCTCACCTCGCCGCGTCATCAACGGGTCGATGTGAACCGAGTCGTGCTGGATTTTTATAGCCATCGCGGCTATCGCGCCGCCTGGACGGACGATGACGATGTCGCCCAGTTGTTGAAAAGCTTGGGTGATACCCAGGCCGATGGCCTGAACCCCGCGGATTTCCGGATCGCCGAGTTGGCCGAGGCCCACACGCTGATGCAGACAACCTCCCCAACCCCCGGGCAACGGGCAGCCTTTGATATCTCCGCCACCCGGACGTTCATCACGGCGCTGCTGCAGTTGCGGCGCGGCAAGGTCGACCCTTCGCGGTTGGACATCCACTGGAACTTCGACCCCGCCGGCGTCGATCCTCGGGAGGACGTCAATAAGTTTTTTGCCGCCCTCGATAGCCATGACATTGCGCGCGCCTTTGCCCAGGCGCCGCCCCAAGAAGCGGTTTACGGCACGTTGCGCCATGGCCTGGCGCAACTGCGCAAGGTTCGTGATCGGGGTGGCTGGCCAAAGATCCCGGAAGGGCAGACGCTCAGGCCCGGCATGGACGACGCCTCAGTTGCTCTACTGCGTACGCGTTTGGCGGCGGGCGGTTATCTCGCCGCGCAAGGAACTGCTCGCACCGACTACGACGACGCCGTCACCGCGGCGGTGAAGAAGTTTCAGACTGAGCAATACCTTGGGGCGGACGGTGTAGCGGGGCCGGCGACACTCACGGAGCTGAATGTACCGGTCGAGGCGCGAATCGATCAGGTGCGGGTGAACATGGAGCGGGCGCGATGGCTGCTGTACAAACTTCAGGGCACCTTCGTCGTGGTCGATATCGCCGGGTATAAAGTCGCGTTCTATCGCGATGGCAAACCGATCTGGCGCTCACGGGTGCAGGTCGGTAAACCGTTTCGCAGCACGCCGATTTTTCAATCCGCGATCACCTACGTCACGTTCAACCCCACCTGGACCGTACCACCGACGATTCTGCTCAAGGACATGCTTCCGAAGATTCGCGACAATCCTGGTTACCTTGAGGCAAGCCGGATTCGCGTGATCGATCGAGATGGCAATGTGCTTGATCCGTCCACTGTCGATTGGGACAACCCGCGCGGTCTCACCTTGCGGCAGGATGCGGGGTCGGATAACTCGCTGGGGCAGGTAGTGATTCGTTTTCCCAATGAGTATTCGATTTATCTGCACGACACGCCGCATCGAGATTTGTTCGCGAAATCCAATCGCGCGACCAGCTCCGGCTGTATTCGGGTAGAAAACCCGCTGCAATTGGTGGAGCTGTTGTTCAACGATCCGGTTCACTGGAACAGCGAAGGGATTCAAAGACAGTTAGCCAACGGCAAGACAGAGAACATCAGGCTCCCGGTGAAAGTGCCGGTGCTGTTGGCCTACTGGACGGTGGACCTGAGTCTTGATGGGCGCGTGACATTCAAGCCCGATGTGTATGGCTATGACTCCCCGGTATTGCGGGCGTTGAATCTGCCTTCGGAGCGGCCGGCGCTGGACGGGAGGCGAACGGCGCCTCCCTCGGTGGCAGCGGAGCAGAGCAAGTTGTAGGCCTTAAAGCCCCAAGCCTTCCTGCACGGCCAGCAGCAAATTGTGTTCCGTCAGCGCGATCGCATCCGGTTGTTGTCCGGATTGTTCGCTCGCCTGGAGCCACCACTGCGTCTCGCCGTGTTCGTTCACGGTTCGTAACAAGGCGAGCTCCTTGCCTGTCGAGTGGATTTCGATCCGCCCGGCACCGTCGACGGTGAGGCGCGCGACGGGATCGAAGGTTATGCCGTGGTGGTTGCCTTCGATCAGCAGTTGGTCGATGGCGTAATCGTAAGTCGCGCCGTCCGGCGCACTCTCGAATACATGGGTGGAATTGCGTCGCAGCTTCAGGCCCACCTCGATCAGTGGTTGCAGCCAGGCTTCGATCTGGTGATACAGCTCGTAGACCTGGGCGGGCCAGCTGTCGATGGCTTGATCGGCGATGGTCGCGTCGGCACTGGTTTGCCGGGATTGTTTAAGCTTCGCGGCGAGCTCGTCTACCTTACTCATTTCGATTTCCTGTCGTGATGTCAGTTAATCGTAGCTTCTTCAAGGTCATGTGGTTTTGCCTTGCGTCATGGAATTAAAACACAACCATTTATCCCTCAATCCTCTGTTTATCCCGCACAACCCCGTAGACTACGCTCAAAAAAATAGGGGCTTTGGGCCGTTGCTCATGTCTTACCCTTTTCCAGGACTCACTTTTGCCTATCCCCATTCACGATCCGCAGCACGCGTCCGGTGGTGCCTTGAAGCGACTGCCTTTGCTCAAGGCTGCGGTGCTGTTCATTGCGGCGGTATGCCTTTGTCTCTGTGGGCTGCTTTACCTGCAACTGGAGCAGTCGCGTCGGCATGACCTGGCGTTGGCCGAGGTGTCGTCGTCGAACCTGACCCGGGCCATGGCGCAGCAGGCCGAAGACACGTTCATGAAGGCCGATCTGGTACTGACCAGTCTGGTGGACTGGATTCAGGCTGAAGGTTTCGACGCTGCCCAGACGCCACGCCTGCAGAAAACCTTCGCCCGGCGGGTGCAGGCGCTGCATCAGTTGCACGGGATATTTCTGTTCGACAGGCAGGGGCAATGGGCCGTGACGTCGTTCGAGGATCTACCCCGCGGGGCTGGTGTGGCGGATCGCGAGTATTTCAGGTTTCACCAGCAAAACATCTCAACCCTGGCGCACATCGGCCCGGCCATTCGTAGTCGGGAAAATGGCGAGTGGATCATTCCGGTTTCCAGGCGGATAAACGATCAGAGCGGTCATTTCCAGGGTGTGTTGCTGGCCGGGATCAAGATGTCGTACTTCGATCAGTTCTTCAAAAGCTTCAGCCTCGACGACAACGGCGCGATGTTTTTGGCATTGACCGATGGAACACTGCTGGCGCGGCGGCCGTTTGTGGAATCGCAGATCGGCAGGTCATTGGCTAAGGGCGAGATTTTTCAGAAACTCTTGCCCAACGCCACGTCCGGCAACGCCATGATCGACTCAGTGGTGGATGGCATCCCTCGGCTGTATGGCTATCGTCAGCTCGATGCCTATCCGGTGGTGGTCGCGGCGGCATCCTCCAAAGACGCAGTCCTCAAGGACTGGTACGACACGGCGATTCAATCCGGTGTGATCGTCGCTCTGGTTGTCCTCGGCGTGGGGTTGTTCGGTTGGGTGTTCATTCATCAGGTTCGCGCGGGCGAGCGCATCGAGGCGGATTTGCGCGAGGCGCAGAAAACCCTGGAACTGATCGCCACCCACGACAGCCTGACCGGGTTGGCCAACCGCCGCTTGTTCGAACGGGCGCTGGAGAAAGAGTTCGGGCGCGGTGCCCGGCGGTCGAGTTCGCTGGGCCTGATCATGCTCGATATCGATTACTTCAAGCGCTACAACGACACTTACGGTCATGTGGCCGGGGACCATTGCCTGGCTGAAGTGGCGCGGGCCCTGAAGAGTTGCTGTCACCGCAAAGCCGATCTGGCGGTGCGCTACGGCGGTGAAGAGTTCGCGGTGTTGCTGCCGGACACCGACATTCATGGAGCACTGACGATCGCCGAGCAAATCCGCCGCAGCGTCATGGACAAAAACATCACCCACAGCGGTTCGCCCACGGGCTATCTGACGGTCAGTCTTGGCTGTTATTCGTTTGTGCCGACGGCGCACGACAGCACCGAAGTGTTGATCAAACGTGCGGATGCGGCGCTGTACCAGGCCAAGCACTCAGGGCGAAATCGCTCGGCGGTGTTGTCGATGGAAGGGGGCGTCGAGGCGCTGATGCGCTCGGATCGATGACGCTTGCGGCCATCGATGGGCAATGGTTCTTGTGACCGGTTCTTCAAGTGCGGCAATGACTTGCGTTATCCAGGAGCGATGATCGGGCATGCCTGCTATGGTCAGTGCAGAGAGCCTGGCTGTCACACCTGACCGACCGGCCCACCGGTCTCATTCCGATCGAGCAATCGATTGACAGGATCAAGTGCATGGATTTGTCTGCCGTTACCACCGCTGCACCTGCGCGCCATACCCCGATTACCCGCAACCTGATGTTGGTGGTCGGTCTGTTGTTTGTGGTTGGGGTGCTGATCGCGCTGATCGCCCTGTTCAGTATTGCCGGGCGGCTCGATGCCGAGGACCTGGCCAAGACCACGTTTTATACCCAGCGCGCGCTGGAAAACCGCATTACCGCCACGAAAAACTACATTGCCAGTTATGCCAACTGGACGTCGGCCTATGATCACCTGAACGGCGAGGTCGATGTGGAATGGGCCTACGTCGAGCAGAACCTGGGTAAGACCCTGTTCACCATGGACCACTACGAGGGTGTTTTCGTGGTCGATCCCCAGCGAACAAAATACGCCGTGGTGCGTGGGCTTCAGGTGCAGGACGAGGCGGCGGCCTATCTGTCGACCTCGATGGCGACGCTCATTGACGAGGTTCAGGGTCAGGAGAACCTCATCAAGCCCGTCAGCCACTACACCTTGTTCGAGGGCAAACCCGCGCTGCTGTCGGCCGCCGCGATTGTGCCCAATGACGAACGCCCGGCGGTCGATCCCAAAAGCACTTCGGTGCTTATATACGTTGACCAGCTGAACCCTGAAAAGCTCAGCACCTTGAGCGTCGATTACGGTTTGCACGACTTGAGCCTGACGCCCGACAACGTCATCGCTCCCGGTCAGCCCGCTATTGCCCTCGCTGGCACCGGTTACAGTCTGGTCTCCCGGCTCCAGCGGCCGGGTCATCAATTGCTCTGGTCACTCTTGCCGCCACTGGGCGGGGCGCTGCTGGTTCTGGCGTTGTTGACCGCTTATTTCTTTCGCTATGTCCTGCGCACGTCCGGGCATGTGGATGCCAGTTACACCAGCCTCGATTTGTCGAACCAGGCACTGGAGGCCAGTGAAGAGCGTTTTCGTGCGGTAGCCGAGGCCGCGTCCGACTGGATCTGGGAAATCGACGACCAGCATTGCATCACTTATCTGTCGGGACGCTTCAGCACCGTCACCGGGTTCTCCGATCAGCAGTGGCTGGGACAGAACATCGGGCAATTGCTCAATTGCGATACGACGCCGTTGTCGCTGTGGCTGAACAAACTCGATGAAGAGCAAGCCGTCAGCCATTTGCGCTGTTCCTACCGCGATCAATCGGGGCAACAGCGGGTCTGTCGGGTGTCGGCACGGCCGATCCAGCGCAAGGGCGCAGTGCTGGGCTATCGCGGAACGGCCAGCGACATCACCGACGAAGTCGCCGCCCATGCGCAGATCCAGCATCTGTCGTTGCACGATGCCCTGACCGGCCTGCCGAACCGCAACAAACTGGCGCGTTTTCTCGATGAGGCGTTGGCACTGAAAGAGCAGTCGACGGCGCTGACGTTGTTGATGATCGACCTGGATAACTTCAAGCCGATCAACGATTCCCTCGGCCACCCGGCCGGCGATGCAGTATTGCTGGAAGTCGCCACCCGTTTGCGCGAGAGCACACGAGAAATTGATCTGGTCGCCCGACTGGGTGGCGACGAGTTCGTGCTGGTGCTCCATGGCATGGACAGCCACGCGGAAATCGACCGGTTTTGCGAGCGCTTGCTCGACAGCCTGCATCAGCCGATTCACTACGACCATCACTCGCTGCACATCGGCGCGAGCATCGGTATCGCCTTGAGTCGGCGCCAGGGGCATATTCCACAGGAGCTGATTCGGTGTGCCGATATCGCGTTGTATCAGGCCAAATCCGATGGCAAGAAGACCTGGTGCTATTTTGCCGCGCACATGAACGATCAGATCCAGCATCGCCGGCAACTGGAAAACGACCTGCGTCGGGCGATCAAGAACAACGAATTCGTGATGCATTACCAGCCGCGTTATCACGTCGATGGCAAGCGCATCGTCTCGGTCGAAGCGCTGCTGCGCTGGCAGCATCCAGTGCAAGGCTTGTTGAGCCCCGACGCGTTTATCCCGCTGGCCGAGCAAACCGATCTGATCGTGCCATTGGGCCGCTGGGTGCTGCGCGAGGCGTGCGAGACGGCTCTGACCTGGCCCGGTGCGATGATGGTGTCGGTCAACCTGTCGCCGGTTCAATTCGCCCGTAGCGATGTGATCGAGGACGTGCGCGAAGCGTTGATCCAGACCCGCTTGCCCGCCAGTCGGCTGGAGCTGGAGATCACTGAAAACGTGATGCTCATCGACGTCGATGGTGCCCTGGCGACCATGAATGCGCTCAAGGAGTTGGGCGTGCGCCTGAACATGGACGACTTCGGCACCGGTTATTCCTCGCTGGGTTACTTGCGCACGTATCCGTTCGACGGGATCAAGATCGACAAACGCTTTATTTCGTCCATGAGCAGCGGCAGCAATGATCGCGCCGTGGTACAGGCGATCATCAACCTGGGCAAGGCGATGGGCCTGACGGTGACTGCCGAAGGTGTCGAGACGCTGGAGCAACTGGACTTCCTGATCTCGGATCAGTGCCATGAAGTGCAGGGTTTTTACCTCAGTCGTCCAGTGGACAGGTATGCACTGCTGCCGTTGCTCAAGGTCTCGCAGGAAGATTTCCCGCTGCAGAGCGCGCACCTTTAGTCGCCTGTTACGTACGCCACGGCAACTGCCGTGGCGGCCCCCGGTCACAATTGGATACCGCCCATCCGTTGCGAGCGTCGGATTATGAACAACCTGAAAATCGCCACCTTCAACGTCAATGGCATGCGTGCACGCCTGCCCAATCTACTGGCGTGGCTGGCGCGGGAGCAGCCAGACATCGCCTGCCTGCAGGAACTCAAATCGGTGGACGGGGCATTCCCTGCCGCTGAGCTGGAGGCGGCCGGTTATGGCGCTATCTGGCAGGGCCAGGCGGCGTGGAACGGGGTGGCGATTTTGGCGCGCGATGCGCAACCGCTGGAGCGTCGGCGTGGTCTGCCGGGCGATGACAGTGACACCCATAGCCGCTACATCGAAGCGGCCGTGCACGGGGTTCTGGTGGGGTGTCTGTACTTGCCCAACGGCAATCCGCAGCCGGGGCCGAAGTTCGATTACAAACTGGCGTGGTTCGAGCGGCTGATCTCGTACGCCAAGGACCTGCAAGGCAGCGAGCATCCGGTGGTGCTGGCCGGCGACTACAACGTGGTGCCCACCGATATGGACATCTACAACCCACGCTCCTGGCTCAAGGACGCGCTGCTGCAACCCGAGAGTCGTGCGTGTTATCAGCGTCTGCTGGATCAGGGCTGGACTGATTCCCTGCGCCATCTGTACCCGGAGGAGCGGATCTACACCTTCTGGGACTACTTCCGGCAGCACTGGCAGAAAAACTCGGGACTGCGCATCGATCATCTGCTGCTCAATCAGGCAGCGAGTCCTTATCTGCGAGAGGCCGGCGTCGACGCCTGGGTTCGCAACGAGTCTCATGCCAGCGATCACGCGCCGACGTGGATTCGATTGGGTTCACGCAAACGGCGATAGTTTTAGTGTGAGCGGCGATTGGCGAAATCAATTATCGGCCCGAGCACTTTTTCCCTTATACATGGCGGCCATCGGCGGAGCGATCCGCGGGCTCCATGCATAAGGATTGAGCGATGAGCGAACCACGACTGACAAATCTTGCGCTGTACCTGCAACGCCTGGGTTTCGACGCGCCCCCGGCGCCGACCCTGGAAACCCTGCGTCAATTGCAGTTGCGCCACACCGGTGCTTTTCCGTTCGAAAACCTCACCACGCTGCTGGGTCAACCGGTACTCATCGACCTGCCGTCCATCGAGCAGAAAGTCCTGCACGACGGCCGTGGCGGTTACTGCTACGAACTCAACAACCTGTTCCTGGCCTTGCTGCAGACGCTGGGTTTCGAGGCGCGCGGCATCACCGGTCGCGTAGTCATGAACCAGCCCGAAGGCGCATGGACCGCACGCACTCACCGCTTGAGCCTGGTGATCCTTGACGGCGTGCGCTACATCACCGACGTCGGCTTCGGCGGCATGGTGCCCACCGCACCGCTGATCCTCGACACCGAGGACGAACAGCTCACTCCCCACGAACCCTATCGCATCGAACAGCATGCAGACGGTTACACCCTGCGTGCCAACGTCGGCGGTGAATGGCGGGCGATGTACATCTTCGATCTGCAACGTCAGGAAGACATCGATTACACCCTCGGTAACTGGTACGTCTCGACTCATCCTGAATCGCCCTTCGTCAAACAATTGATGGTGGCGCGGACGGGGGAGGGATGGCGACGCACGCTGAACAATGGCAGTTTTGCCATTCACCGCTTGGGCAGCGAGAGCGAGCGGCGGCAGGTGACGGATGTGGATGAGTTGATCGGGTTGCTGGAACGTGAGTTCGACATTCGGGTGCCAGCGAAGGAGGCGTTGGAGCCGGTGCTGGAGCGGTTGATCGAGCCGGTGCCGCAGGCAAACTGAGCACCACGCGAAGGGCGGATCTGATCAATCCGCCCTTTTTTATTTGGCCGACTCAAGCGGTTTGTGTCTAGGAACGAACTTCTAGCTCCATCACGTGATGGATTTCGCTGAGGGCCTCTGACAATTTTTTCTCCAGGCTTTTCAGCTCCGAGGCGGTTATGCCTTTTTTGAAATGCCCGACGTTTGTACCTGCGGTGTTCTCATCGGGCTTCGCCGCTTTGCCTTTATCGCTGAGCAACACCTGGCGCAAAGTATTGTTGATCACTGTCTGGTAGCCATACCCCTCGTTTTCTGCCAGAGCGCGTGCAGCCTCTATGACGACATCGTCGAGCATGATGGTGATTCGGGTCTTGCCTTTGCTTGTGGCAATTGCTCCACGCTTGGCGTTGCTGAAGTCGTATTCGTCTTTCATCGTTCAAGCCTCCAAATAGTGGCGACGCTCGCCTTTGGTGGCGATGCGTGCGGAAATGATTCGCACGAAATTCGGGGCGCGATAGGTGTACGCAACGACCAGCAAGCGACCTTTGGCATCCAGCCCCATGATGATCCACCGCTGCTCATCATGATGGTTGTCCTGAAAAGTCAGGGCTCGTTCGTCATAAAACACCGGTTCTGTCTCTGCGAGGCTGATGCCTTGATGTTTTAGTTTGTTGGCCGCGTTCTTTGCCCTGTGATACTGAATCTCGAATGACTTCATTATGCATACTTTATATGTATAAGCGAGGAGGCGTCCGTGCCGGCGGTCGCTTGGAAAGCAAAAGATTAGCGGTGAGGAGGGATAGGGGCGCAGGGATGTATTTCAAGACGTTTGGGGTTGGAGGCGCTATGGCCAAAGGGTGGCGTGGACAAGTGTCCATAATCTGACTGGGCAGTTGTATACAACTCTATAGACAGTTGTCCTGAGTATTGAATACAGTGTGCGCATAACAAAAACCAGGGAACCCCCCAACCATGAAAACGCCCCATGTTTCACACCAACGGCCCGAGGACGAAAACCTTGGGATCGGCGCGAATATGGCTTATGGCCTGCAACACGTTCTGACCATGTACGGCGGTATCGTCGCGGTGCCTTTGATCATCGGCCAGGCGGCCGGGCTCTCGCCGGCAGACATCGGTTTGTTGATTGCTGCTTCATTGTTTGCAGGGGGGCTGGCGACATTGCTGCAAACCCTGGGTTTGCCGTTTTTCGGTTGTCAGTTGCCGCTGGTGCAGGGCGTGTCGTTCTCCGGCGTTGCGACCATGGTCGCGATAGTCAGCAGTGGCGGGGAGGGTGGCTTTCAGTCGATTCTCGGGGCGGTGATTGCCGCGTCGTTGATCGGTTTGCTGATCACGCCGGTGTTCTCAAGGATTACCAAGTTCTTTCCACCGCTGGTGACGGGCATTGTGATCACCACTATCGGCTTGACGCTGATGCCGGTGGCCGCGCGCTGGGCCATGGGTGGTAACAGCCATGCGCCGGATTTCGGCAGCATGGCGAACATCGGTCTGGCGGCGATGACGCTGGTGCTGGTGTTGCTATTGAGCAAGATCGGCAGCGCGACCATTTCCCGTTTGTCGATCCTCCTGGCGATGGTCATCGGCACGGTCATCGCTGTGTTCCTCGGCATGGCGGATTTCTCGTCCGTTACCCAAGGGCCGATGTTCGGCTTTCCGGCGCCGTTCCATTTCGGCATGCCGACCTTCCACTTCGCCGCGATCCTGTCGATGTGCATCGTGATCATGGTGACCCTGGTGGAAACCTCGGCCGATATCCTCGCCGTCGGTGAAATCATCGGCACCAAGGTCGACTCAAAACGCCTGGGCAACGGTTTGCGTGCAGACATGCTGTCGAGCATGATCGCGCCAATCTTCGGCTCCTTCACTCAGAGCGCCTTCGCCCAGAACGTCGGGCTGGTGGCGGTGACCGGGATCAAGAGCCGATTCGTGGTGGCCACGGGTGGTGTGTTTCTGGTGGTACTTGGGTTGCTGCCGTTCATGGGACGGGTCATCGCCGCCGTGCCAACCTCCGTACTTGGTGGCGCCGGCATCGTGCTGTTCGGTACCGTCGCCGCCAGCGGCATTCGGACACTGTCCAAGGTCGACTACCGCAACAACGTCAACCTGATCATCGTCGCCACTTCCATCGGTTTCGGCATGATCCCCATCGCCGCCCCGAACTTCTACGACCACTTTCCCAGCTGGTTCTCGACGATCTTCCACTCGGGCATCAGCTCCTCGGCGATCATGGCCATCGTGCTGAACCTGACCTTCAACCACCTCACGGCCGGCAACTCGGACCAGCAATCGGTATTTGCCGCCGGTACTGAACGAGTCCTGCGTTATCAAGACCTGGCGGCGCTGCGGGAAGGGGATTACTTCAGTGAGGGTAAACTGCGCGACTGCGACGGGAATGAGATTCCGGTGGTGGAGACGGATCATGGGCATGCCGAGCTGCGTGCGGTGCATGCGAAAAGCAGTGAGCATGTCTAAAGATAGATAGTCAAAAGATTGCGGTCTGCGATCTTTTGACTTTATGGCAAGCACAAAAAAAGCCCCTGAACCTTTCGATTCAGGGGCTTTTCGATTTTGCTGTCTGGCTCCACGACCTGGACTCGAACCAGGGACCCAGTGATTAACAGTCACTTGCTCTACCAACTGAGCTATCGCGGAATGGCGTGTATGTTACTGATTCAAAAAGAGAAGTCAAGCCTCTGTTGGCAATTTGATGTTTTCATCGGATCAGAGGGAGGTTTATCGGCCATCGGCGGTTACCAGAAGCGCGGGAGAGGTCTACCATGGCTGCCCGGAAGTGGTGACACGCGCTGCCGGCCCTCAGCCGAAAAGGTATGCGCCATGAATCACCCAGCCTTCACACCCCGAAACAGTGGGGTGTTCCCATGAGCATTGCTCAGATCAGCTTGCCCAAAGGTGTCGGCCCGCACGCCGAGAAACTGTTCGACGCAATCACTCAGGCCAGCACCGCTGAAGAACTGAACCGCGCAGGCGGCAAGGCCGAAGGTTTTGTCCTGGGCCTGGAAAGCACCAAGGCGATCAAAAGTCAGGTGGCCGAGTCGCTTTATGTCGCCTATGACGACGCGGCCAGCCAGCGTGCGAGCGAATTGGCCTAACCGCCAAAAGTGATAGTGCCGAGCATCAGCTTGGCATACAGCATCGTGGCGGCCAGTTGCACCAGCCACAAGGCCAGGCCGCCAAGGAACACGCCCGCGGCCACTTGCAGCACCAGGTTATTACCGCGTTTGGCCGAGGAGCGGGGCACGAAGTGGTCCAGTTCATCGCGGTCGGCGCGTAGGTCGTCGTTTTTCATGTGGGTTCTCGCAAGAATTCTCGGGTGTACATAAAGCCTGTGGGAGTTTAAAGGGCGCAGCGGCTGCTTTGAGATTTATCTGAGGCCAATAAAAAACGGGAAGCCATTTTGGCTTCCCGTTTTCATGTCACGCGACGACTCAGATCACCTGAACGATGGCCTTGGTCACGGCGTCGATGTTGCTCTGGTTCAGCGCGGCAACGCAGATGCGGCCGGTGTCCAGGGCGTAGATGCCGAACTCGTTGCGCAGACGGGTCACTTGCTCAACCGTCAGGCCGGAGTAGGAGAACATGCCGCGCTGGCGACCGACGAAGCTGAAATCGCGCTGTGGAGCGTTTTTCGCCAGCAGGTCGACCATCTGGGTGCGCATGCCGCGAATCCGCAGACGCATTTCTGCCAGTTCTTCTTCCCACTGGGCACGCAATACCGGGCTGTTCAGCACAGCGGCGACGATGCTTGCACCGTGGGTCGGCGGGTTGGAGTAGTTGGTGCGGATCACGCGTTTGACTTGCGACAGCACGCGCGCGCTTTCTTCTTTCGATTCGCTGACGATCGACAGGGCGCCAACGCGCTCGCCGTACAGCGAGAAGGATTTGGAGAACGAGCTGGAAACGAAGAAGGTCAGGTTCGATTCGGCGAACAGGCGCACAGCGGCAGCGTCTTCATCGATACCGTCGCCAAAGCCCTGGTAGGCCATGTCGAGGAATGGAATGTGACCTTTGGCTTTCACCACGTCCAGCACGTTTTTCCAGTCCGCCGGGCTCAAGTCGACGCCAGTCGGGTTGTGGCAGCAAGCGTGCAGCACAACGATGGAGCCGGACGGCAGGGCGTTCAGGTCTTCCAGCAGGCCGGCGCGGTTAACGTCGTGGGTGGCGGCGTCATAGTAGCGATAGTTCTGTACTGGGAAACCAGCGGTTTCGAACAGTGCGCGGTGGTTTTCCCAGCTCGGGTCGCTGATCGCCACGACGGCGTTCGGCAGCAGTTGCTTGAGGAAATCGGCACCGATTTTCAGCGCGCCAGTACCGCCGACGGCCTGGGTGGTGATGACCCGGCCAGCAGCGATCAGTGGCGAGTCATTGCCGAACAGCAGTTTCTGCACGGCCTGGTCGTAGGCGGCGATGCCGTCGATCGGCAAGTAGCCACGGGAAACGTGTTGAGCGGCGCGAATCGTCTCGGCTTCGACAACGGCGCGCAGGAGAGGGATTCGCCCTTGCTCGTCGCAGTAAACACCGACCCCCAGGTTGACCTTGGTGGTACGGGTATCGGCATTGAATGCTTCGTTGAGGCCCAGGATTGGATCGCGTGGTGCCATTTCGACAGCGGAGAACAGGCTCATTATTGCGGCGGCTCTGAATGGAGTGTGGAGGGACGTGTCGCGCTCCAGCCGAATGCACTAGAGCGGTGCACAAACGGGGAGCTAGTATAGAGGCCATCAGCGATTGATGGCGACAGGCGATTCGGCTTTTACGGTAAGTTTTTCCAATTATTTTTCGATCGTTGGTCGAGCGACGTCGTCAAAGGTTTTACCCGATGTAGGACGTTTGCCTTGAAAGGGATGGCAATCGGCTCCACATTGAGCACAATCCAGTTTTTTCCTCGGGCGACATCGGTCGTTTGCGGTCTTTCTCGTTCCTGTCCGGCTTAACCGGGCAAGAGTGAACCAGAGGTATGTATGTCTGAATTCCAGCTAGTCACCCGCTTCGAGCCCGCCGGCGATCAGCCGGAAGCCATCCGTCTGATGGTCGAGGGCATCGAGGCCGGGCTGGCGCACCAGACGCTGCTCGGTGTGACCGGCTCGGGCAAGACCTTCAGCATCGCCAACGTGATCGCCCAAGTGCAGCGCCCGACGCTGGTGCTGGCGCCGAACAAGACCCTGGCCGCGCAGTTGTACGGCGAGTTCAAGGCGTTCTTCCCGAACAACGCCGTTGAATACTTCGTCTCCTATTACGACTACTACCAGCCCGAAGCTTATGTGCCGTCGTCCGACACCTTCATCGAGAAGGACGCCTCGATCAACGACCACATCGAGCAGATGCGCCTGTCCGCGACCAAAGCGCTGCTGGAACGCAAAGACGCAATCATCGTCACCACGGTGTCGTGCATCTACGGTCTGGGCAGCCCGGAAACCTATTTGAAGATGGTGTTGCACGTGGATCGCGGCGACAAGCTCGACCAGCGTGCGCTGTTGCGTCGCCTGGCCGACCTGCAATACACCCGCAACGACGTGGACTTCGCCCGGGCGACTTTCCGGGTGCGCGGCGATGTGATTGATATCCACCCGGCGGAATCCGATTTTGAGGCGATCCGCATCGAGCTGTTCGATGACGAGGTGGAAAGCCTGTCCGCCTTCGATCCGCTGACGGGCGAAGTCATCCGCAAGCTGCCGCGCTTCACCTTCTATCCGAAGAGCCATTACGTGACGCCTCGGGAAACCCTGCTCGACGCCGTCGAGGGGATCAAGGTCGAGTTGCAGGAGCGCCTGGAATACCTGCGCTCCAACAACAAGCTAGTGGAAGCCCAGCGGCTGGAGCAACGCACCCGTTTCGACCTGGAGATGATTCTGGAGCTGGGTTACTGCAACGGCATCGAAAACTACTCGCGCTACCTGTCGGGCCGTGCATCCGGCGAGGCGCCGCCCACCTTGTTTGACTACCTGCCAGCCGACGCCTTGCTGGTGATCGACGAATCCCACGTCAGCGTGCCGCAGGTCGGCGCCATGTATAAGGGCGACCGGTCCCGTAAGGAAACGCTGGTGGAATATGGCTTCCGCCTGCCATCGGCGCTGGATAACCGGCCGATGCGTTTCGACGAGTTCGAAGGCATCAGTCCGCAGACAATATTTGTCTCGGCCACACCGGGCAATTACGAGGCGGAGCACGCAGGGCGCGTGGTCGAGCAAGTGGTGCGCCCGACTGGCCTGGTGGACCCGCAGATCGAAATCCGTCCGGCGCTGACTCAGGTCGACGACTTGCTCTCGGAAATCACCAAGCGCGTAGCCCTGGAAGAGCGGGTGCTGGTGACCACGCTGACCAAGCGCATGTCCGAGGATTTGACCGATTACCTGGCCGATCACGGCGTGCGCGTGCGTTATCTGCACTCGGACATCGACACCGTGGAGCGGGTCGAGATCATCCGTGACTTGCGCCTCGGCACCTTCGATGTGCTGGTGGGGATCAACCTGCTGCGTGAAGGCCTGGACATGCCGGAAGTCTCGCTGGTGGCGATTCTCGATGCCGACAAGGAGGGCTTCCTGCGCTCCGAGCGCTCGCTGATCCAGACCATTGGCCGGGCGGCACGCAACCTTAATGGCCGGGCGATTCTGTATGCGGATCGGATTACTGGTTCCATGGAGCGGGCGATTGGCGAAACCGAGCGTCGTCGCGACAAGCAGATCGCCTTCAACCTGGCCAACGGCATTACGCCCAAAGGGGTGTTCAAGGACGTCGCCGACATTATGGAAGGCGCGACTGTGCCGGGTTCGCGCAGCAAGAAGCGCAAAGGCATGGCCAAGGCTGCCGAGGAAAGCGCCAAATACGAAGCCGAATTGCGTTCGCCGAGCGAGATCACCAAGCGCATTCGTCAGCTGGAAGAGAAGATGTACCAGCTCGCCCGCGACCTGGAATTCGAAGCCGCGGCGCAGCTGCGCGACGAAATCGGCAAGCTGCGGGAGCGGTTGATCGCGGTTTGACGCTCCCTCTGTAGAAGCTGCCGAAGGCTGCGATCCTTTGATCTTGTTTTTACAGGCAAAGTCAAAAGATCGCAGCCTTGGCAGCTCAGCAGCGCTTAAATCCTGCACTCACTGGAGCCGGGCGGCTATCGCCTGTTACCATTCGCCCCTTGTTTGATCTTCGCTTTTCATTCTTTTTGAGACATGCCATGACCACCGTCCGCACTCGCATCGCGCCATCGCCTACCGGGGACCCCCATGTAGGTACCGCTTACATCGCTTTGTTCAACTACTGCTTTGCCAAGCAGCATGGCGGTGAGTTCATCCTGCGGATCGAAGACACCGACCAACTGCGTTCGACCCGCGAGTCCGAACAGCAGATTTTCGACGCCCTGCGCTGGTTGGGTATCGACTGGAGCGAAGGCCCGGATGTCGGCGGCCCGCACGGTCCTTACCGTCAGAGTGAGCGCGGCGATATCTACCAGAAGTACTGCCAGCAACTGGTCGACATGGGCCATGCCTTCCCGTGCTTCTGCACCGCTGAAGAACTGGACCAGATGCGCGCCGAGCAAATGGCCCGCGGTGAGACCCCGCGTTACGACGGCCGTGCGCTGTTGCTGTCCAAGGAAGAAGTCGCGCGCCGCCTGGCTGCCGGCGAACCCCACGTGATCCGCATGAAAGTGCCGACCGAAGGCGTGTGCGTGGTGCCGGACATGCTGCGTGGCGATGTCGAGATCCCGTGGGATCGCATGGACATGCAAGTGCTGATGAAGACCGACGGCCTGCCGACGTACTTCCTGGCCAACGTGGTCGACGACCACCTGATGGGCATCACCCACGTGCTGCGCGGGGAAGAATGGCTGCCTTCGGCACCGAAACTGATCCTGCTGTACGAGTACTTCGGCTGGGAACAGCCGCAGCTGTGCTACATGCCGCTGCTGCGTAACCCGGACAAGAGCAAGCTGTCCAAGCGCAAGAACCCGACCTCGGTGACGTTCTACGAGCGCATGGGCTTCATGCCGGAAGCGATGCTCAACTACCTGGGCCGCATGGGCTGGTCGATGCCGGACGAGCGCGAGAAGTTCTCCCTGCAGGAAATGGTCGACAACTTCGACTTGAGCCGCGTCTCGCTTGGCGGGCCGATTTTCGACATCGAGAAACTGTCGTGGCTCAACGGCCAGTGGTTGCGTGACCTGCCAGTGGAAGAGTTCGCCGCTCGCGTGCAGAAGTGGGCGCTGAACCCTGAATACATGATGAAGATCGCGCCGCACGTGCAGGGCCGGGTTGAAACCTTCAGCCAGGTCGCACCGCTGGCTGGCTTCTTCTTCGCTGGTGGCGTGAATCCGGACGCTAAACTGTTCGAATCCAAGAAGCTCTCGGGCGATCAGGTTCGTCAGTTGATGCAATTGATCCTGTGGAAGCTGGAAAGCCTGCGTCAGTGGGAGAAGGACAGCATCACCGCAACGATTCAGGCGGTGGTTGAATCCCTGGAGCTGAAGCTGCGTGACGCCATGCCGCTGATGTTTGCTGCGATCACCGGGCAGGCCAGTTCGGTATCGGTACTCGACGCGATGGAAATCCTCGGTCCGGACCTGACCCGTTTCCGTCTGCGCCAGGCCATTGACCTGCTGGGCGGCGTGTCGAAGAAAGAAAACAAAGAGTGGGAAAAGCTTCTGGGCGCGATTGCCTGACGGCGTTTGACTCAGTAGGAGCTGCCGAAGGCCGCGATCTTTTGATCCTGATCTTCGGCGCTTCCCCCGAATTTACGGGGGGAGGGCGGTAAGTGATTGTTATGTCGGCAAAAAATTTTAAATTTTTTGAAAAATAAGTTTGACAGCTTTCCGATGCGCCATTAAGATTCGCCCCGTCCTCAGCGATGAGGGGCTATAGCTCAGCTGGGAGAGCGCTTGCATGGCATGCAAGAGGTCGACGGTTCGATCCCGTCTAGCTCCACCAATTTACACTTCAAGGTCTGGCCACACCGGCCTTGAATCGATCAGCTCTCAGCACTGATCAGTTGTATAGAAGGGTTTGCGTCCCCTTCGTCTAGTGGCCTAGGACACCGCCCTTTCACGGCGGTAACAGGGGTTCGAGTCCCCTAGGGGACGCCAGTTTTACAGAAGCGATGTTGCAAGATATCGCTCCGCCGCGAGGCGAAAAATCCGGGGCTATAGCTCAGCTGGGAGAGCGCTTGCATGGCATGCAAGAGGTCGACGGTTCGATCCCGTCTAGCTCCACCAATTTTACAGTTCAAGGTCTGGCCACACCGGCCTTGAATCGATCAGCTCTCAGCACTGATCAGTTGTATAGAAGGGTTTGCGTCCCCTTCGTCTAGTGGCCTAGGACACCGCCCTTTCACGGCGGTAACAGGGGTTCGAGTCCCCTAGGGGACGCCACGATTACCCGCTTTGCGGGATTTTTAAGGGTCATTCAATTATTGAATGGCCCTTTTGTTTGTCTGGCGTTTGGCCAAATCTCCTTTTTCCCCAACACTGTTCTTCAGACCAGCGGTCACATCCACGACTTGCGGAAAATTATTATGAGAATAATATTCTAGTCGTAATATTCGGAGGCAACGATGAACGATAAAAAAGCTCAAACCCGCGAACGCATCCTCAAGGCTGCCAGTGCAGCGCTGATCCAGCGCGGCCCGGCCGAGCCGAGCGTGGGTGAAGTGATGGGCGCGGCCGGCCTGACGGTCGGCGGTTTCTACGCGCACTTCGAAAGCAAGGACGCGTTGATGCTGGAGGCGTTCAAGCAGCTGCTCAGCCATCGTCGTGACTTGATCGCCGACATGGATGCCGAGTTGACCGGTGAAGAGCGTCGCGCGTTGGTCGCAGCGTTCTACCTGTCGCGCAAACACCGTGATTCCACCGAGCAGGCATGCCCGGTTCCAGCGTCGATCAGTGAACTGGGCCGTCTGCCGGACGAATTTCGCGTGGCGTTGAATGAACATATTGAATTGATGGTCGCGCAGTTGGCAGCCAGCCCGGAAGACATCGACAAGGTCTTGGCCGACATCGCCTTGATGGTGGGTGGTTTGGCGCTGGCGCGGGCGCTGGGGCCAGGAGAGTTGTCCGATCGATTGCTGCGCGCCGCCAAATCGGCGGTGCTGTGACCTAAAGGCATCCAGCCTGAGGAGATGGGCGATGAACACGTTGAGCTGGGTTCGTGGCGTTAATGGCACCTTGGGCTGGTTCGCACCGAAGCTGGTGGCGAGCAAGATGCGTCTGGCATTCATGACCCCGCGGGAGTTGCCGCCGCGTGATTGGGAATTGCCGCTGCTGGCGAAATCCGAGCGGATCACTTTGCGCTTCGGCCTCTCGGCGCTGCGTTGGGGACAGGGCCCGGCAGTGTTGTTGATGCACGGCTGGGAGGGCCGGCCAACGCAGTTTGCCGCGCTGATCACGGCGCTGGTCGATGCCGGTTACACCGTGGTCGCCCTGGACGGCCCGGCTCATGGTCGCTCGCCTGGACGCGAAGCCAATGTGGTGCTGTTCGCCCGGGCGATGCTTGAAGCAGCTGCTGAACTACCGCCGCTGCAAGCGGTAATCGGTCACTCGATGGGCGGCGCCAGCGCCATGCTCGCGGTGCAGTTGGGTTTGCGCACCGAAACCCTGGTCTCGATCGCCGCCCCGGCGCGAATCCTTGGGGTGCTGCGCGGTTTTGCGCGCTATGTACGCCTGCCGCCCAAAGCCCGTTCGGCGTTCATTCGTCAGGTCGAAAAAGACGTCGGCATGCGCGCCGCTGCGCTGGATGTCGCGCACTACCAGCTCGACATGCCTGGCCTGATTGTCCATGCCGAGGACGACAGCTTTGTCTCGGTCAAGGAGTCCCAATTGATTCACGAAGCCTGGTTCGACAGTCGCTTGTTGCGCCTGGAAGAGGGCGGTCATCAGCGGGTCCTGGCCGATCCGCGGGTGATCGATGGCGTGCTCTCGCTGCTGGCCGGTCGCAGCCTGCAATCGCGCCAATCGGCCTGAGCTTCCGTTACACTGCCCCGGTCGAAATAATCTGACCGGGAGTGGGGCATGGGCTGGGATCGGGCAACGCCGTTTATCATTGATCTGGAAGTGGGCGCCGAAGACATCGACGGGTTGGGCCACGCGAACAACGCGGTGTACGTGACCTGGCTCGAGCGCTGTGCCTGGCGTCACTCGCAGCGGCTGGGTCTGGACCTGGTCGAGTATCGGCGGCTGGACCGGGCGATGGCGGTGGTGCGGCACGAGATTGATTACCTGGCGGCGGCCTACGAAGGCGATGAGCTGCAGCTGGCGACCTGGATCGTCGATTGGGACCAGCGCCTGAGAATGACCCGACACTTCCAGCTGATCCGCCCCAGTGACAACTCGACGTTGCTGCGGGCGCAGACCACGTTCGTGTGCATCGAGCTGTCGACCGGCAAGCCCAAGCGCATGCCGGCGGAATTCATCGAGGGCTATGGCTCGGCGTTGCAAGTTCCAAGCTGACACAGTCCGCACATTTGCCACCGCCCGGTCTGACGAAATACCTTCTGCACGCCGAAACCAGTAAACTGCCGCACGTTTTTCGTTGAGTGTGTTTTTCATGCAAATTGCTTTGGCGCCCATGGAGGGGTTGGTCGACAACATCCTGCGGGACGTGCTGACCCGTGTGGGCGGTATCGATTGGTGTGTAACCGAGTTCATTCGGATCAACGATCAGCTGCTCACGCCTGCGTACTACCACAAGTTCGGCCCGGAACTGCTGACCGGCGCCCGTACCGCCTCCGGCGTGCCGCTGCGGGTGCAACTGCTTGGCTCCGATCCGGTGTGCCTGGCGGAAAACGCTGCACTGGCCTGCGAATTGGGTTCCGAAGTCATCGACCTGAACTTCGGCTGCCCGGCCAAGACCGTCAATAAGTCGCGCGGTGGCGCCGTTCTGCTCAAAGAGCCTGAGCTGCTCAACGAAATCGTCGAACATGTCCGCCGTGCGGTGCCAGCGCACATTCCAGTGACCGCCAAAATGCGCCTGGGCTTCGACAGTCCCGATGGCTCGCTGGTTTGCGCCACAGCCCTGGCCGAAGGCGGCGCGGCGCACATCGTGGTTCACGCGCGGACCAAAACGGATGGCTACAAGCCGCCAGCTCACTGGGAATGGATCCCGCGGGTGCAGGACGTGGTCAAGGTGCCAGTGTTTGCCAACGGTGACATCTGGAGCGTCGAGGACTGGCGCCGTTGCCGCGAGATCAGCGGCGTCGAAGACATCATGCTTGGTCGTGGCCTGGTGTCGCGTCCGGATCTGGCAAGGCAGATCGCTGCGGCGCGGGCCGGTGAGGAGGTCGTCGAGATGACCTGGGCCGAGCTGCTGCCGCTGATTCAGGATTTCTGGCTGCAAGCCAAGGCCCAGATGACACCACGCCAATCGCCGGGTCGCCTGAAGCAGTGGCTGGCAATGCTGACCCGTAATTATCCCGAAGCAGTAGAGTTGTTCGGCGTCCTGCGTCGTGAAACCGAGCTGGATCAGGTCTCGCGTTTACTGGGGTTGCAGGTGTCTGAGGCCGCCTGAATCTGCTTGAAAAAAATCTGAAAATAATCTCTTGAAAAGTAATCAGCGGTCCTTATCTAAGGATTACGCGATGCCGAATTCGGGTCGCGGAGACAAAAAAACTTGCTGATTATGTTCAGGAGATTTGAATCATGAGTACTGCATTTTCCTTGGCCCCACTGTTCCGTTCCTCGGTAGGTTTCGACCGTTTCAACGACCTGTTCGAAACCGCCCTGCGCAATGAGCCAGGCAGCACCTATCCACCCTACAACGTTGAAAAATACGGTGATGATCAATACCGCATCGTTGTGGCGGCCGCCGGTTTCCAGGAAGACGACCTGGACCTGCAAGTAGAAAAAGGTGTACTGACCATCAGTGGCGGCAAACGTGACGCGGACGAAAACGTCACTTACCTGTACCAGGGCATCGCACAGCGCGCCTTCAAACTGTCGTTCCGTCTGGCGGACCACATCGAAATCAAGGCCGCCGAACTGCGCAACGGTTTGCTGAGTATCGACCTGCTGCGTGTGATCCCGGAAGAAGCGAAAGCCAAACGCATCCCGATCAACGGGGCGGAAAAACCGGCTCTGCAGCACTGAGTCATTGGAAGAAATACATTCGTCTGAACAGGCTGTAACCCGCTGAATGAAGGCCCCGACTTGTCGGGGCCTTTTTGTTTTTCCGCCAAAACGGTCATGCAAGCTTTACCGCCTTATGGCGGCTTCTCTACAATCCGCGCCAGTTTTGCCGACCCCACATTCTGCCTGGTCGGCCCGGAGCTTTTTTTCATGGAAGAGATACAACAGCGTTGGCTGTGCGGTCTTTCTGCGCCGATGGTGGCCCTTAATCCTCGTGCCGATTACGACGAGCCTGCTTTCTACTCCGATCCGCAATTTATTGACCTGCAATGCAGCTGGGGCATCAATGACCGGCCGCAGTTGTTGAGCATGCTCGAAGGGATGGCGGACGACGGTCATGCCTCACACCTCGATGGAGCGTATCGGGCGTGGCAGCGTTGCTTGCCTGGCGAATGGCAGGCACTGCTTGAAACACTGTCCCCCCGTGAGCGCGATTTGCACGAATTCGCCGGGCGTACCTTTGGTGGATGTGGACCGGGTGGTATCAGGGCCTGGGATCTCGGGCGTATGGGGTTTCTCTTGCGCTGTGGCTTGCGCAATGAGTGGATCGATTTATCCGAGAGTCTTTGGTTGCATGCCCGACTGGCTGTAAGGGCGCAATACCATTACGGCAGTTGGTTTTCTTATTTCAACGGTTTCTTGGCTGGTCATGCGTTCTGGAGCTGTCTGGGTAACAGCGACGAACAGATGGCTCACGAGCTTGATCGGCAAGGGGAGTCTTCGGGTAGCGCTTTCATTGCACGAGGTCTTGCGCGCGACATCCCTTCTTTCCTGACCGACTTGCCCTGGCACATAGACCTCGATCCGCCGCCGCGCCCGGCGTCCCTGGGGGAGTTCGACTGGTCATGAGTTGCTGGACACGCTTGGGTATAGAGCCCACCAAAGATCAGGCACTGATTCGAGATGCCTACCGCGCGCGTTTGCCGCAACATCACCCGGAGAGTGATCCCGAAGGCTTTCAGGCGCTGCGTGTCGCCTATGAAAGTGCCACCCGCTTTGCCCGTCATGAAGAGGTCGAAGTCGAAGATGAGGACGCTAGTGTTCCCGAGATTCCGCAAACTTTGGTGGATTTTTACGCGTTGCTCGAAGATCCGGCTCGACGCTTCCATCCGCAGGCCTGGCGAGCATTTGTCAAAGCGTTGGATCAGCTGCCTCTGGACACACTTGATGACCTCAGTTGGGGGCTGTTTCACCCATTGACCAATGCCGGACCGTTGTCTTACCGCTGCGCGAATCTGCTGGCGCAACGAATGGGGTGGGAGCATCAACTGCTGGATCTTGAGTTCGAGCAGGCGAATAAAGTCGAAGAGTTCCTGCAACGCATCAAGAAGCCAGACCCGTTCGACACGACACTGATGAGTGGCTGGTCCGAGCCTGTGCAGATGGAAACCCTGTGGTATGCCCGTAGCCTCGACTACCTCTTTGAGCATCGGCCGCTCCATGAATTCGAAGACTTCGCCAGCCATCACACCTGTCTGCCGCTGCCGTCGGACGAAGTATTCATCAAGCGCTTACTGGTGCAGTTCACTCAAGCCGGTATCGGTGGTGCAGGCCTGCTGCAACTGTGCGTCGAACGACAGGGGCAAGCACCAGACGATAGCGATTGGCTTTATCTGTTGGCTTGCCAAAGCAGTTTGTTGGGCCTTGAAGATCAAGCGCTGCCTTGCTGGATCCGGCTCTGGCTGGAGTACCGTCATCCGAAGGCCGAAAGCTGCTTGCTGGAGCTTTGTGCCAAACGTCAGCCGGACTTTCTCGCGCTGCTGATCCAGGCATTCGACCGTTTGGAAAATTTCCGTGACTGGTCCCATGACCTTGACGATGTTACTCAAGAATATGGCAGCCCTTCACAGCGTCCCGAAACGTTGGCTCGCTGGCTTGGGGTCGGGCAACTCGATCTGCAAGGTTTGGCAGGCGCATTTGTCGATTGGCGAATGACGGGGGATGAACTGCCTCTGCTGGCATTGCTGCTAGGAGAGCATGCGGATTCCCGCTTGCAGCGTCTATACCAGCATGCATGGGCCTTGCATCGTGGGGATGTGGGGTTGTTGCAACAAATACTGGACGAGCCGCATCCGTTCGATGCCCTTGAGGGGTTGGTGTTGACCGGGTTCAAGTATCAGGCAGAGCAGCAACTCTGTTGGTTGAACCAGGCGCCGATTCCGTTGGCAATGAAGGTCTTTCTCAACAGTCGTTCAGTTGAACCGAAACTGGCCGAGGAACTGACAAAAGGCGAGCCGCACAAGATTTGCCGCCTGTGGCTGAGCAGGCTGCGGGGCTACGATCAGTCTGCTCTGGTGCGGATCGATCAGGTATTTGATTTGCTGGACGCAGAAGCGGACGTGAACTTGCGCAGCTTGAGTCTGCTGGTCCAGTTGGGGCAGCGAGGCGCAGTCCTGCCGGTCATTGCGCAAGGCGAGGCTGCGTGGCAATGGCACGCTCAAACTGTATTCCTGTTGGCGTTGCTCGAACAGCCGGAACGTTGGCTGACGTTGATCGATACCCAATGTCTGGAGCGACTGGAGCTCAACCCGGCTCACCCCCTGAGTCGGCTTCAGCCGTTATTGCGGCGCCTGCAGCGCGAGCAAGGTAACTGCGCGGGTTTGCTGGGGTGGCTGCAAGGTACCGACCCGGTTCATGGCCTGCTCGTGCAGCAGCTGTTCAATGTGCAACAGGCCCTCGACAGCGCAGCACTGCCCGCTAATGCGCAGCTCTATACCTGCATTGAAAGTGATCCTGATGCGTGCGGCGAGGATTTGCTGGGGCTGATGCTGCTCTGGGGTGTGCTGTATCACGACCCGAGCCTTGACGCCGAGCAGCATCGCGCACTGTTGCAATCCATCGCCGCTATCAGTTGTGAAGATGGTTGGTTCGAAGCGTTTCGTAATGGTTTGATCAAAGGAGAGCCTGTTTGGCCACCGCGCAAAGTGCTGACGGATTTCGACGTCGACAAGCTGCTGGTCTATGAAGTCCTCGATACGCTGAAAAGTCTGATTCGTTATGGCGCCTCAGGAGTGCCCAGGACCAAGGTGCTGCAACAGTTGCAGCGTGGCAAGGATGACGCCGCGAACAGTGTGGGCCTGCGTCTGGCATTGACTGCCTTGCTGTCCTGGAGTGAGCGTCTGCTCCTGGCCAAAAGCGACACGCGCCCGGTGCCGTCCACTGCGGTCTGGCGCTTGGGCTCTCGATTGGGGCGCAAGGCGTTTATCGGGCAGGTGCTGGGAGGTGTGCTGATCACCCCGATCATGGTGCTGCTCAATGGCACCGTTGTCTTGGGAGTTGTCATGCTGCTGGGCATCGCGCTGTTGCTCAGTGCGATTCTGCGTCGGCTGCATGACATGGGGCGGGGGATTCCCACGCTGCTGATCTTTGCCTGTCTGACGCCGGTATTGCCGTTCCTGCCTCTGGTGTTGTTCGGCTTTCCCGGCGACAAGCTGCCTAACCGCTATGGTGTGCCGCCGGGCAGCGCCGGTGAGGACACGCTGCCCGGTGGCTTGCAGGCGACTCTGCGGCGGCTTAATGGCTAAAGGCGCAGCTGATCCAGTGCTTTATTGAGTTGTGACCGATGGCTGGCAATCTCCACCGATTGCTGGCCACCGAGCACGGCGGTAAAAGTATCCAGCCAATCGGCAATTTGTTCGCGTTCGTCGCCCAGGCTTTGCGTCCATGCACGCTCCAGTCGCGCCAGCAGAGTGCGATTGGGCAGCGCGTCCCGTGGATGGATTTTCAGGGCTTTGAGCCGCTCATGGCTGCTTTTCCGTGATTGTGGGTCGAGCCCGGTGGGGCTGCGATCGATGCTGTGGCTGTGGCGTTCGCCGCTGGCCAGCAGGGTCACGTCGACTTCAAGCAAACCGTTGATGTCGTAGCTGAAGCGCACATCCAGGGCTTGCGTCTGGTCGCTGGGTGCTACCGCGACGTCGAAGGCATCGATGAAAATATTATCCCGCACCCACGGCCGCTCTCCCTGATAGACCTCGATACGGATGTGGTCTTGCTGCGGATGGGTGGTGTAGAAGCGTTGCACCCGAGAAGTCGGGATCACGGTGTTGCGTTCGATGATCGGCGAGAAGGCGCCGCTGACGTCCTCACCGCGACGGGTCGAAATGCCCAGCGTGTATGGGCATACGTCAGTGAGAATCAGCTCCTCGATTGCGCTGTCTCGGGCCTTGCACGCTGCCTGGGTAGCGGCGCCCAGTGCGACAATCGTGTCCGGGTCGAGGTGGCGATAGGGCAGGCGCCCGAACAGCGTGGCGACCATCTGCTGCACGACAGGCATCCGCGTTGCGCCTCCGACCAGCACCAGGCTGTCGAGGTCCCGAGGCTTGAGCCGTGCATCGCGCAGGGCTTGTTCGATGGGGGCGCGCAACCGGGCCAGCAGCGGTTCCCAGATTTTCAGCGCGACGGCCTCATCCAGCGACCACTCGCGCAAGGCACCGGCGCCGTTCCAGTTCAGGTGCTGGGTGCCTTCACTGAGTTTGCATTTGAGTTGCTCCAGAGCATCGCCCAGGCTGGCCAACCCCTGGTTATCGATCTGTTGAGAGGTGAGTTGCCAGTCTTTCAGGCAGGCCTGCAACAACGCGGCGGTGAAGTCTTCACCGCCGAGGAAGTTGTCGCCGGTGGAGGCATGCACTTCGATCAGCGGCAGTGCGTATTCCAGTACCGTGACATCAAAGGTGCCGCCGCCCAAGTCGAAAATCAGCGTGCGCTCGAACTTCTGCTCGTGCAGTCCGTAGGCCATGGCCGCGGCGGTCGGTTCGTTGATCAGCCGCGACACTGTCAGGCCTGCCAGTTCGGCGGCAAACAGCGTGCGTTTGCGTTGCTCGTCACTGAAATAGGCCGGCACCGAAATCACCGCCTCATACACCGGATGGCCTAGCCAGGCTTCAGCATCCTGCTTGAGCGAGCCGATCACCAGTGCCGACAGCTCTTCGGGGCTGAATTGCCGTCCGCCCAGTTCGAACTGTTTGTCGCTGCCCATAAAACGCTTGAACGCCGCCACCGTGCGTTCCGGATGGGTGGTCAGACGCGCGCGGGCGGCCTTGCCTACCAGAATGCTGTCGTCCTCATCGAGGCTGACCACTGAAGGGGTGAGGACATCGCCAAGGGCGTTCGGAATCAACTGCGCCTGACCTTCCTGCCAAACGGCGATCAGGCTATTGGTGGTCCCAAGGTCGATGCCCAGCAAGGCCGGACGGGAGAGGGTTGCATCCTGCATGGTTGATCTCTTTGAGGCAGTAAAAAAAAAGCGCGACCCTACAGGTTGCAAGAAAAACTGGCAATTGGAGCACCTGTTACGGAACGTCTCCCATGCGGACTATTTGAGCAGTTTCTGAAACTCCTCCACCAGCAACGGCCGGCTGTGCAAATACCCCTGATACAAATGGCAGCCCAGCCCTTGCAAGAACTCCAGTTGCTCCTCGGTTTCAACCCCTTCGGCAATCACTTCCAGTTCCAGGCTGCGGGCCATGGCGACGATGGCGCGAATGATTTCGGCATCGTTGGGGTCGGTGGTGGCGTCGCGGACGAATGACTGGTCGATTTTCAGGGTGTCGACCGGCAGGCGCTTGAGGTAGGTCAGCGAGGAGTAACCGGTGCCGAAATCGTCCATGGCAAAGCTCACGCCGAGTTTTTTCAGGCGTCGCATTTTGCTGATGGTGTCGTCCAGGTTCTGGATGACGATGCCTTCGGTGATTTCCAGTTTCAGCAACGAGCAGGGCAGGTCGTGGCTGCCGAGGCTGTGCTCGATGCGTTCGACGAAGTCGTTCTGACGGAATTGCCGCGGGCTGATATTCACGCACAGGCTGAAATTGAGCGGGTCGATCAGGCCTTTGGCGATCAGGCGTTTGAAGGCCGCACAAGCTTCGTCGAGGATCCATGTGCCGACTTCCAGAATCAGCCCGCTGTCTTCCAGCACCTTGATGAACTCGGTCGGCGATTGCGCGCCCAGTTGCGGATGGTGCCAGCGCACCAGGGCTTCGGCGCCGGTAATGCGGTTGTTGCGGGCGTCCACCTGAGGCTGGTATTGCACGCTGAATTCACCCCGGGAAAGGGCCAGGCGCAGGTCGGTTTCCATGCGCAGGCGTTCGCTGGCGGCCTTCTGCATGGTGTTGTGATACATCTGCGTCGTGTTGCGGCCCGAGTCCTTGGCGCGATAGAGGGCGATATCGGCGCGTTTTAACAGATCGGTCGGGGTCGAGCCGTGGTCGGGGATCAGCGCGATGCCGATGCTCGGCGTCACTTGCAGGCGCTGTCCATCGAGGAACATCGGTTCGGACAGCAATTCGCGCAAGGTATCCGCCAGTTCCCGGACTTGAGCGCTGACGTCGGTGCGCGAGCCTTCCAGGCCACTGAGCAGCACCACGAACTCATCGCCGCCCAGGCGTGCGACGGTGTCTTCCATGCGTACGCTGGCTTCAAGGCGCGCGGTGATGATTTTCAGCACCGTATCGCCCACCGGGTGGCCGAGGGAGTCGTTGATGTGCTTGAAGTGGTCGAGGTCGAGGAACATCAGGGCGCCACGCAAGTTGTGGCGCTTGAGCAGGGCGATCTGCTGGCTCAGGCGGTCCATCAACAGCGCGCGGTTCGGCAGGTTGGTCAGCGGGTCGTGGTAGGCCAGGTGACGGATCTGCGCTTCGGCATTTTTCAGCAGGCTGACGTCCCGGGCGGTCAGCAGCAGGCAGGCAGTTTCGTTGAGGGTGATCGGTTCCACCGAGACTTCGACGGTCAGCAACTCGCCGCGCTTGTTGCGCCCGAGCATTTCCAGGTGGTGAACCCGGCCCTTGATCTGTAGTTCGGCCAGCAACGCCGAGCGTTGTTTCTCCTCGGCCCAGATGCCGACCTGATACACCGTGCGGCCCACCACTTCATCGGCACGGTAGCCGGTCAGGCGGCAGAAGCCGTCGTTAACTTCCAGATAGCGTCCAGTGTCGCGCTCGGTAATGGTGATGGCGTCGGGGCTTGAATGGAAGGCCTTGGCGAACTTCTCTTCGCTGGCCTTGAGCGCCGCTTCCGAGCGTTGCTGTTGGGTGATGTCGCGCAGGGTGGTGACGATGCACGGCTGGTCGCCGACGCTGATCTGGCGGCTGGAGATCACGCAGGTCAGGGATTGCCCGTCCTTGTGTTGAACGATGATCGCCACATTGTTCAGGCCCTGTTCGCGGATGACCCGCTCGATCCTTTGCAGGCTTTTCGCCGAGGCGTCCCACAGGCCGATTTCGTCGGCGCTGCGGCCGATGACGTCGGTGGTGCTCCAGCCGAACGTCTGGGTGAAGCTGGAGTTGATCTCGATGAAGTGGCCGGTGTCCTGACGCGTGACGCAGATCGGGTCGGGGCTGACCTGGAACAACGTGGCGAATTTCTCTTCCGACGCTATCAGTTGCTGCTCGCGCTCCACTTGCTCGGTGATGTCCAGCAATGTGCCGGCCATGCGCAGCGGGTTGCCGCTATCATCGCGGTAGAGTCTGGCGCGGCTTTCCAGGTAGCGCGAACTGCCGTCCGGCAGTTGCACGCGGTACGTCAGTTGATAATTGCCGGCCGGGCCTTCGCGTAAGCTGCGGTAAGCGTCGCGCATGGTGTCGCGTTCTTCACCGGGTACACCTTCGAAAAACGCATCGAAGGATTCATGGAAGGGTTTGGGCTCCAGACCATGCAGCTGGGCGGCCCGCGCCGAGCCATAAAGCATGCCGCTGGGGATGTGCCAGTCCCAGGTGCCGAGTTGTGCTGAATCCAGGGCCAGGTCGAGGCGTTCCTGGCTGTCTTTGAGGGCGTGCTCGGCGATTTTTCGTTCGGTGGTGTCAAGGAATGTGCTCAGCAGATAGGGCTGGCCTTCGAGCTCGACCTTTTGCGCGCTGAGAATGCCGTCGTGAACCTGCCCGTTGCTGGCGCGAAATTGCACCTCCATGTTGATCAGCTCACCTTTGGCCTTGGTGGCCTTGACCAGTTCCGCCCGTTGCTCCGGGTTGACCCAAAGGCCCAGTTCCAGGGTGGTTCGGCCGATTGCGTCTTGCACCGGCCAGCCGAACAGGCTTTCGAAATACTGGTTGGCTTCGCTGATCAGGCCGTCTTCCTGACGGGTCAGCAGCACCATATTCGGGCACAGGTGAAACAGCGTGGCGAAGCGTTTTTCCGAGCTGCTCAGCGCTTGTTCACGCTGGCGCTGGTGGGTGATTTCACGGATGACCCCGATCATTCGTGGCCGGCCGTTTTTGTCCGGTAGCAGGCTGCCGTTGATTTCCAGCCAGTGCAGGCTGCCGTCGGGCCAGCGGATGCGGTGGTGCATGGCCTGCTCCAGCGGGGCGCCGGCGATCACTGCATTGAAGGCGCGGATGGCTTTCGCCCGATCCTCCTGGGGCAGCAGGTCGAGGTATTCCAGATCCTCGGGCAACGGTTGTCGGGGATCGAAGCCGAACAACGCCTGAGTGCCCCGTGACCAACTGATCTGTCCGCGCTCGATGTCCCAATACCAGGCGCCCAGTCGGGCACCATTGAGGGCCGCGAGCAACTGTGGGGCGCTTTCCCAGCTCTGCTCGGACCGTTTTGGGTCAATTGCCTGAATTCGCGGCATTGGCGGCATACGTTCAACAGATTTGGGCATGGATGACAGGCCTTGGGCTGAATTGGGCGTTAGGCACAGGGTTTTGGGGCTCTATAGGCGTAGCACAAAAGAAGAAGCACAGCTTAGCCGCGAGTCCCTGGCTGATCGATTTGTGCATCCAGCAAAGCCATGAAGGCCTTTGCCGCGTTCGACAGCGTCCGTTCGGTGTGCAGGATATAGCCTAGCTGGCGAGTGAGCTGTATGCCCGGCAAAGGTATGCGCGCCACTTGCTCATCCAGCATGGTGCGCGGCAAAACGCTCCAGGCCAGGCCGATCGAGACCATCATCTTGATGGTCTCCAGATAATTGGTGCTCATGGCGATGTTCGGCGTCAGGCCCTGGGCCTCGAACAGGCGTTGCACGATGTGGTGGGTAAAGGTGTTGCCGCCGGGGAAAACCGCGGGGTGCAGGGCAATGTCCGCCAGGCTGACCGCACCGTTGCTGATCAGCGGATGCTCTGGGGCGGCCACGAAATCCAGTGGGTCGTCCCACACGGGCGTGGCCTTGACCAATGTGTGAGGTTCCGGTGCAAGGGTGATGACTGCCAGTTCAGCGCGGCCATGTAGGATTTCTTCGTAGGCCACTTCCGAATCGAGGAACTGAATATCCAGCGCCACTTGCGGGTAACGTCGGGTGAACTCCCTTAATAAGGGCGGCAAGCGATGCAGGCCGATGTGATGGCTGGTGGCCAATGTCACACGACCGGTCACTTCGCCAGTCAGGTTGGTCAGGGCGCGGCGGGTGTCATCCAGTACATTGAGGATCTGATAGGCCCGTGGCAGCAAGGCGCGGCCGGCTTCGGTCAGGCCGACTTCCCGGCCCAGTCGATCGAACAGTCGCACCTTCAATTGCTGCTCCAGCCCGGCGATGCGCTTGCTGATGGCCGGTTGCGTCAGGTGCAGTCGTTCACCGGCGCCGGAGAAGCTTCCGGTCTCGGCAATCGCGATAAAAGCGTTGAGGTTGGCGAGGTCCATAATGAGGTCTCAGTGACATTCCAGTTGGTTATGCAAAGCATAAAAAATATGAATTTGAGTTATTTAATGTAACCCCCTAGGATCGACCTCACAAGCCAAGGGGTTATTGAATTACTCAAGATCCGGGGCATAGAAACAAGCTGATGAGGAAACCGTCTGATGGCCGGCAAAACGCTCTACGACAAGCTCTGGGATTCGCATTTGGTCAAGCAGCGCGACGATGGCTCTGCGCTGATCTACATCGATCGTCACATCATCCATGAAGTGACCTCGCCGCAAGCCTTCGAAGGCCTGCGTCTGGCCGGGCGCAAGCCTTGGCGCATCGATGCCAACATCGCGACCCCGGACCACAACGTACCGACCACCCCGGAGCGCAAGGGCGGCATCGAAGCGATCGTCGACCAGGTCTCGCGTTTGCAGGTTCAGACCCTCGACGATAACTGTGACGAATACGGCATCGTCGAATTCAAGATGAATGACGTCCGCCAAGGCATCGTCCACGTCATCGGCCCGGAGCAGGGCGCCACCTTGCCGGGCATGACCGTGGTCTGCGGCGACTCCCACACCTCGACCCACGGCGCATTCGGTGCCCTGGCTCACGGTATCGGCACCTCCGAGGTCGAGCACGTGCTCGCCACTCAGTGCCTGGTCGCCAAGAAAATGAAGAACATGCTGGTGTTGGTCGAGGGCAAATTGCCGTTCGGCGTGACTGCCAAGGACATCGTCCTCGCCGTGATCGGCAAGATCGGCACCGCCGGCGGTAATGGCCACGCCATCGAATTCGCCGGTAGCGCGATTCGCGACCTGTCCGTTGAAGGCCGCATGACCATCTGCAACATGTCCATCGAAGCCGGCGCCCGTGTTGGCCTGGTGGCTGCCGACGAAAAAACCGTGGCTTACGTCAAGGGCCGTCCATTTGCTCCGAAGGGCGCGGAATGGGATTTGGCCGTCGAAGCCTGGAAAGACCTGGTCTCCGACGCCGATGCCAAGTTCGACACCATCGTCGAGCTCGATGCCTCTCAGATCAAGCCGCAAGTCAGCTGGGGCACCTCGCCTGAGATGGTGTTGGCCGTGGATCAGAACGTACCGGATCCGGCCAAGGAAATGGACCTGGTCAAGCGCGATTCCATCGAACGCGCCTTGAAATACATGGGTTTGACCGCCAATCAGGCGATCACCGACATTCAGTTGGACCGTGTATTCATCGGCTCCTGCACCAACTCGCGGATCGAAGACCTGCGCGCCGCCGCGGTGATCGCCAAGGGCCGCAAAGTGGCTTCGACCATCAAGCAGGCCATCGTGGTGCCGGGTTCGGGGCTGGTGAAGGCTCAGGCCGAATCCGAAGGCCTGGACAAGATTTTTATCGAGGCCGGTTTTGAATGGCGTGAGCCTGGCTGCTCGATGTGCCTGGCGATGAACCCGGACCGTTTGGAGTCGGGCGAGCATTGCGCGTCGACCTCCAACCGTAACTTCGAAGGCCGTCAGGGCGCCGGTGGTCGTACCCACCTCGTCAGCCCGGCCATGGCCGCCGCCGCCGCTGTGAACGGTCGTTTCGTCGACGTCCGTGAATTGATCTAAAGGAGCGCAGCATGAAAGCTTTTACCCAGCACACTGGTCTTGTCGCGCCTTTGGATCGTGCCAACGTCGACACCGACCAGATCATCCCGAAGCAGTTCTTGAAGTCGATCAAACGCACCGGTTTCGGTCCGAACCTGTTCGATGAGTGGCGTTATCTGGACGTTGGCCAGCCGTATCAGGACAACTCCAAGCGCCCGCTGAACAAGGACTTCGTCCTCAACGCCGAGCGTTATCAAGGCGCCAGCGTGTTGCTGGCCCGCGAGAACTTCGGTTGCGGCTCCAGCCGCGAGCACGCGCCGTGGGCACTGGAAGAGTACGGTTTCCGCAGCATCATCGCGCCGAGCTACGCCGACATCTTCTTCAACAACAGCTTCAAGAACGGCTTGTTGCCGATCATCTTGAGCGACGCTGAAGTCGATGAGCTGTTCAAGCAGGTTGAAGCGAACCCGGGCTACCAGTTGCAGATCGATTTGCAGGCCCAGACCGTGACCCGTCCGGACGGCAAAGTGCTGAGTTTCGAGATCGATGCCTTCCGTAAGCACTGCCTGCTCAATGGCCTGGACGATATCGGTCTGACTTTGCAGGATCACGAAGCGATTGCCACGTTTGAAGCCAAGCACCGCGCGAGCCAGCCATGGTTGTTTCGCGACGCCTGAGATTGATCTGGAATCGATGTAATCAGGGCCGGCCTCTTCGCGGGCAGGCCCAGACAGCGCAAGGTTAAACCTAAAAAGGAAGTCCCGATGACCAGCACCGCGCAGCACAGCCAGGTAGTCCAAAAACAATTCGGTGAACAGGCCTCGGCCTATCTGAGCAGCGCCGTACACGCTCAAGGCACCGAATTCGCGCTGCTACAGGCTGAACTGGCGGGGCAGGGCGATGCCCGGGTACTGGACCTGGGTTGCGGTGCCGGTCATGTGAGTTTTCATGTGGCCTCGCTGGTCAAGGAAGTCGTCGCTTACGACCTGTCCCAGCAGATGCTCGATGTGGTCGCCGCCGCCGCTGTCGACCGGGGTTTGAGCAATGTGACCACGGTCAACGGCGCCGCCGAGCGTCTGCCGTTCGCCGATGGTGAGTTCGATTTCGTCTTCAGCCGCTATTCGGCGCACCATTGGAGCGACCTCGGCGTGGCCCTGCGCGAAGTTCGCCGGGTGCTGAAGCCGGGCGGGGTGGCGGCGTTCATCGATGTGTTGTCGCCGGGCAGCCCGTTGTTCGACACTTACCTGCAAAGCGTCGAAGTGCTGCGCGACACCAGCCACGTGCGCGATTATTCTGCGGGCGAGTGGTTGCGTCAGGTCAGCGAAGCGGGGTTGCATACCCGCAGCACCACGCGTCAACGGTTGCGCCTGGAGTACACCTCCTGGGTCGAGCGCATGCGTACGCCGCAGGTGATGCGCGCGGCGATCCTCGAGTTGCAGCAATCGATGGGCAACGAGGTGCGCGAATATTTTGAGATTGAAGCCGATGGTTCGTTCAGCACCGATGTGCTGGTGCTGATGGCTGAACGATAGAATTTTTCCGGGCGCGCCTCAGGGCGCGCCGACTGATGACATGAGGAAAGCATGAGCAAGCAGATTCTGATTCTCCCAGGCGACGGTATTGGCCCGGAAATCATGGCCGAAGCGGTCAAGGTGCTGGAGCTGGCGAACGACAAGTACAGCCTGGGCTTCGAACTGAGCCATGACGTGATCGGTGGCGCCGCCATCGACAAGCACGGAGTGCCGCTGGCCGATGAGACCCTGGCCCGTGCACGCGCAGCCGATGCTGTGCTGCTGGGCGCCGTGGGCGGCCCGAAATGGGACACCATCGAGCGTGACATCCGCCCTGAGCGCGGTCTGCTGAAAATCCGTGCGCAACTGGGCCTGTTCGGCAACCTGCGTCCGGCGATCCTGTACCCGCAACTGGCCGAGGCTTCCAGCCTGAAGGCAGAAATCGTTGCCGGCCTGGACATCCTGATCGTCCGTGAACTGACCGGCGGTATCTACTTCGGTGCGCCACGTGGCGTGCGCGAACTGGAGAGCGGCGAGCGTCAGGCCTACGACACGCTGCCATACAGCGAAACTGAAATCCGCCGTATCGCCCGTGTCGGTTTCGACATGGCCCGCGTACGCGGCAAGAAGCTGTGCTCGGTGGACAAGGCCAACGTGCTGGCCTCCAGCCAGCTGTGGCGTGAAATCGTCGAGCAAGTGGCCAAGGACTACCCGGACGTCGAACTGAGCCACATGTACGTCGACAACGCGGCCATGCAACTGGTGCGTGCGCCGAAGCAGTTCGACGTGATCGTCACCGACAACCTGTTCGGCGACATTCTTTCCGACGAAGCGTCGATGCTCACCGGTTCCATCGGCATGCTGCCGTCGGCGTCGCTGGATGCCAACAACAAAGGCATGTACGAGCCGTGCCACGGTTCGGCGCCAGACATCGCTGGCAAGGGCATTGCCAACCCGTTGGCGACCATTTTGTCGGTGTCGATGATGCTGCGTTACAGCTTCAATCTGCAGGATGCGGCCGACGCCATCGAGAAGGCCGTGAGCCTGGTTTTGGATCAGGGTCTGCGTACGGGAGACATCTGGTCGGCTGGTTGCACCAAGGTCGGTACGCAGGAAATGGGCGACGCAGTAGTCGCCGCGCTGCGGAATCTGTAATCTCTCTGGCCCGCTGCAATTTTCAACCTTGAAAGCAGCGGCCCACTTTTCAAGAAGGTGTAGTTGCGATGAAACGTGTAGGTCTGATCGGTTGGCGCGGCATGGTCGGTTCCGTGCTCATGCAGCGGATGCTGGAAGAGCAGGATTTCGATCTTATCGAGCCGGTGTTTTTCACCACTTCCAATGTCGGTGGCCAAGGCCCGTCCGTGGGCAAGGACATTGCTCCGCTCAAGGACGCTTACAGCATTGAAGAGCTGAAAACCCTCGACGTGATTCTGACCTGCCAAGGTGGCGACTACACCAGCGAAGTGTTCCCGAAGCTGCGCGAAGCCGGCTGGCAGGGTTACTGGATCGACGCCGCTTCCAGCCTGCGCATGCAGGATGACGCGGTGATCGTGCTGGACCCGGTGAACCGCAAGGTTATCGACCAGCAGCTCGACGCGGGCACCAAGAACTACATCGGCGGCAACTGCACCGTCAGCCTGATGCTGATGGGCTTGGGTGGCCTGTTCGAAGCCGGTCTGGTGGAGTGGATGAGCGCCATGACCTATCAGGCGGCCTCTGGTGGCGGCGCGCAGCACATGCGTGAGCTGATCAAGCAAATGGGTGTGACCCACGGCGCTGTCGCCGATCAACTGGCCGATCCGGCCAGCGCCATCCTCGACATCGACCGCCGTGTTGCCGAAGCCATGCGCAGCGACGCGTACCCGACCGAAAACTTTGGCGTACCGCTGGCCGGCAGCCTGATCCCATGGATCGACAAGGAACTGCCGAACGGCCAGAGCCGTGAAGAGTGGAAGGCCCAGGCCGAGACCAACAAGATCCTCGGTCGCTTCAAGAGCCCGATCCCGGTGGACGGTATCTGCGTGCGCATCGGCGCCATGCGTTGCCACAGCCAGGCGCTGACCATCAAGCTGAACAAAGACGTGCCGATCGCTGATATCGAAGGGCTGATCAGCCAGCACAACCCTTGGGTCAAGCTGGTGCCGAACAACCGTGAAATCAGCATGCAGGAGCTGAGCCCGACGAAAGTCACCGGCACCCTGAACGTGCCGGTCGGTCGTCTGCGCAAGCTGAACATGGGTTCGCAATTCGTCGGTGCCTTCACCGTTGGCGACCAACTGCTGTGGGGCGCGGCCGAGCCGCTGCGTCGCATGCTGCGGATCCTGCTTGAGCGTTGATCGATTGATGCAATGAAAGAACCCGTGCCTTGAAAGAGGTGCGGGTTTTTTATGCGCGCCATCCAACTTCTGTAGCAGCTGGCGAAGCCTGCGTCCGGCTGCGCAGCAGTCGTAAACCCTGCGCGCGCGGTTTGCCTGAATGATCGGGATCGCCATGACGAGGACTTCGTCCTCGAACGCAGCCTTCGGCAGCTGCTACAAGGCTTCCCCATTCATTGCCTCGCCACCAACCACCCGGTAAAGTGCCGCTCCCCCCGTTTCGCCAGAGGTAGAACCATGAGCCAGTCCTTCGATATTGCCGTGATCGGTGCCACCGGTACTGTCGGCGAAACACTCGTCCAGATTCTCGAAGAGCGCGACTTCCCGGTCGGCAATCTGCACCTGCTGGCGAGCAGTGAATCGGCCGGACACTCGGTGCCGTTTCGCGGCAAGAACGTGCGGGTGCGCGAAGTCGATGAGTTCGACTTCAGCAAAGTCCAGTTGGTGTTCTTCGCCGCCGGTCCGGCGGTGACCCTCAGTTTCGCCCCGCGCGCTACGGCCGCCGGTTGCTCGCTGATCGACCTGTCCGGCGCGTTGCCGGCCGATCAGGCGCCGCAAGTGGTGCCCGAGGCCAATGCTGCAATTCTTGCCGGCCTGAAAAAGCCCTTCCAGGTCAGCAGCCCAAGCCCTTCGGCGACAGCGCTGGCGGTGGTGCTGGCGCCGCTGCTCGACTTGCTCGACCTGCAACGCATCAGCCTGACGGCGTGCCTGGCGGTATCCGCCCAGGGCCGCGAAGCCGTCAGCGAGCTGGCCCGGCAAACCGCCGAACTGCTCAACGTGCGTCCGCTGGAGCCGGCTTTCTTCGATCGGCAGATGGCTTTTAACCTGTTGGCGCAAGTCGGTGCGCCCGATGCTCAGGGCCACACGTTGCTGGAAAAGCGTCTGGTGCGCGAGCTGCGTCAGGTCTTGTCGCTGCCTTTATTAAAGATTTCCGTCACTTGCATTCAAGCCCCGGTGTTTTTTGGCGATAGCTATAGCGTGACCTTGCAGTCATCGAGCGCTGTCGACCTGGCGAAAGTCAACGCGGCACTGGAAGCGGCGCCCGGTATCGAGCTGGTCGAGGCGGGCGATTACCCGACTCCGGTAGGCGATGCGGTAGGGCAGGACGTGGTTTACGTTGGTCGGGTTCGCAGCGGGATCGACGACCCGGCGGAACTTAACGTATGGCTGACGTCAGATAACGTACGCAAAGGCGCCGCGCTCAATGCTGTGCAGGTGGCTGAATTGTTGATAAAAGACCTGCTGTAAAAGATACTTGGCAACAATTTTTTCTAGTGGTTCCAGCCGAACACCATGTTTGGCTGGAATGCTTGAGGCGAGCCATCCCGCAGGGCTTTCGTCGCATGAATGAAACGATCGCGCGCGACGACCCTTCGCCGTCGCGCGCAACGCCTTACGGCAGCGGCAATCAACACCTTCTCGCTGGCCGAGGAATGTTCAAACAAAGGATGAGGCTATGGTTCAAGTTCGCAAACTGGTGTTAGCAATAGCGGCCGCCTCGGCGCTGTCCTCCGGTATGGCGCATGCCCTCGGGCTTGGGGAATTGACCCTGAAATCGACGCTGAACCAGCCTCTGGTAGCAGAAATCGAGTTGCTCGACGTCAAGGATCTCACGGCTGCCGAAGTGGTGCCGAGCCTGGCCTCGCCCGAAGATTTCGCCAAGGCCGGTGTCGATCGTCAGGCGTTCCTCAACGACCTGACTTTCACGCCGGTGCTTAACGCCAGCGGCAAAAGCATCCTGCGCATCACCTCCAGCAAACCGCTGTCCGAACCGATGGTGAAATTCCTGGTTCAGGTGATGTGGCCAAGCGGTCGTCTGCTGCGTGATTACAGCGTGCTGCTCGATCCGTCCAAATTCTCGCCGCAAACCGCCGATGCCGCCGCGCAACCGGCGCCAGCCCAGGCGGTGACCGCGCCAGTCACCGGCGCGACCAAATCGACGCAATACACCACCACGTCGCGCGATACCTTATGGGAAATCGCCGCGAAGGCGCGTAACGGTGGATCGATCCAGCAAACCATGCTGGCCATCCAGGCGCTGAACCCGGATGCCTTTATCGACGGCAACATCAACCGGCTGAAAGCCGGCCAGGTGCTGCGTCTGCCGGATCAGGTGCAAAGCGCCAGCCTGCCGCAACCCAAGGCCATCGCTGAAGTCGCGGCGCAGAACTCTGCATGGCGCCACGGTCGTCGCTATGTGGCGAAGCCTGGAAGCGGGCAGCAGCAACTCGACGCCACCAAGCGTGCTCGCGGTGACGGCGCTTCGTCGCAAATCGCCACGGACAAGCTGAGCCTGGTCTCTGCCGACACCGGCAAGGGCCGTGGCAAAGGTGCCGCCGGTGATGCGAAAGCCTTGAGCAACAAGCTGGCCGTGACCCAGGAAAGCCTCGACACGGCTCGCCGTGACAACGCTGAACTGAAAAGCCGCATGAACGACCTGCAAAGCCAGCTGGACAAGCTGCAGCGCCTGATCGAACTGAAGAATAATCAGTTGGCCAAGCTGCAAGCCGAAGGCGGCGCGGGCGCACCGGCGGCTACGACCGCTCCGGCGATGTCGGCCGAGCTGGCAGCCAGCCCGGCGGCAACACCTGTTGAAGTGACTCCGGCGGCTCCTGCGCCGGAAGTCGTTCCGGCGCCAGCCGTCGAGCCGACGCCTGTGGCGTCCGACGAGCAGAAATTCAACGAACTGCTGACCAACCCGATCCTGCTGGGTCTGGTGGGTGGCGGTGCAGTGGTTCTGCTGCTCTTGCTGCTGTTGCTGGCCCGTCGCCGCAAAGCTCAGCAAGAAGCAGAAAAACATCTGCGCATGGCCCGTGCCTTGGCTGAGGAGCAAGAGTTCTCCGCCGACCTCGACCTGCCGGAAAGCAGCTTCGAAGGTCTGGAAGTCCCGCCGCCAAGCGTGAAACTCGCGACCGCACCAACGCCTGCACCTGCACCGGCCCCGGTGATTGCCCCGGTTGTGATGACGCCACCGATCGCTGCACCGTTGGTTGCGCCTGCCGCCGAACGCTCTGACGACGTCTTGGCCCAGGCTCAGTCGCACATCGCGGCTGGTCGCCTGAATCAGGCTGCCGCGCTGCTGGAAGACGCTATCAAGCAAGAGCCGCAACGCAGCGACCTGCGCCTGAAGCTGATGGAAGTCTACGGTCAGCAGGGCGATCGCGATGCGTTCGTCGCTCAGGAGCGTCAACTGGTGGCCAACGGCGACAACTTCGCCCGGGTCGAACAGCTGAAAAGCCGCTTCCCGGCCATGGTGGTCGCGGCGGTGGGCGGTCTGGCCGCCGCAGCTGTCGCCGCCGAGCTGGACGCACAGTACGTCAAGGACCTGCTGCTGGACGAGCCGCAAGCCCCGGAACCGGCATTGGCTGACTTTGACAGTGCTTTCGATCTGAGTCTCGACGATCTGGAAGCGGCTACTCCGATCACGCCTGCGGTTGCAGTCGAGCCGGCACCGCAGCCACAGCCTGAGCCAGAACCAGAGTCTCTGGCTGAGCTGGATGAGTTTCCGCTGGACGACGACCTGAGCTTTGAGTCGGTGTTGCAACAACAGACTGAAATCAAGGAAAGCCTCGACGACCTGTCGGACTTTGACCTGGACATGGATCTGGGCGGCGATGCTTCCCCGGAGACTCTGGCTGAAGACGACTTCCTGCTGAGCCTGGATGACGACCTCAAGGACTTGCCTGTCGCTGAAGTGCCGACCGTCACTGAGGCGCCAACGGTGACTGAGGCGCCGCTCGACGATCTGGAGTTGCCGGCTGATTTCGATCTGTCGCTGGCCGATGAAATGGACGCCGCCCCGGGTAAGCCTGACGCCTTTGAAAACGAACTCAACGACGTCAATGCCGAGCTGGATCGTTTGTCCCAGAGCCTCGGCGAGCCAAGCTTCACCGAGGAAGATGCGTTGGCCGCGTCAGATGACGAGCTCGATTTCCTCTCTGGTGCTGATGAAGTCGCCACCAAACTCGACTTGGCCCAGGCCTACATCGACATGGGCGACAATGACGGTGCTCGGGACATCCTCAATGAGGTGGTGACCGAGGGCGATGCGGGGCAGAAGAGCGAAGCCAAGGAAATGCTCTCGCGTCTGGCGTGAATCGTCGGTAAGGCTTAAACAAAACGGCAGCCCATCCAGGCTGCCGTTTTTGTTTGGGGGGTGCGATGGGGTTGGTACATTCAACGCCGTGTCACAGTTACACTGGCATCCCGGTCCGGCGGCCTTATAATGCCTGCCTTTGCGTAGATCAGCAGGCTGTCACCCCTTGGCAAATATAGATAATCCGGCCGCCGAAATGGCGGCCGACGGCTTTTTCCGGATCGCGTTGGGCGTTGAATATAAAGGTTCGCGTTATCGCGGCTGGCAACGTCAGGCCTCCGGTGTGGACACGGTGCAGGAGCTTCTTGAAAAGGCCTTGTCCAAAGTCGCCGACTCACCCGTGTCGCTGCATTGCGCCGGGCGCACCGACGCCGGTGTGCATGCTTGCGGCCAAGTGGTGCATTTCGACACCCAGGTTGAGCGCTCGATGAAGGCCTGGGTCATGGGTGCCAACATCAACTTGCCGCACGACATCAGCGTCAGCTGGGCCAAGGTCATGCCGGCGCATTTCCATGCGCGGTTCAAAGCCATCGCCCGGCGCTATCGCTACGTGATCTACAACGATCAGATCCGCCCGGCGCACCTGAACGAAGAAATCACCTGGAACCACCGCCCGCTGGACGTTGAGCGCATGTCCGAGGCCGCCCAGTATCTGGTCGGCACCCACGACTTCAGTGCTTTCCGCGCCGGCCAGTGCCAGGCCAAGTCGCCGATCAAGGAGCTGCATCACCTGCGCGTTACCCGCCATGGCAAAATGATCGTGCTGGATATCCGTGCCAGTGCGTTCCTGCACCACATGGTGCGCAACATCGCAGGCGTCTTGATGACTATCGGTGCTGGCGAGCGTCCCGTGGAGTGGATGAAAGAGGTGCTGGAGAGTCGTATTCGCCGTTCCGGTGGGGTGACGGCTCATCCGTTTGGTCTGTATCTGGTGCAGGTCGAGTATCGCGACGAGTTCGAATTGCCCGAGCGTTACATCGGCCCACACTTCCTCACCGGCTTCTCGGAACTTGACGGCTGACGCCTTCGAACGCTTTTGATACCATCCGGGACTTTCCCGCAATTGCCCTGAGGTTCTATCGACATGTCGGCCGTTCGCAGCAAAATTTGTGGGATTACCCGCATAGAGGATGCGTTGGCGGCGGTTGAGGCCGGGGCCGATGCCATCGGATTTGTGTTCTACGCCAAAAGCCCGCGGGCCGTGACGTTCCAGCAGGCGAGGGCGATCATCAAGGCCTTGCCGCCGTTCGTGACCACCGTGGGTTTGTTCGTCAACGCCAGCCGTTGCGAGTTGGGGGAAATCCTCGATGCCGTGCCACTGGACCTGTTGCAGTTCCATGGCGACGAAACCGCCGCTGATTGCGAAGGCTGGCACCGACCGTACATCAAGGCATTGCGGGTCAAGGCCGGTGATGACATCGCGGCAGCTTGTGACGCATACCCAAGTGCCAGCGGTATTTTGCTCGACGCCTATGTCGAAGGTGTTCCTGGTGGAACCGGTGAAGCCTTCGATTGGTCACTGATACCGCAAGGCTTGAGCAAGCCGATCATCCTGGCGGGTGGCTTGACGCCAGATAACGTCGCCGAGGCGATTGCCCGGGTTCGGCCTTACGCGGTGGACGTCAGCGGAGGGGTAGAGGCGAGCAAGGGCATCAAGGATCACGCAAAGATTCAGGCATTCATCAAAGCGGTACGCGGTAGCACGTCGTTGATGTGACGGCTGGCAGACTGCCGCCGTCCACTGCTCTGTACAAAAGAGGTGCACCTGCACAAAGCAGGCATGGCTGAGAATTTTTGGGTCGTACGCAGGTCAGCGTCTCGCTGACCCGGCAATCCATCGATCATCGCTACACATATGAATTTAGCTCAAGGGCATACGCGGGGCTGCGAACCAGAGCGTTCGGGCCGCCGGTACTGGAGAAAGAAAGCATGAGCAACTGGTTAGTAGACAAACTGATCCCTTCGATCATGCGTTCCGAGGTCAAGAAGAGCTCGGTGCCTGAAGGTCTGTGGCACAAATGCCCGTCTTGCGAGGCGGTGCTGTATCGTCCGGAGCTGGAAAAGACCCTGGACGTTTGCCCCAAGTGCAACCACCACATGCGTATCGGCGCACGCGCGCGCATCGACATCTTCCTCGACGCTGAAGGTCGTGCCGAACTGGGCGCGGACCTGGAGCCGGTTGACCGTCTGAAATTCCGTGACGGCAAGAAGTACAAGGATCGCCTGACCGCTGCACAAAAGCAGACCGGCGAAAAAGACGCACTGATCTCCATGAGCGGCACCTTGCTGGGCATGCCGGTCGTGGTGTCGGCTTTCGAATTCTCCTTCATGGGTGGCTCGATGGGTGCCATCGTCGGTGAGCGCTTTGTGCGCGCCGCCAACTACGCCCTGGAAAACCGTTGCCCGATGATCTGCTTCTCCGCTTCCGGCGGTGCACGGATGCAGGAAGCGCTGATCTCCCTGATGCAAATGGCCAAGACCTCCGCGGTGCTGGCACGTCTGCGCGAAGAAGGCATTCCGTTCATCTCGGTGCTGACCGACCCGGTCTACGGCGGTGTTTCCGCCAGTCTGGCGATGCTCGGCGACGTGATCGTCGGTGAGCCGAAAGCCCTGATCGGTTTCGCCGGTCCGCGCGTGATCGAACAAACCGTTCGCGAAAAACTGCCGGAAGGCTTCCAGCGCAGCGAGTTCCTGCTGGAGCACGGCGCGATCGACATGATCATCCCTCGTCAGGAGCTGCGTCCCCGTCTGGGCAACCTGTTGGCGCAACTGACCGGCAAGCCGACGCCTAAATTCGTCGCCGCGCCAGTCGAGCCGATCGTGGTCCCACCGGTACCTGCGAACCTATGATCGAGCGCACCCTTGGCGAGTGGCTCGCCTACCTTGAACAGTTGCATCCTTCGGCCATCGACATGGGGTTGGAGCGTTCGCAACAGGTAGCGTCCCGCATGGGGCTGGGCAAGCCGGCGCCTCGGGTGATCACGGTCACCGGCACCAACGGCAAAGGGTCTACCTGCGCATTCGTGGCTTCATTGCTGCGGTCGCAGGGCCTGAACGTGGGTGTCTACAATTCTCCGCACCTGCTGCGTTACAACGAGCGGGTGCAGGTCAATGGTGTCGAAGCCACTGACGCGCAGCTGTGTGAAGCCTTTGCCGCGGTCGAGGCGGGTCGCGGCGAAACATCCCTGACTTACTTCGAAATGGGCACCCTGGCGGCGTTCTGGCTGTTTCAACAGGCCGGTCTCGATGCGGTGGTGCTGGAAGTCGGCCTGGGCGGGCGCCTGGACACGGTCAACGTGGTGGACGCCGATATCGCGCTGGTCACCAGCATTGGTGTCGACCATGCGGATTACCTGGGTGATACCCGCGAATCCGTGGCCTTCGAAAAGGCCGGAATCTTCCGCCAGGGCGCTCCTGCACTGTGCGGCGATCTGAATCCTCCTCAACCTCTGCTGGATAAGGCGCGCGAGCTCAATTGCCCGTTTTTCCTGCGTGGGCGCGATTTCGACCTCGGTATCACCGATTACAACTGGCAATGGCGCGGCGTTGATGCTCAAGGGCGTGCGGTCGAATTGCACGATCTGCCATTGCTCGATCTGCCGATGGAAAACGCTGCACTGGCGTTGCAGGCTTACCTTCTGCTCGGTTTGCCTTGGGTGGATGCGCAGATTATTGAAGCGTTGAAAGCGACGCGGATCGTCGGTCGTCTTGATCGTCGGCAGTTCGACTGGCAGGGCAAGCGTCTGAATCTGCTGCTGGACGTGGGGCACAACCCTCACGCGGCAGAATATCTGGCTCGGCGTCTGGCCAGTCGACCGCTGGCCGGCAAGCGTCTGGCGGTGTTCGGGTTGTTGGCGGACAAGGACCTGGATGGTGTTGTCGGTGAATTGAATGCTAGTGTCCAGCATTGGGCCGTCGCGCCGCTGGATTCGCCGCGGGCACGGCCGGTAGCTCAGTTGCACGCAGCGTTGCAGAACCTTGGCGCCTCGGTTACGTCCTATGACAGCGTGGCCGCTGCCCTGGAAGGGCAGTGCGCGCAGGCGACGAGCGACGACGAGATTCTGTTATTCGGATCATTTTATTGTGTCGCCGAGGCCCTTGAGTGGCTGGCCCGGCGCTCCACGGAGGAAGCGGCAAATGGCTTTGCTGGATAAGGCGTACAAGCAGCGCATGGTCGGTGCCTTGGTGCTGGTGGCGCTGGCGGTGATTTTCTTGCCGATGCTGTTTTCCCGTCAGGACGAACAGCGCCAGGTAAGGGTCGACGCGCCTGCCGCACCGCATGCCTCCTCGTTACCGCAAGTGCAGATCGAGCCGGTCGCGGTGCCTGAACCACAGGCATTGCCGCAAGAGCCTGTGCCAAGCGACGACGAAATTGCCGAGCAGCAAGCGCCGTCGGCACCGATTGCACCAACGGCTCCCGTAGCGCCAGCGCCGCCGGCTGCCAAGCCAGTCGCGCCGCCAGCAGCGCCAGTTGCCAAGCCTGTGCCGGCACCTGCCCAGCCAATCGCGGTTGCACCGACCAAGCCGGTCGCTACTCCAAGTCGCGTCGATGCCAATGGCCTGTCGGTCAGCTGGTCGGTGCAACTGGCAAGCCTGGCGAGCCGTGAGAGTGCTGAAAGTTTGCAGAAAACCCTGCGCAGCCAAGGCTATAACGCCTACATTCGCTCCGCCGATGGCAAGAATCGAGTGTTCGTCGGGCCGCTGATCGAGCGTGCGGAAGCCGATCGTCTGCGTGATTTGTTGAGTCGCCAGCAGAACCTCAAGGGTTTTGTGGTGCGTTTCCAGCCTGAGCGCGGCTAAATCTATCACCCCGATTTGAAAAGCACTGACAATCTCAGCTTACCGACAGCCATGGGCTCTGCTAAAATGCGCCGCCTCATCTGTCTGTAGGCTGCACTGTGCCATTTACCTGGGTTGACTGGGCGATCGTTGCAATCATCGCCATCTCCGCTTTGATCAGTCTGAGCCGCGGCTTCGTCAAGGAAGCACTCTCGCTGCTGACCTGGATCATCGCAGGAGTCGTTGCCTGGATGTTCGGTGGTTCATTGTCCGAGTACCTGGGCGGATATATTGCTACGCCGTCGGCTCGTGTGATCACGGGCTGTGCCATCATGTTTGTCGCCACTTTAATCGTAGGCGCAATGATCAATTATCTTATCGGCGAGTTGGTTCGCGTCACCGGGCTATCCGGGACCGATCGATTCCTCGGCATGGCTTTCGGCGGGGCGCGTGGCGTGTTGCTGGTGGTCGTGGCGGTCGGGCTGTTGAGCCTGGGGCCGGTACAGCAGGACGAGTGGTGGAAAGAGTCACAGCTCGTGCCAAAATTTCTATTGGTCGCAGACTGGTCCAAAAACCTGATCCTCGGGTGGAGCAGTCAGTGGCTTGCCAGCGGAATCAGCGTACCCGCTGATATTCCGTTCAAGGAGCACCTCTTGCCGACGGCCAAAACGCCTCAGTGAGTTGTGTTCAGTTCAGATCCATTAAGTAGGGGTTGCGTCGCATGTGTGGCATCGTCGGTATCGTCGGTAAGTCGAACGTCAATCAGGCGCTGTATGACGCGCTAACCGTCCTCCAGCACCGCGGCCAGGACGCTGCCGGTATCGTGACCAGCCACGATGGCCGGTTATTCCTGCGCAAGGACAATGGCCTGGTGCGTGACGTGTTCCATCAGCGTCACATGCAGCGCCTGGTCGGCCACATGGGCATTGGCCATGTGCGTTATCCGACCGCGGGCAGCTCGACCTCGGCCGAAGCTCAACCGTTTTACGTCAACTCGCCGTACGGCATTACCCTGGCGCACAACGGTAACCTGACCAACGTTGAACAATTGGCCAAGGAGATTTACGAATCTGACCTGCGCCACGTCAACACCAACTCCGATTCGGAAGTGCTGCTCAACGTGTTCGCACACGAGCTGGCCCAGCGTGGCAAGTTGCAGCCGACTGAAGAAGACGTGTTCGCGGCCGTCACCGACGTGCATAACCGTTGCGTCGGTGGTTACGCAGTCGTGGCGATGGTGACCGGTTATGGCATCGTCGGTTTCCGCGATCCGCACGGCATCCGCCCAATCGTTTTCGGTCAGCGTCATACCGACGAAGGCGTCGAGTACATGATCGCCTCCGAAAGCGTCTCCCTGGACGTGCTCGGTTTCACCCTGATTCGCGACCTGGCACCGGGCGAAGCGGTCTACATTACTGAAGACGGCAAGCTGCACACCCGTCAGTGCGCGACCAACCCGTCGCTGACCCCGTGCATCTTCGAACACGTCTACCTGGCACGTCCGGACTCGATCATCGACGGCGTTTCGGTTTACAAGGCGCGTCTGCGCATGGGCGAGAAGCTCGCCGAGAAGATCCTGCGCGAGCGTCCGGACCACGACATCGACGTGGTCATCCCGATTCCGGACACCAGCCGCACCGCGGCCCTGGAGCTGGCGAACCACTTGGGCGTCAAGTTCCGCGAAGGCTTCGTGAAGAACCGCTACATCGGTCGGACCTTCATCATGCCGGGTCAGGCTGCGCGGAAAAAATCCGTACGCCAGAAGCTCAACGCCATCGAACTGGAATTCCGCGGCAAGAACGTGATGCTGGTGGACGACTCCATCGTTCGTGGCACCACCTGCAAGCAGATCATCCAGATGGCGCGCGAAGCCGGCGCCAAGAACGTCTATTTCTGCTCCGCGGCCCCGGCCGTGCGTTACCCGAACGTCTACGGCATCGACATGCCGAGCGCTCACGAGCTGATCGCCCACAACCGTTCGACCCAGGACGTGGCCGACCTGATCGGCGCTGACTGGTTGATCTATCAAGATCTGCCTGACTTGATCGAAGCGGTCGGTGGCGGCAAGATCAAGATCGACAAGTTCGATTGCGCGGTGTTCGATGGCCATTACGTCACCGGCGACGTCGACGAGGCTTACCTGAACAAGATCGAGCAGGCACGTAACGATGCCTCCAAGGTCAAGACCCAGGCAGTCAGTGCGATCATTGATCTGTACAACAACTGAGTAACTACCGGCCCTGAGGGGCCGGTTTTGTATCTACTAAATAAAGAGCAAGGCAAGGAGTGACAGCATGAGTCAGGATTGGGATGCCGGTCGGCTGGACAGCGACCTCGAAGGCGTAGCGTTCGATACCCTGGCCGTACGCGCCGGTCAGCACCGCACGCCGGAAGGCGAACACGGTGATCCAATGTTCTTCACTTCCAGCTACGTATTCCGTACCGCCGCCGACGCGGCTGCGCGTTTTGCCGGTGAAGTGCCGGGTAACGTTTACTCGCGCTACACCAACCCGACCGTGCGCGCGTTCGAAGAGCGCATTGCCGCGCTGGAAAGCGCCGAGCAGGCCGTGGCTACGGCGACTGGCATGGCCGCGATCATGGCGGTGGTAATGAGCCTGTGCAGTGCCGGCGATCACGTGCTGGTGTCGCGCAGCGTGTTCGGCTCGACCATCAGTCTGTTCGAGAAGTACTTCAAGCGCTTTGGCATCGAAGTCGATTACGTAGCTCTGGCGGACTTGTCCGGCTGGGATGCGGCGATCAAGGCCAACACCAAATTGCTTTTCGTGGAATCGCCTTCCAACCCACTGGCCGAGCTGGTGGATATCACCGCCCTGTCGGAAATCGCTCACGCCAAGGGCGCGATGCTGGTGGTCGACAACTGCTTCTGCACGCCTGCGCTGCAGCAGCCACTGAAGCTGGGCGCGGACATTGTCGTGCACTCGGCGACCAAGTTCATCGACGGCCAGGGTCGTTGCATGGGCGGTGTCGTGGCGGGTCGCAGCGAGCAGATGAAGGAAGTCGTCGGTTTCCTGCGCACTGCCGGGCCGACCCTGAGTCCGTTCAATGCCTGGATTTTCCTCAAGGGCCTGGAAACGCTGAGCCTGCGCATGAAGGCGCATTGCGCCAATGCCCAGCAACTGGCTGAGTGGCTGGAGCAGCAGGACGGCATCGAGAAAGTCCATTACGCCGGCCTCAAGAGCCATCCGCAGCACGAACTGGCCCAGCGTCAGCAGAAGGGTTTCGGTGCGGTCGTGAGCTTCGAGGTCAAAGGCGGCAAAGAGGGCGCCTGGCGCTTTATCGATGCGACTCGCCTGATCTCCATTACCGCCAACCTGGGCGACAGCAAAACCACCATCACGCACCCGAGCACCACCTCTCACGGCCGTCTGGCGCCGCAAGAGCGTGAAGCCGCGGGGATTCGTGACAGCCTGATTCGCATTGCGGTCGGTCTGGAAGACGTGGCAGACCTGCAAGCCGATCTGGCGCGCGGGTTGGCTGCCTTGTGATCGAGTTGTCGTCGCCGACCACGGGTACCCATGGCCGCGTCGCGCTGGTCACCGGTGCCGCGCGCGGCATTGGCCTGGGCATTGCGGCCTGGCTGATCAGCGAAGGCTGGCAGGTGGTGTTGACCGATCTGGATCGCGAGCGTGGTTCGAAAGTGGCGAAGGTGCTCGGCGAAAACGCCTGGTTCATCGCCATGGACGTCGCGAATGAAGCGCAGGTGGCGCTGGGTGTGGCCGAGGTGCTGGGGCAGTTCGGGCGTCTGGATGCGCTGGTGTGCAATGCGGCGGTGGCCGATCCGCACAACATCACCCTGGAAAGCCTCGACCTGGCCTACTGGAACCGGGTGTTGGCAGTGAACCTCAGTGGGCCGATGCTGTTGGCCAAGCACTGTGCGCCGTACCTGCGCGCTCACAGCGGCGCGATCGTCAACCTGGCCTCGACCCGCGCCGCGCAGTCGGAACCCGACACAGAGGCTTATGCGGCGAGCAAGGGCGGCCTGTTGGCCCTGACTCACGCCCTGGCCATCAGTTTGGGGCCAGAGATTCGCGTCAATGCGGTCAGTCCCGGCTGGATCGATGCGCGGGATCCAGCGGCACGGCGCGCCGAACCGCTGACTGACGCTGATCATGCGCAGCATCCGGCGGGCAGGGTAGGGACTGTCGAGGACGTGGCGGCAATGGTGGCCTGGTTGTTGTCGAAGAACGCTGGTTTCGTCACAGGCCAGGAGTTTGTGGTCGATGGTGGCATGACCAAGAAGATGATTTACAGCGAGTAACAGGGCAGGGGCGCTGTCCCCGGCATTGATGTTGAATGTGTTGCCATCATCGTCGGCTCACCGCCGAGAGTCGGGTCGCTCCCACATTAGAAAACCTGTTGTCTGAAGAGGCGCGGTCCACTGTGGGGGCGAGCGTGCTCGCGAAAGCGGTCTGACGGTTGTCGGCCTCGTCCGGAATGACACGATTTTGTCTTTTTTAGAAAAACTTCAAGCGGGGTATTGACTTAGCTTCGGTACCTGCGTAAATTTCGCGGCCTCAGAGATGCAAAGGGTGATTAGCTCAGCTGGGAGAGCGTCTGCCTTACAAGCAGAATGTCGGCGGTTCGATCCCGTCATCACCCACCAACTCTTGAGACTCTTGTGTAAGCAAGAGGGAAGCTGAAAAGCCTCCACCGACGCGCAGCGGTAGTTCAGTCGGTTAGAATACCGGCCTGTCACGCCGGGGGTCGCGGGTTCGAGTCCCGTCCGCTGCGCCATATTTTCCGAGTCAGGTTTACCCTGGTTCGAGATTGAAAAGCGAGATTGAAAAGTCTCGAAGTTTCAATCAGACGAGTTACTTGAGCGTCAGCTCAAAGCGATACGCAGCGGTAGTTCAGTCGGTTAGAATACCGGCCTGTCACGCCGGGGGTCGCGGGTTCGAGTCCCGTCCGCTGCGCCATATCTGCCTCAAGGCACACTGAACGCCTTGAAGCTACGAAGAAGGCCGTTGGCAATCTTCGAGTCGATAGCAAAGACCCTGGTCGAAAGACCGGGGTTTTTTGTGTCTGCGATTTGGCTTTTTCTTCTTTCGCGCCTTTGCGCTCTGATCCTTCTGCATCCAGTCTCGGCGCTACAACGGCCGAGTCACTTTGCGCGCCACTGACATCTGTTGGGCTTCGACGGCGACTTCGCTACAAGAAGTCGCCGCTCCTGAGTCGGTCGATCAGACCCCGAGCTTGTCCCGCAATCCGTAATACCAGGCGCCCAACGCTGCGAACGGTGTGCGCAGCAATTGCCCGCCGGGGAACGGGTAGTGGGGGAGGTCGGCGAAGGCGTCGAAGCGTTCAGCCTGACCACGCAATGCTTCGGCCAATACCTTGCCCGCCAGGTGCGTATACGTCACGCCGTGGCCACTGCAACCCTGGGAGTAGTAGATGTTATCGCCCAGTCGCCCGACCTGAGGAAGACGCGACAGGGTCAGCAGGAAATTGCCGGTCCAGGCGTAATCGATCTTCACGTCCTTGAGTTGCGGGAAGGCCTTGAGCATCTTCGGTCGAATGATCGCCTCGATGTTCGCCGGGTCCCGCGCGCCATACACCACGCCGCCACCAAATATCAGGCGTTTGTCGGCGCTCAGGCGGTAGTAGTCGAGCAGGTAGTTACAGTCTTCGACGCAGTAGTCCTGAGGCAGCAGGCGTTTGGCCAATTCATCGCCCAAGGGTTCGGTGGTGATCACTTGAGTCCCGCAGGGCATCGACTTGGCCGCCAGCTCCGGCACCAGATTGCCGATGTACGCGTTGCCGGCGACGATGATGAATTTGGCCCTGACCTTGCCCTGAGGCGTATGCACCACCGGGTTGGCACTGCGCTCGATGCGCACTGCCGGCGATTGCTCGTAAATAGTGCCGCCCAACGACTCCACGGCTGCTGCTTCGCCCAAGGCAAGATTGAGTGGATGAATATGCCCGCCACTCATATCGAGCATGCCGCCGACATATTGATCGCAAGCCACTACCTCGCGGATGCGACGCTGATCCAGTAGCTCAAGCTGCGTATGACCGAAACGCTCCCACAGGCGCTTCTGAGACTCCAGATGGCCCATCTGCTTGTCGGTAATGGCGGCGAACACACCGCCATCCTTCAGGTCGCACTGGATATTATATTTGGCCACTCGTTCACGAATGATCCGCCCACCTTCGAACGCCATCTGCCCCAGCAACTGAGCTTGCTTGGGGCCGACGCTGCGCTCAATCACATCGATATCACGGCTGTAGCTGTTAACGATCTGGCCACCGTTGCGTCCCGACGCACCGAAACCGACCTTGGCGGCTTCCAGCACCGTAACCTTGAAACCGTTTTCCAGCAGGAACAGGGCAGAGGACAGGCCGGTGTAACCGGCGCCGATTACACAGACATCAGTCTCTACATCATCCTGCAAGGCCGGGCGCGCTGGCGCTGCATTGGCCGACGCGGCGTAATAGGACTCTGGGTAGGGAGTGTTCGCCATCCTGCAGCCTCTGTTTAATATATTTTACGAGTGCATTGATCCTACCCGAGTTAAAAATCGACCGCCAGCCACCGGAAAATCTTCTTTGCCACAGCGAAATTAAATATTTTGCATATTCATAGGGTTAGGTGAAAAAAAGGTGTTGACACCCCTCCGGAATTCCGTAGAATGCCGCCTCACAGCAGGCACGTAGCTCAGTTGGTTAGAGCACCACCTTGACATGGTGGGGGTCGTTGGTTCGAGTCCAATCGCGCCTACCAAACAAAATCCGCTCTGCTGGGCGGTCTGGAAGGGCTCACCGAAAGGTGGGCCCTTTTTTGTTGTCCGCGATTTACCTGGCTTTTGCAAAATCCTCAAAAACGCCAACTCGGCGCCTTACTTCCAGTAAACACTGTTGCTGAACTAATACCGCCATAGCCGTCTACATTCTTCAGGGGACATCCCCTTTCGGAGAGAACGGATATGTTTAGATCTCGCTCGTTGATCGCCGCTATGACGTGTCTTGCCTTGGTGTCCGGTTCAGTGACTGCATTGGCCGACCCGGGAAACGGGAAAGGCCAGGGAGGTGGCAAGGGAAATCCACAATACAACCAGGACCATGGCAACTCCGGCCATGGAAACAAAGGGAAAGGTTCAGGGGGGGACGATTGGAGTCACGGCCCGAGCATCAACCACGGTAGCGTCCTTGGCATCGTGGGTGGTTATCGTGACTACTGGAGCCCTGGGCCCGCCTTGCCACCCGGTATTCAGAAAAACCTCGCGCGCGGTAAACCTCTGCCGCCGGGGATCGCCAAAAAACTCGATGGCCGTCTGCTCGGCCAGCTTCCCCACTACGATGGCTATGAGTGGCAGCAGGCTGGCACTGACTTGATTTTGGTGGCCATCGCTACCGGGATCATCTACGAGGTGCTCAATGGCGCATTCGATTGAAGTGAGGGCGATAAATTTCAATCGCGCCCTTGCCGCATAACGACCCGCAACATCGCGGGAAGCAGTGTGCCGGTTCGATCACTGCACATTGCTTGCCCGCTGGTCGCCGGCCTTTGAACTGTGTGGGGGGGAGACGGTCAATTATTCCGTGCAATATCAACCTCCACGGAACCTCACCATGCTATTAAAAAACAAGAGTTTTGTTGCCGTCATGTCCTGCGTGATGATGCTTGCAGCCGCCCCGTTATTGCCCGCTGAACTGTCCATCATGAGCTCCGCCTACGCGAAGGATGGTGGCAATGGAGGTGGTGGCGGCGGTGGTAACGGTGGTGGCAATGGCGGCGGTAACGGCGGTGGTCATGGTGGCAACGGCGGTTCCGGCCATTCCGGCGGCGTCAGTAGCAATGGCCGTGGCGCAGGCTTGAGTAGCGACCATGTCGGTCTTGGTGCAGGCTTGAGTGGCACCCATGTCGGCCGTGGTGCAGGCTTGAGTGGCACCCATGTCGGTCGTGGTGCAGGCTTGAGCAGCGACCACGTCGGCCGTGGCGCAGGCTTGAGTGGCACCCATGTCGGCCGTGGCGCAGGCTTGAGCAGTGATCACGCCGGCAAAGCCGTCCGGGACCGTGGCGTCAATGGCAACCACTTTGGTAGTGAACGTAACAGTGACCGTGGCCATGGCGCAGTCACTTCGGGCATTGCGCATTCCAGGGACACGCGAGGAGTTGCCAAGGCCTCTGCCATTTCGGCCACTACGCCTGGCGATCACAACACGAAAGGGTTGAGCAGCGCTCGTACTTCGATCTCGAAACGACTGGATTAAGTCCAGGACTCTCAAAAACCGGGTATCCATCAGGAACCCGGTTTTTTTTTCGCCTGCAATTTGCCCGATGGCGAGGTGCGGGAGATCAGCCCAGCTACATGCGTGAGCAAATCCGACACGATGGACTACTACTGTAAGGCTGATTCAACTTTGTCCTGATGGGAGTATGTCGATGCTGGCTCACTGGTTTCTGGCGGCGGTTCACCTCTTGGCCTTTGGTCTGGGTTTTTGGGCTGTACTGACCCGCGGTACGGCGTTACGTCGTCTGAGTGCCGGGGCAGGGGACGCTCGCCGTGTTTTGATTGCAGATAATCTGTGGGGGATCTCTGCAGTCACTCTGCTGATCACGGGTGGGCTACGAGCCTTTGGCGGGTACGAAAAAGGCACTGATTACTATCTTCACCAACCCCTGTTTCATCTCAAGATGACGCTCTTGGTGTTCATCCTGTTGCTTGAGATTGCACCGATGGTGACGCTGATCAAATGGCGGATTGCGCTGGGGCGCGGCGCGGCTATAGATACCGGGCGCGCAACGCTGTTTGCCCGTATCAGTCATATCGAGGCGCTGTTGCTGGTGCTGATGGTCGTGGCGGCCACGGGCATGGCGCGTGGTGTGACGTTTGGCTAACCGGGCAGGGGAGCGCTCTTTCTCGCTGCAAATCCGAAACGTCTGACAGTCATGGCAGGAGCCAGGGCAGTAGTATCGGCTCCGTGTTGCGATGGCATCGCAAAGAGAGACGGAGCGCAGAACGATGCGGCACTTGAATCTTAGCCAGCCGTTACTCGAGGCAGAATGGGCTGGCTACTGACTGCAGCAGGATTCAGGGCGTTTGCGGCTTGTCCGGGGCGGTCAGGCCAGCCTGGATGCGTTGATAAATTTCTTCGCGATGCACCGCAACGTCTTTCGGGGCGTTGATGCCAATCCTGACTTGCTGGCCGCTAACGCCCAGGATGGTGATCGTAATGTCATCACCGATGTTTATGCTTTCACCGACTTTGCGGGTGAGTATCAGCATGGTTTTCTCCTTGATTGCTTTGTAGGGCACCTGATTCGGACAGTGCAGAGGTCGGTATTAGATATAGATTAGTGCGAAGTTTCACGGTTTGGGTGCCTCTTTCTGACGCGCAGATGCTGCATTAATTCCCAAGGTGTAACTATACAGAGGCCGCCACCATCATTCTCGTTGTTTTGAGCCCATTTTGCGGCACTCGGGATGGATCCATGGATGTTAAAATCGCCGCTTTAAGCATTCGGAGGAAAGCGTTGTGCGCAAAATGGTCTTGGTAATCGCGGTACTGACGCTGGCCGGATGCGGTGAGGATAAAGGGGTTGACGCTCAAAAGCCGCAACCGGCAGTCGCCTCCGTTCCCGCGGCGGTAACGGGCCCGCAGTGGGATGTCGAAGTGCGCGGCGAGACACCCCAGGCGGTCAGTGACCTGAGCGGTTGGTTGATTGAGCACAGCTTCGTTCCCAACGTCGTGAAGGAAAATGGAAAGGTTCGTATTCTGGTCGGGCCGTTCGGTTCGCAGGCCGAGGCGCAGGTCAGGCAAGCTGAAATAACGGCGGCGCTGACCCGGGCGAAAAAGATGAACATCGAATCGCTGATCGTCGAACACCCGACGGCTCAGTAACCGTCCTTTTCGCAACGCGCAGACCCGCATGCCGGGTGATGTGCCAGGGAAGCGATCTTCGAGGTCGCTTCCCTGGTGATGCGTCGGCATAAACGTCACATCAAGTTATTTTGCGGCAACCCCAGCAGGCCGGTCAGGGTGTTGATGATCGCTTGTTGCCGGGCACGGTCTGTCTGGTGCACGGCTTCCGCGGCGGCGACATCAGCGTCGCAGTGGGGGCACGTCACTTCGTGTGCATGGATGTACTGCAAGCAGCCACGACACAGCGCCAGTTGCGGTGGAATACGTCCTTCGTCAGGCGATTTCTGGCCCTGGTTCGCCCAGGCCAGTTTGATCACCTGGCCGCTGTCGCTGACGCTGTTCACCTTCTCGCCGGTATCGATGCGCTCGGTAATCAGATCAAAACGTCCGACGGCGAAGGAGGTTTTTGCCGCATCCTCGAGCTTGACGATGCGCTCGCGTAGCCCGCGTTTTTGCAGGTCCAGCGCGCGGTAATGGCAGTAGGGATTATTGCCGGGTTTGCCGAGCAGGGAGTGCGAGGTCCAGGTGCAGCCGCCACGGCAGACGTCGTTGTAGTAACAGCCTCGGCAGTAGCCCCACAGGTCGTCGACCGACCGCAGGCGGCCAAAGTGCATGCCTTCGCTGTAATGCCAGATATCGTGCAGGCTCATGTTGCGTACGTTGCCGCCCGAAAACCCCACCGTGGCCAATGACGGGCAACCCTTTACCGTGCCGTCGGCTTCCAGCGCCAGCACAGTCTGGCCGGCGGCGCAGCCACTCCAGTGCACGCGCTCGTCGCCGAAGCCACGCCACATGTGCTCGTAAGGGCCGTAGTAACCGATGTTGTTGCCCACGTTCATCAGCAGGCCGCGATCAACCCCTTCGCGGTAGAGGCGCGCCAGCAACGGCATCACTTCCAGCAGTTGGTAGGGTTGCAACAGCAGCTCCGGGTGATCGACGGCATTGCCCATGGCGACCGTCAGCTGGATCTGCCAATGAGTGGCGCCGAGGTCGATGATCAGGTCCATCAGCTCGGGCAAGTCGGGCAACGTGGCCGCGCCGATTTGTGTGTTGACGCTCACCGCAAGCCCGGACTGTTTGGCGCGTCGCAGGGTGTCCACCGCCTTGTCGAACGAGCCCGGAACATTGCGCACTGCGTCATGCAGTGGGGCCAGTCCATCCAGTGACACACCGACGCCATTGAGTCCGGCGTCCACCGCTGCCTGCATTTTTGCGGGCGTCAGGTTGCGCCCACCCGTTTGTATCGCGCAATACATGCCGTGATCGTGGATAGCCTGGATCAGTTGGGTCCAGTCCTTGCGCAAATAGGCTTCACCGCCGATCAGGGTGATCTCGCGGGTGCCGAGTGCCGCCAGGGAATCGATGACGTCCAGGCACTCCCGGGTGTTCAGTTCATCGGGGCGTCGATGGCCGGCGCGTGAGCCGCAATGCAAGCATTTGAGATCGCAAGCCAGAGTGATTTCCCAGACCACATGCACCGGCACGTAGCGTTTGAGGTCGGTTTCACTGAGGTAGCGGGCAGGGCGACTGTCTGACATGGGAAATCCTTGCGCACCAACGCGTGCGCGGCACGAATCCATCGAAGTGTTCGCGCCTTCCTTGAGTCAATGGCGCGACCGGATTTACCTTTTGTTGTTGGTCTATAGCGCGGAGTCTGTGGGAGCGGGCTTGCCTGCTCCCACAGGGGGTTGCGCTTAACTGCCTGGGGTTAGCGGGCCTCCAGGCGGGCGATTTCAGCGTTCAGCTGCTCCAGAGCGCTGCGCAGGGCACCGCTGTTGGCCAATTGCTGTTCACCCTGGCTCACCACGGACTTCAGTTGCGCCAGGTCACCGCTGGTTTGCGCTTGCTGTACCGCGACGGCATAGAGCGGCACCGCATGGTGCGGATGCTCTGGGCGCTCAATCACTGGGGCCTGGCTGACAGCTGCGTGTTTCACGTAATGCCAGATACCCTGGTCCTGGTACTTGTAGTCGACATAACCGCTCGCCCAGTCGGCGCCTAAAATGCCTTTCAAGCCGAAAGTCTGGGCGATCTGGCTGAGAGGGCCGCTCGGGCTGCCCGCCAAGGTGAGGATGATGTGGTTTTCGGCCGTCGGCACCAGTTTGGCCTCGGAGTATTCACCCCATACACGGGCACGGAAGTTGAGAGGCGGATAGGTGCTTTGGAAAATGCTGGCAACCCCGCTGACTTTTTTCTTTACGGTATCTACCAGCAGGTCCAGGGTTAAAACCGGTGCGCCCAATAGGTGACTACTGACATTCAGGCGGGTATGAAAAAGTCCGATTGACATGGTGCTACTCCCTTATTTGTATTCTGGACAACTCGGGCATGTTTCGTGAGCGGGTCAGCGGCGTTCCTGCCGGCTGATTTCGCCCTTGGCCGTTTCAAGCGCGCTCTGCAGTTGGGGTTGCTGATCCAGTTGTTGTTGGGCCAGGCGGGCCAGGTTTTTCATCTGGGCCAGGTCACCGCTGGCAATGGCACTTTGAATCGGTGCGGCGTACAGCGGCATGATCGGTGGATAGGCTGGAATGACCGGGCCGGGCTCCAAAGGCACCGATTTATAAGCGTTGGAGGGTACCGCCTCGACAAGATGAGCGGGAGCAGTGACCTGGACCCACCGTTCACCATTGAAGTACTCGTAATTGGCGACGCCTTCTCTCCAGTCGCTACCGACCACCAAGAGCAGCTTGAAATTCACGATTGAGTTCGAGCCTGGGCCGCCGTTATTACCTTGAGCGGTGATCAGGATCTTGCTGACGCCAGGGCTCATGACCGTCAGGTAGGTGTATTCGCCCCAGACATCGGAGTGCACATCCAATGGCGGGTTAGTGGCCTGAGTAATTTCGGCAGTGCCGCTTACCGTTTGATCTGGGGTAAAAACCAGAAGATTGAGTGCCAGGTTTTGTGCGCCCGCGGCCGAAGTACCAATTCGATAGCAGAGTGGGAACAAGCCGACAGGTTGTTGATTGGAACCAGACATAATTATTGCCTCCATTGCAATAAGGGGCGTGGAAATAGCTATTAGTGCTTTTCCAGGCGTGCGATTTCCTTAACCAACTGCTCGTAAGCAGTTTTTAGCTCTTTATTTTCTGGTGTGGATGCATCGCGTTGTTTCAACAGCGTCTTCATTTGCGGCAGGTCGCCTGCCTTGATCGCGCCTTGGATGGCCACCCCATAGGGGGGCATGCTATGGCGAGTTGAAGTGCTCATAACGATTCCTTCCGTGGTGTTTGCGGGCACTGCTGTCATCAGCAGTTTTTGCAGTTAAGCAGGCGCCGATAAATATGCAATGGGCTGTGCAAGAGTAATTTTTAATATCGTTTTATTTATCGCGGCGGGTGAGCAGTCGAGATATTTGATATTAAGATTGGCGATAAGTTAGTGCGATTCCTCATGAGTCCTTATTGTTTTTATCGCCATTGATAAAGAGTGTTGGGGCGGTCTGTAACGCCCTGGACTGAGATCATTCAAACAGCGCTGACCTTGTGCCCGAACCGTTCCCGATACACCGAAGGCGGCACGCCGACCACGCTGCGAAATGCCACCCGGAAACTCTCCACCGAGCGATAACCGCAGTGCTGGGCAATCTGGTCGGTGTTTTGATTCGTACTCTCCAGCAGCTCGCGGGCCCGGGCCAGGCGTTCATGCTGCAGCCACGCTTTGGGGGGCATACCGCTGGCTTCGGTGAACCGCCGCAGAAACGTGCGCTCACTCATGGCCGCCTCGCTGGCGAGGTCGCGAACTTCCAGCGGTTCATGCAGACGTTCCCGCGCCCACTGCATGACCCGCGACAGATCGCTGCGCGGTGTCGGGCTGACCGGTGACGGAATGAACTGTGCCTGGCCGCCGGTGCGTTGCGGCGACATCACCAACCGCCGGGCCACCGAGTTGGCCACCTGCGTGCCGAAATCCCGCGCGACCAGATGCAGGCAGGCATCGATGCCGGCGGCGCTGCCTGCCGAAGTGATCAACTGACCAGAATCGACATACAGCACGTCCGGATCCACCAGAATGTTCGGGAAGCGCTCGGCCAGTTCAGCGGTGTAGCGCCAATGGGTGGTGGCGCCGTGACCGTCCAGCAAACCGGTGGCCGCCAGTACGAATACCCCGGAACAGATCGACAGCAACCGCGCGCCTCGGGCATGGGCCTGGCGCAGCGCGGCGAGCAAGGGCTCCGGCACCGGTGCGCTGCGGTCGCGCCAGCCGGGGATGATGATGGTTCGGGCGCGCTCAAGCAGTTCCATCCCGCCGTCGGCCAGCACCTGAATGCCGCCCATGGCGCGCATCGGCCCTTGGTCGACGGCGACGATGCGGTGCTCGTACCAAGGGAAATCGAACTCTGGCCGCGCCAGGCCGAAGATCTCCACGGCAATGCCGAATTCGAAGGTGCAGAGGCCGTCGTAGGCCAGAATCGCGACTAAACCTGGGGTGGGCTGCATTTGGCGGAAAATTCCCGGTGAGTGTCTTGTGCGCCACTGTAGCGGCAAGGCCGGAGCAGATAAAGTTTTCTCACACCCATTGAGACTTTGGAGTACAGCCCATGCCTAGCCTGGTTCGCGAGATTCCCGCAGCCCCGTCCGCCATCGCCCTGATGCACTTCAGCAATCGTCTGACCTTCGAAACCGATTGTTCCGACGTCTACAGCAGCCAAGAGGCCGGCGAGGTGGATTTTGTTCTGGTGGACGTGCGCGGACCGTTGGCGTTCGAACGCGGACATGTGCCAGGCGCGATCAACATCCCGAGTCGATTGATCACAGCGGATAGCCTGGCGGACTATCCGAAGTCCACGCTGTTTGTGGTCTATTGCGCCGGACCTCACTGCAACGGCGCCAACAAGGCCGCGGTGAAGCTGGCGGCACTGGGTTACCCGGTCAAGGAGATGATCGGCGGGGTGACCGGGTGGCTGGATGAAGGGTTTGAGTTGAGTGTTGCGGTGCAACCCGCCATTGCGATGACCATTAAGTGTGAATGCTGACTAAATGTGGCGATTAGCTGATGAAGCGCTCCACCATCCATCCAGCGTCACCCGCAACCAGTCAAACACCGTTGCATAAGCGGCGCTGTCTTGCGGCTCCCGGGGCAACGGTGATTCCTCGCCAAAGTGCTCATTGAGGATCGCCACCGATTCAGCATTCCATTCCGGGTGGAACTGCAACCCCACCCGCGTCGGGCCAACGCGATACATCTGCTGCTCACAAACCTCGCTGCTGGCCAGCAACTGCGCAGAGGGCGGCAGATCGATCGCGTCTTCGTGCCATTCCAGCACCTTCAGCGTCTGGCCATCGGCAAAGGTCACGGTAGTCCAGCCGGTTTCGGTGTGAGCCATCCGCCGCACATTGCCGCCCAGGCTCAGCGCCAGCAACTGCGCCCCCAGGCAAATCGCGAACACCGCCGCGCCCTGATCCAGGCTGCCCGCCAGCCACTGACGCTCTGTTTCCAGCCATACCGGCCCGGCACCTGATTCATAAGGCCCACCCAATAGAATCAGCGGTGTCGCGCTCACCGACGGCAACTGACCGAGGTCGGCGCGAAACACGTTCAGGGTAATGCCTCGGGACCGGGCCCATTCGGCAATGGCGCCGGGGCCTTCGGCAGGATGGTGCTGGATCAGATTCAGCGCGGGCATCACGTTTCTCTTGTGGGGGCGGTTGGCGGGTCAATGTGAGGCAAAAAATGGTTCATCGCCAGTGCGACTCTTCGATCGGATCAGTACCCGAAAACGTGTAGGTTTTGTCTCAAGCAAAGGATTGTCCTACAGTCCTTGCACCACCTCGGAGCACACTTCAAGTGCCTCGAATCCCTCGGCTTCTTTTTTATAAGTATTTGTCGCCTAAACACAATTTGCCCTCCTGTAGCCGCTCTAGACTGCCGGCCACTTCGGTCTTCACTAGCCGAAAGTTGCCAATCGAAAGCTGCCAATAAAAGCCTCCGCACACAGGAGTTATAAATGAAGAAGCGAGTGATGTTCGGTGCCCTGGCACTGTCGATGTTGTCCCTGACCGCCGTGGCCGAAGACGCCAAACCGATTCGCCTCGGGATCGAAGCCGGTTACCCGCCATTCTCGATGAAAACCCCCGACGGCAAACTCACCGGTTTCGACGTGGACATCGGTGACGCGCTGTGTGAACAGATGAAAGTGAAGTGCACTTGGGTCGAGCAAGAGTTCGATGGCCTGATCCCGGCCCTGAAGGTCAAGAAAATCGACGCGATCCTGTCGTCCATGACCATCACCGACGACCGCAAGAAGAACGTCGATTTCACCATCAAGTACTACCACACCCCGGCGCGTTTCGTGATGAAGGAAGGCACCGACGTCAAGGATCCGCTGACCGAGCTCAAGGGCAAGAAAGTGGGTGTACTGCGCGCCAGTACCCACGACCGCTTCGCCACCGAAGTGCTGGTGCCGGCCGGCATCGACCTGGTGCGTTATGGTTCCCAGCAGGAAGCCAACCTGGACATGGTTGCCGGTCGCCTTGACGCGATGCTGGCCGACTCGGTCAACCTGGACGACGGTTTCCTGAAAACCGATGCCGGTAAAGGCTTCGCGTTTGTCGGCCCGACCTACGAAGACGCCAAGTACTTCGGCGGTGGTGCCGGTATTGCCGTGCGCAAGGGCGATAAAGAGCTGGCAGACAAATTCAACACCGCCATCACGGAAATCCGCGCCAACGGCAAGTACAAGCAAGTGCAGGACAAGTACTTCAACTTCGATGTTTACGGCCATTAATACGCCGTAGAGAAGTGGCCACCGTGGATGCGGTGGCCATTTTTTCATGCTGGACTTTGTGGGTGCGGGCAGGCTCGCTCCCACAAGAATGGCCTCATCGCACAGATATTCAGGAGTCCCCATGCAACGCATCGATCATTCACTGCCCTGGAGCCATCTGGGGACTGAACGCACGCTCAGCGTGTTTCGTTATGGCGCGGGTACTCGCAAGGTTTACATCCAGGCCAGCCTGCACGCGGACGAACTGCCGGGCATGCGCACCGCCTGGGAACTGAAGAAGCGTCTGGCCGAGCTCGAAACCCAGGGGCAACTTCAGGGCATTATCGAACTGGTGCCGGTAGCCAATCCCATCGGCCTCGATCAGCACCTGCAAGGCAGCCACATGGGTCGCTTCGAATTGGGCAGCGGCAAGAACTTCAACCGCTCGTTCGTTGAACTCAGCGCACCGGTGGCTGAGTTGATCGGCGATCAATTGGGTGGTGACGCCCAGGCCAACATCGTACTGATTCGCCAGACCATGGGGCAGGTGCTCGATGGTTTGCCGGCACCGCTTTCGCAATTGGAAGCCATGCACCGCTTGCTGCTGCGCCACGCCTGCGAGGCCGACATCACCCTCGACTTGCATTGCGATTTCGACGCGGCGATTCACCTGTATGCCTTGCCGCAGCATTGGCCGCAATGGCGCTCCCTGGCGGCTCGCCTGAAGGCCGGGGTGGCGTTGTTGTGTGAGGATTCCGGCGGCAGCTCTTTCGATGAGTCGTGCTCTACGCCGTGGTTGCGCCTGGCACGGGCCTTTCCCGAGGCAGCGATCCCGCCGGCCAACCTGGCGACCACGCTGGAGCTGGGCAGCATGGGCGATACACGGGTCGATCAGGCCCAGGCCAACTGCGAGGCGATCCTGGGGTTCCTCGCCGAACAGGGTTTCATCACCGGCACCTGGCCGTCAGCGCCAAGCGAATGCTGTGAGGGCCTGCCGTTCGAAGGCACCGAGTACCTGTTTGCACCGCATCACGGGGTGGTCAGTTTCCTGCGCAATTCAGGTGAATGGGTGGAGCGGGGCGACGCGTTGTTTGAAGTAGTCGATCCATTGAGCGACCGGGCCACCACCGTGTGCGCCGGAACCAGCGGCGTGCTGTTTGCCATCGATCGCGGACGCTACACGCAACCGGGCACCTGGCAGGCGAAAGTCGCCGGACGTGAGCCGATCCGGGTCGGGAAACTGGTCAACGACTGACGTCCCGACGCGATTCAACATGTAGGCGCTGCCTCCTGCGGGGGCGCGGTGCATCAGAGGGAAACGGTGCATCGGCGGGAAGAGATGTTAGGCTCTGCCCCGAATCCTGCGCGCTGTGAAGGAAGGTTTATGTTGAAGTTTCTCGCTCTGCTCACGCTCCTGGCGTCCACCGCCGTCCACGCTGAAATCCCGCTACACACCGATCTGCCGCTCAAGTACCTGGAACAGGCCAACGTTGAATCCCGTAACCAGCCCTTGGTGATTTTCCTGCACGGTTACGGCAGCAACGAGCAGGACCTGTTCGGCATCAAGGATGAATTGCCGCCGCAGTACACCTACCTGTCGGTGCGGGCGCCGATGACGTTGGAAGAGGGCAGTTACCAGTGGTTTCGCAAAAAGGGCGAGGGCGCCTATAACGGCGAGACGGACGACCTGAAGGCTAGCGGCCAGGTGCTGCTGGATTTCGTGGCACAAGCGGCAAAGAAATATCACACCGAAACGGACAAGGTTTTCCTGGTGGGCTTCAGCCAGGGCGCGATCATGTCCTATGAAGTCGCGTTGCGTCATCCCGAGGCGGTGGGCGGCATTGCGGCGTTGAGCGGGCGCATCCTGCCGGTGCTCAAGTCCGAACTCAAACCGGATGAAAAACGCCAGTCGCTGGCGATTTTCATCGGTCATGGCACCGCCGACAAACGCCTGCCCTACACCGACGGCACTGAGGCCGACAGCCTGTTGCAACGCCTGTCACTCAAGCCCGAGTTCCATGCCTACGAAGGTGTCGGCCACAGCATCAGCGCCACCGAGATGCAGGATTTGAGCGCCTGGTTGCAGCGCCTCAATCCCTGAGCCGGTCGGGTTTATTTGCCGGTGATGATCTGGTTCACCAGCGTTTCGTGGCCGGTTTTGTCGTTGGGACGGGAGATGACCTGAATGATGGCCATGCGAGTGCCAGAGGCGGCCATCAGCGAGGTGTCGAGGGTCATGCCGCCGCCTTGGGTGGCGGTGCTGTCGATCTGTCGCAGGCCCAGCCCCGTGCTTTTCTGGGTCAGGCTTTTTTCGCTCAGCTTGTTGAAGTCCGGCAAGGCGTTGCGTTGCTCGGTGGCGAAGGCGGACACGGTGGCGTCGAGGAACTCACCGTCGTTGTCCTTGACGTTGGCGCCGCCGGGAATGGTGTTTTCAGCGGCAATCACCACGGTTTTAGTGGTCTGGTTGGTGTACATCGTGCCCGTCGCCCCGGCGGTGCCGGTGGCCGCGTCGCCGGCCGGCAGCGGATTGGCGATGAAGCCCTTGGGCAGGGTGAAGGTGAACTTGCCGCCGAGCATCGAGACCTTCTGGGTCGGCGCTTTGTCGCTGGTAGTGGCCTTGGCCGCCTGCGCATTCAAGGCCCCCAGGCTGGCAGCCGCTGTCAGCAGCAGAACAACGGCTTTTTTACTCAACAATGACATTCAAACTCTCCGTGGGATGGTCGCGCTATGACGGCGATCATCCCACGGATCGCGATTTGTAGCAGCAGCCTCGCAAGCTCGACAGCTGCTACACAAGGCGTGTGGTGATCATCGTTGCCGTTCGTTGAAACGATAAGGCGCCGGGCGCAATGCCCGTTGTTTAGTCACCAACAGCATCCCGAGCGAGGCGCCTATCCCCAATGCAAATCCCGTCCAGCCGAACCTCGGCAACGCCAACGCCAGCACCAGACAAAACGCCGCGAACGAATACATCCCGGTAGCTGTAGCCCGCAGCAACGCCGCCGTAAACGCCGGACCGCGAGTCTGCTGGGAAAACACAGCCATCACACTGCCCAGCACCGGGAACACTGCGAGCAATCCGCTCCAGCGCTCGCCGACGGTGCTGGCCAGCACCGTCACGGCCAACGTGAGCAGGGCGCCAGCCATCATGCGCAGCAGCAGTTTGTCGGATTTGGGCGCCGGGCCTGAAACGACGGGTTGCACCGAGGGAAACAGGTACGGCGCGGCCAGCAACGCGGTGGCGGCGGCGATCACCGAGAGCGCCAGCGATGGCGGGATCAGCGACAGCACAACAGCCACCGACGCCCAGACCAGCAGCGCCATCGTTAGCGCCCACGGCCAGCTCAAGCGTTGTGCGACCTGGGCATACGTCACGCAGAAGGCAATCATCGCGAACATGGCTGACAGCGCCGCCGTTGCCGCCTGAGCGGCGAACACATGGCCTTGCTCGATGGCGAGGAACAACAGAATCGGCCCGACCACCACCGGCAACCCCGACAGCCAACCGGCCACGCTTGGTCCCCAGCGTTTACCGGCCAGGGAAATCAGCAACAGAAACCCCGGAATCACCAGCAGCTTGAGCATCAGCACGCACGCATCTCCATTTGTGTGTGCCGGTCACGTTAGCATTGCGGGCGATGGATTGCTTAAGGCGGTCTCTGCGCAAGCGTTGAGCGCCCTACACCCGGGGGCGCGAAACGTCTAAGCTGCGCGCTCCCACCTGTTGACGGATGCTTGCGTGAAATTCAGTTTGCCCAAAGTCGGCACCGCGCCGTTTTGCCCACCGGAAGTGGCCGGCACGGTTGCCGTTGACCCTGGTGCTTCGTTCTACAAGCGCGTTCTGCGTTTTGCCGGCCCCGGTTTGCTGGTGTCCATCGGCTACATGGACCCGGGCAACTGGGCCACGGCCATCGAGGCCGGTTCGCGGTTTGGCTATAGCCTGTTGTTCGTGGTGTTGCTGGCGAGCATGGCGGGGATGGTGGTGCAGTGTTTGTGCTCGCGTCTGGGTATCGCCACCGGGCGCGACCTGGCGCAGTTATGCCGGGAGCGCTACAGCACGCGGACCGCACGGACCCAGTGGCTGCTGGCGGAAATTTCGATCATCGCCACCGACCTCGCCGAAGTGCTCGGCTGCGCCTTGGCGTTCCACTTGCTGTTGGGCTGTTCGCTGACGTTTGGCATCGCGCTCACCGCGTTCGACACGTTGCTGGTATTGGCCCTGCAAAACCGGGGTTTCCGCCGGTTGGAGGCGATCATGCTGGTGCTGGTGGGCACTATTGGCGCGTGTTTCTTCGTCGAACTGCTGCTGATCAAACCCTATTGGCCGGATGTCGCTCGCGGTTTCACACCGTCACTTTCGGCGATTGGCGATGCGGCGCCGTTGTACCTGGCCATCGGCATTCTCGGGGCCACGGTGATGCCGCATAACTTGTTCCTGCATACCTCGATCGTGCAGACGCGGATGATCGGCAAAGACCTGGCCAGCAAGCAGGACGCGGTCAAACTGGCGCGCATCGACACCATCGGCTCCCTGGCCCTGGCACTGCTGGTCAACGCGGCGATCCTGATTCTTGCTTCCGCGGCCTTCCACAAGACCGGGCACACCGACGTGGTGGACATCCAGGATGCCTATCACTTGCTCGATCCATTGGTGGGCGGGGCGTTGGCCAGTGTGTTGTTTGGTGTGGCGTTGCTGGCGTCGGGGCAGAGCTCGACCTTCACCGGCACCATCGCGGGCCAAGTGATCATGGAGGGCTACCTGAACCTGCGCTTGCCCTGCTGGCAACGGCGCTTGATCACTCGCGGGCTGGCGCTGATCCCGGCGTTTATCGGCGTGTGGCTGATGGGCGACGGGGCAATCGGCAAACTGCTGGTGTTGAGTCAGGTGGTACTCAGCCTGCAACTGCCGTTCGCGTTGTACCCGTTGATTCGCATGACCAACGATCAGACGCTCATGGGGCCGTTTGTGAATCGGCTGCCAACTCGGGTGTTGGCGTGGGGATTGTTTACGGTAATCAGTGCGGCCAACAGCTGGTTGATTTTGCAGTTTGTGGGCTGATCACGCAGGGTGGGTAGTCTGGGTGGCCTCATCGCGAGCCCGGGCGGTCCGTTGCCGGTCTTGAGTCTGGTGAAATTTGCCTGAGGGCCAGACATAAAGGAACCCGGTTTGTGGCGAGGGAGCTTGCTCCCGCTTGAGTGCGTAGCACTCACAAAATCTGCGGAAAGTACCGAGATTTTGGGGCCGCTGCGCAGCCCAGCGGGACGGTGCGGCGGTCCGACAAGCTCCCTCGCCACAGGGTATCGGGTGTAGCCAGAGAGGCTTATGCCCGTTCTATGGCCAATGCCACGCCTTGTCCGCCACCGATGCACAAGGTGGCCAGGCCTTTCTTGGCGTCACGCTTGATCATCTCGTGCAGCAAGGTCACCAGCACCCGGCAACCCGACGCTCCAATCGGATGACCCAGGGCAATCGCGCCACCGTTGACGTTGACCTTGCTCAGGTCCCATTCCAGGTCCTTGGCCACCGCCAGGGATTGCGCGGCGAAGGCTTCGTTGGCCTCGATCAGCTCCAGTTGATCGATGGACCAGCCGGCCTTGTCCAGGCAACGACGGGTGGCGCTGACCGGGCCGATGCCCATGATCGCCGGGTCGACGCCCGCGTTGGCGTACGCGGCGATTTTCGCCAGCACCGGCAGGCCGAGGGCCTTGGCTTTTGCGGCGCTCATCAGGATCACCGCGGCGGCGCCGTCGTTCAGCGAAGAGGCGTTGCCGGCGGTCACCGAGCCGTCCTTCTTGAAGGCCGGTTTCAGCTTGCCCAGGGACTCGGCGGTGGTGCCGGCACGCGGCTGTTCATCGGTGGCGAAGGCCAGTGGATCGCCCTTGCGCTGGGGGATCAGGATCGGGGTGATTTCATCGACGAAACGCCCGGCTTCGATGGCGGCCACGGCTTTCTGTTGCGAGGCGGCAGCGAAGGCGTCCTGGGCTTCACGGCTGATGCCGTACTTATCCACCAGGTTCTCGGCGGTGATGCCCATGTGGTAATCGTTGAACGCATCCCACAAACCGTCGCTGATCATCGTGTCGACGATCTGGCTGTGGCCCATGCGCAGACCGGTGCGGGCGCCCGGCAGCACGTAATTGGCCAGGCTCATGTTTTCCTGGCCACCGGCGATGATCACCTCGGCATCGCCGCAGCGAATCGCCTGCGCCGCCAGGTGCAGCGCTTTGAGGCCCGAGCCGCAGACCTTGTTCAGGGTCATGGCCGGTACGGCGTGGGGCAGGCCGGCCTTGATCGCAGCCTGACGCGCAGGGTTTTGCCCGGCGCCGGCGGTCAATACCTGGCCCATGATCACTTCATCGACCTGCGCCGGGTCCAGATCGGTTTGCGCCAGCAACTGGCGGATCACCGCAGCACCGAGGTCCACCGCGGACACATTGGCCAACGCGCCCTGGAAACTGCCGATGGCAGTGCGAGTGGCAGCAACAATCACAACGTCTTGCATGGACGGATTCCTCACTGGGCAGCGAACTGCATTTCCGGGACGTGGTCAGGCACGATCAGTTTGCCGGCGGTCTTGGCGACGATTTCCTCAACGCTCACGCCTGGTGCGCGTTCCTTGAGAATGAACGCACCGTTGTGGATTTCCAAGTAGGCCAGGTCAGTCAGCACGCGTTTGATGCAACCGGCGCCGGTCAGCGGCAGGCTGCAGCGGGGCAGCAGTTTCGACTCACCGTCCTTGGAGGCGTGGGTCATGGTGACGATGATGTTGTCCGCACCGGCCACCAGGTCCATCGCACCGCCCATGCCCTTGACCAGTTTGCCGGGGATCATCCAGGAGGCGATGTTGCCTTCGACGTCCACTTCGAACGCACCGAGCACGGTCAGGTCGATGTGGCCACCGCGGATCATCGCGAACGATTCGGCGGAGGAGAAAATCGACGCGCCGATACGCGCGGTCACGGTTTGCTTGCCGGCGTTGATCATGTCGGCGTCGACTTCGGCGTCGGTCGGAAAGGCGCCCATGCCGAGCAGGCCGTTTTCCGATTGCAGCATGACTTCCATGCCTTCGGGGATGTAGTTGGCGACCAAGGTCGGAATGCCGATGCCGAGGTTCACGTAGTAGCCGTCCTGCATTTCGCGGGCGACGCGCTGAGCCATTTGTTCGCGGGAAAGTGCCATTGTTGTTATTCCTTCATTCGGTCCGGGGGCAGGGGATCACTTACGCACGGTGCGCTGTTCGATGCGCTTTTCGAACGTGCCGCAAATGACCCGGTCGACGTAGATGCCAGGGGTGTGGATCTGCGACGGGTCCAGCTCGCCGGGTTCGACGATTTCTTCGACTTCGACCACGGTGATCTTGCCTGCGGTGGCGGCCAGCGGGTTGAAGTTCTGGGCGGTGTGGCGATAGACCACGTTACCGAAATGGTCGGCTTTCCAGCCTTTGACGATGGCGAAGTCACCGGTGATGGATTCTTCCATCAGGTACTGGCGGCCCTTGAATTCGCGCACTTCCTTGCCTTCAGCGACTGGAGTGCCGACGCCGGTGGCGGTGAAGAACGCCGGGATGCCGGCACCGCCTGCGCGCATTTTCTCGGCGAGGGTGCCTTGGGGGGTCAGGACGACTTCTATTTCGCCTTTAAGCAGTTGGTCTTCGAACAGTTTGTTCTCGCCGACGTAGGAGGCCACCACTTTGCGGATCTGCCGGTCCACCAGCAGCACGCCGAGACCGAACCCATCGACGCCGCAGTTGTTGGAGACCACGGTGAGGTCACGGGTGCCCCGGTGCTGGATCTCGGCGATGAGGTTTTCCGGAATCCCGCACAGGCCGAAGCCGCCGGAGATCACGGTCATGCCGTCTTCAAGACCGGCCATCGCTTCCTCATAGGAATACACGCGCTTGTCGAACCCTGCCATATGCACCTCTTTTATTCTTTGTGGGCGGCTGGCTAGCCGGATGGGGAGGGAGTGTCTCGCCACAGGATTTATTTGTTAAGTTGATTTTTAAGGTTGATTGATAGATAAAACTCACCAATGAGTGCGCGCTACGTTGGAGACAGTGGCCATGACCGTTAAACAGATCCGCGCCTTCCTGGCCGTGGCCCAGAGTTTGAGCTTTGCTGTGGCTTGCGAACGGCTGCACCTGTCCCAGTCGGCGTTGAGCCTGACCATCAAGGCGCTGGAGGAGGGCCTGGGTGGGCGCCTGTTCACCCGCAATACCCGCAACGTCGCACTGACCGCCGAGGGTGAATCGCTGCTGCCACTGGCCCGTCGGCTGATCGCGGACTGGGACAATGCCGAGGATGAACTGCGCCAACGCTTCACCCTTCAGCGTGGCCGCGTGACGCTCGCGGCGATGCCATCGTTTGCCGGCAACCTGCTGCCGCCGATCCTCAAGACCTTCCGCGCGCGTTATCCCAAGGTCAACGTCACGGTGAACGACGTGATCAACGAGCAGGTGCTGGAAATGGTCCGCGACCGTCAGGTGGAATTGGGCGTGGCGTTTGAGCCGACCCAGAGTTCGTCGCTGCAATTCACCCCGTTGTACATCGACCGGTTTGTGGCGGTGGTGCCGCTTGATTCACCGCTGGCGGACCTGGGCGATATCGATTGGCAGACCCTGCTCAAGGAACCGTTCATTACCTTGCAGCGACCGTCCACGGTGCGGGTGATGCTCGAAGAGCACTTGCAGGCGCGGGGCATGAAATTGCCGGTGGAGTTTGAAAGTCATCAGTTGGCAACGGTCGGGCGGATGGTGGCCAGCGGACTGGGCGTGAGCGCGGTGCCAGCGTTGTGCGCCGGGCAGATGCGCGAGCTGGGCGCGCGTTGCATCACCCTGCGCGACCCGGTGGTGGAACGGGCGATCGGGGTGCTGACGACGGGGCAAGAACTGTCGGCGGCGGCGCAGGCGTTGTTCGATATTCTCAAGGCCGAAAACCTGGGTGAGCGTCTGAGCTGATCACGGTCACCTGTTGAAATGGACCGTGGCGAGGGGGCAAGCCCCCTCGCCACAAAAGCACACCCCGACAGGGTGGGTTTAGCCTGCCTGGGTGATGCGCCTGCCCTTATTTACGCGCCTCCAGAATCAGGTTGAACGGCGTTTCCGTGGCTCGCCGGAACTGGGTGAACCCCGCCTCGGTGAAGACCTTGCGCAACCGTGCCTCGCCTGCCTGGGCACCGAGCCCGAGGCCGACCTCCTGGGACAGCGAGTTGGGTGTGCAGATAAAGGTCGAGGCGGCGTAGAACAGCCGTCCCACCGGGTTGGTGTTCTCGTCAAGCGTGTCGTTGGCGAAGGGCTCAACCAGCAGCACCGTGCCGTCGGGTTTGAGCGATTCATAGGCATGCTTTGCGGCACCGACCGGGTCACCCATGTCGTGCAGGCAATCGAAATAGCAAATCAGGTCATAGTCGTCGCCCGGATAGCTCTTGGCGTTGCCCTGGAAGAACCGCGCCCGACCGGACACGCCACCTTCTTCGGCGCGCTGGGTGGCGACGGTGATCGAAGGCGCGTGGTAATCGAAACCGACGAACCGCGACTCGGGGAAAGCCTGGGCCATGATCACGGTCGAGGCGCCGTGGCCGCAGCCGATGTCTGCCACTTTCGCGCCGGCTTCCAGTTTGGCGACCACCCCGTCGAGGGCTGGCAGCCACTCGCTGACCAGATGCGCCTTGTAGCCTGGGCGGAAGAACCGCTCGGTGCCGCTGAACATGCAAGGATGGTGATCGCCCCAGGGCAGGGCGCCGTTGCCGCGCATAGCGTTGACCAATTTGTCCTTGTCATGGAAAAACGACGCAACCACCGCCATACCGCCGGCTACATAAACCGGTGAGTCTTCGATCGCCAGCGCCAGGGCTTGCTCTTCGGGCAGGCGGAACTGGCCGTCGCGGTGTTCCATGTAACCGGAGGCGGCGTGGGCGCTGAGCCATTCACGCAGCAGGCGGGTGTTGCAGCCGGTCTTCGCGGCGAGTGTTTCGGGGGTGACGGGCTGACTGTCGGCCATGGCCCGGTACAGGCCGAGTTCTTCGCCGAGGATGACGTTGGCGAGCATCGCCGCGCCACCCATGTCGCTCACCAGTTTGCCCATGAAATCATTGAGTCTGGCCTCGTCCATCTTGTGTGCTCCTTCAGCAGGATCACAGCCCGCAGGCATTGTTTGTCGAGGCATGCGCCTGTGGGCGGTGATCGTGGGAATGAACAGGACGATAACCGCGTCCTGGCTCCCCCCTGCGGGGGTAATCAACAAGTCTAGTTCGTGTATCCCTCTGTATCTGGCTGCCTGTCCGATACAGTGCGCTGAGAAGAGGGGTGTTTGCGCACACAGACCCGACACACCGAGGCGTTTGACTGGGCCTGCCGGCCGGCACTGAGTGTTCAGGCGCTGGAGACCGGATCCCAGGATGAGATCGACACCATGCAAATTCCCCTCACATCTGCGCAGGCGACCGTCGGGCTAGGCTTGCGCCGCGGTTTGATGAAGGACCTTCAAGCAGCCTCGGCGGGCGCTTTCGATTTTCTGGAAGTCGCGCCGGAAAACTGGATTGGCATCGGCGGCGCGCATGGCGCGGCGTTTCGTGCCCTGGCCGAGTGTTATCCGTTGTCCTGTCACGGCTTGTCCTTGTCGTTGGGCGGGCCGGCGCCGCTGGACGTAGGCTTCCTGCAAGAAGTGCGGGTTTTCCTCGATCGCTACAAAGTGCCGCTGTACAGCGAACACCTGAGCTACTGCAGCGATGACGGGCATCTTTACGATCTGCTGCCGTTGCCGTTTACCGAGGAAGCGGTGCATCACGTCGCCGCCCGAATTCGTCAGGCACAGGACATTCTCGGTCGGCGTCTGGCGGTGGAAAACGTCTCCTACTACGCCGCGCCGCAGCAGGACATGGACGAATTGACGTTCACCAACGCAGTGCTGCGCGAAGCCGATTGCGACCTGCTGCTGGACGTCAACAATGTCTACGTCAACTCGATCAATCACGGTTTCGATCCGCAGACGTTTCTGGCGGGCATCGACACGGGGCGGGTAGTCGCAATGCACGTGGCGGGACACTTCGATGAGTCCGATACGCTGAAAATCGACACCCACGGCGCCTCGGTCAAACCGGTGGTCTGGGCTTTGCTGGCCGAAGCGTATGCGCGGTTCGGCGTACAGCCGACGCTGCTTGAACGGGACTTCAACTACCCGGCGTTCTCTGAATTGGTCAGCGAGTTGCAGACCATCCGCCGACTGCAAGACGAGGAGGCGAACCGTGGATAAGCCGACGCTGCACCAGCAGCAAGACACCTTGACTCGCTACCTGCGCGACCCTGAGCACTGTGCTCCACCCGCCGGGATGGACGTGGCACGGGCGCAGGTTTATCGCGACCTGGTGTTCTCGAACCTGTCGTCGTTGCTCAGCGGCACCTTTCCGGTGTTGGTGAGAATACTGGGCGACAGTGACTGGCGTTCTCTGGTGCGGATCTTCCTGCGGGACTACCGCGCTCAAACGCCCAAATTCGGCGAGATTGCCCAGGAGTTCGTCGAGTTCCTCGCATCGATGCCGCGGGCGCTGAACGATGGGCCGTGGCCACCGTTCATGGTCGAGCTGGCGCATTACGAATGGGTCGAAATGGCCCTGCAACAATCCGACGCCGAGCCGCTACCCGCCGGTGATGCAGGGCTGCTGCTGGATCAACCGTTGCAGGTTTCGCCACTGGCCTGGCCGTTGGCCTATGGCTGGCCGGTGCAAAAAGTGGGGCCGGATTATCGGCCGCAAGTGCCTCCGACTCAGCCGACGTTGCTGTTGGTGCGTCGGGCCGAGGACTGGAGTGTGCACTTCTCCGAACTGAGCCCGTTGGCGTGGCGATTGTTGCAGCGGATCGGGGAATTTCCTCAGCTCGATGGCCGGTCGCAACTGGAAGGGCTGGCGGTGGAGGCGGGGATGGCGGGGGCGCAGGCCTTTATCGATAGTGGATTGGCGTTGTTGCGGCAGATGCATGGGGAGGGGGTAATCGGCATAGCGGTCTTTAGTCGCTGCTAATCAGCGAATCGCCCTACATCCATTTCCACCTTTCCCGACTTCATTCCTGATCGATCCCCCGCAAAGTCCCCGCGCCTAATTTTCTGCGCAAGGGATTGCTTATGTTCGACTCCTTTTCTCCCGTCACTGCCTACTTTCCGGTGCGTTGATGGAGCACATCGCCCGTATCGAGCAGGAGCTAGACCGTTTTCCGGACTCCCTGACGCTCTACCGCAAACAGCTTAAGCATTGGTTCAACCAAACGGCGGACATGGCCAGCCGTGCCGCTGATTTGCCGTCGCTGATGGACATGGAACGCAAAATCAAACTGGGCGATACCAGTAAGTCCGTCAGCAGCAGCGATGACTATTTTTTCTCCAGCGTTGCGCAGTGTCCCGACGGCGGAATTCTGCAGATCGAGAGCAAGTTCGAGTCGGTTTACGACGTTCCGTTGGGGAATATTCAGGTCGATGTCATTGCGGTGGATGGCGGTAAGTCGACGCCTGTGACGCTCAATGAACGTGGCAAGGGAGAGTTCACCGGTACACCCGGCAAGTTCTACCGCGTTCATGTTCACAACGAAGTCACCCCGGATCAGGTACATAAGCTGTTTTCCTCGTACGACGGCCTGACGAAGGAGCTCGACAGCTGGCTGCGTGATGAATGGCAGACGTTCAAACCGAAGTGGTCGGAATCGTCTTCGGTTGCTGTAGGCAATGGAATGCTCGCGGGAAGTTGGGCGGCAATTGAAGGAGTGTGGGACGGCATTGGCCTGCTTTCGGACATTCTCAAGGATCCGGCGAAGTTTGGAGAGCGGTTGGGCGAAAGCGCCGCAGAGCTGGAGAAGCTCGCCAAAGCCGCACCGGATGTCATGGAAAAAGCCCAGTTGCTAGTCAGTGACGAAGCGGCGCTGTTTCTGCTGGTGCGCTGCGCCAGCCTCTGGCTGGACATGCTGCCACCCAGCGAAATTGCCGGCAAAACCGCCGAAGCGGTGTCGATGGTGGTGGTGCAGCTGCTGATCGATATCCTGATTGGCCTCGTCCTGACGTTCGCCGGGGCGGGCGCCGGCATCGCCTATCTGACGATGCGTTTGGCTGATCGAGCTGCGCAGTTGATCAGTGCCGTTGTGCGTCTCGTGAAGGCGATTTTCACGATCATCAATAACTTCATCGGCTATGTCGACCGCTACAAAAAAGTCGCCGCCCGTGGCATTGCGGCGGGCCTGAAAAAAGGCCGGATGCAACTGCGCTGGGATGCCAAACGCAACACCACACTGAAAAAAAACGAACACCACGACGACTCCCCGGATCAGGCGAAAAACCCCAACGGCGACAGCGCCACCTGTGCACCGTCGACCTGCAAAAATGGCTGCCCAGTGTCGATGGTCACCGGCGAAGAACTGCTGACCCTCACCGACGGTGCGCTGGACGGCATCCTGCCGTTCGACTTCACCCGACTCTATCGCACCAGCGCCGCCGAGATCGACTGCGGCCTCGGCTTTGGCTGGAGTCATTCGCTCGCCCATCGGCTGGAAATCGACGGCGACCAGGTCATCTGGATCGACCACGAAAACCGCCGCACCACGTTCCCGCTGCCGAGCAGCGAACGCCCGGCGATCCACAACAGCCTGTCGCGCGCGGCGATTTACCTCGGCGATGACCCCGAGGAACTGATCCTCGCCCAGGCCGGTGATGAAGTGCGGTTCTACCACTTTTACAACGGTCGACTGACGGCCATCAGCGACGCGTACGACAACCGATTGCGCATCACCCGCGACCGCCAGGAACGCATCCAGCGCCTCGACAACGGTGCCGGCCGTGCCTTGCTGTTGCGCTACGACCGCGCCCACCTGATTGCCGTCGACTACCAATGTTTCCGCCCGGCCCAGGCCCTCGCCGAGGCGTGGCACACCGAACAAACCTTAGTCAGTTACCACTACGACGAACGCGATCAACTGATCGAAGCGAGCAACGCCGCCGGCGAAAGCGAGCGTTACGACTACGACGACCAGCACGTAATTTTGCAGCGGCAACTGGCCGGTGGCGCAAGTTTCTTCTGGGAGTGGGAACGGTCTGGCAAGGCGGCCAGATGTATTCGCCACTGGGCGTCGTTTGCGCAGATGGACACGCGCTATGTCTGGGATGACCAGGGCAGCGTCACGGTCCGGAACATCGACGGCAGTGAAGAGGTTTACGTCCACGATGATCGAGCGCGGCTGGTGCGTAAGGTCGAGCTGGATGGTGGCGAACAGCTCAAGGCCTACGACGAGCAGGGTCGGCTGATTGCCGAGCAGGATCCGCTGGGCGCTGTCACCGAATACCGTTACGACGACGTCGGACGATTGGTGGCGCTGATTCCGCCGCAAGACGAACCGACGTCCTACGAGTATCGCAACGGTTTCTTGCACGCGCGCTATCGCGGCAAAGCGGTGTGGACCTACCGGCGCAATGCCCAGGGCGATGTCACCGAGGCGACCGATCCGGACGGTCAGGTCACCCATTACCACTACGACGAACAAGGCCGGCTGCTGTCGATCCGCTACCCGGACACCAGTCGCCATGTGTTTGTCTGGAATGCCCTAGGGCAGTTGCTTGAGGAAACGCTGCCGGACGGTGGTCAGCGAGCGTTTTCCTACGATGCGCTGGGGCGGCAGACGACTCGTCAGGACGAGCACGGTGCGGTTACCCAGTACCAATGGGACGCTGTTGGCCGACTGATCCAGACGACATTGCCTACCGGTGCCACTCGCGCCTTCAGCTACAACGCCTACGGCAAGATCACCGCTGAACGGGATGAACTGGGCCGCGTCACCCACTACGAATACGTCGACGATTTGCACCTGGTCAGCCGCCGGATCAACCCCGACGGCACCCAGCTCCAGTACCGCTATGACAATGCGCAGCTGCTGCTCACGGAAATCGAAAACGAATCCGGCGAACACTATCGGCTGGACTACACACCCAACGGCTTGATCCGACAGGAAACCGGTTTCGACGGCCGCCGCACCGCCTACGTCTACGACCTCAACGGCCATCTGCTGGAGAAAACCGAATTCGGCGATGACGGCTCGCAGCTGGTTACCGGGTACGAGCGGGATGCGGAAGGACGGCTGTTAGTCAAAACCTTGCCCGACGGCATCCAGGTCCAATACCGCTACGACAGCCTCGGTCGACTGGTCAGCGTCGACGACGGCCACGACCATCCGCTGGAATTCGAATACGACCAGCAGGACCGGCTGATCACCGAGCATCAGGGCTGGGGCACGCTGCGTTATGCCTACGACGCCTGCGGCCAACTTAACCGCCTGCGCCTGCCGGATGGCAGCAAGCTCGACTACCACCACGCCAAGGGTGGTGCGCTGACGGCTATCGACCTTAATGGCACACGTCTTACAAACCACACGTACAAATCCGGTCGAGAACTACAGCGCCAGCAAGGCCTGCTGCTCAGCGAATATGCCTACGACGAACAGGGCCGGCTAAAGGCCCACGCCGTCAGTCAACAGCAAAAAAGCCTGTACCGCCGCGACTATGCCTACAGCCTCAACGGCAATCTCGACCACATCGCCGACACCCGCCACGGCCAGCGCAGTTACCAGTACGACCCGCTCAACCGGCTGACCCGCGTCCGCCACACCCGCGACGACCCACCGGAAAGCTTCGCCCACGACCCCGCCGGCAACCTGCTGATGCAGGACCGCCCCGGCCCGACGACCGTCAAAGGCAATCGCCTGCTGATGCAAGGCGACCGCCATTACGACTACGACGCCTTCGGCAACCTGATCCGCGAACGCCGTGGCACCGCGCAAAAACTCGTCACCGAATACCGCTACGACTGCCAGCATCGGCTGGTCGGCGTCACGTTGCCGGATGGAAGTTGCGCGAGCTATCGCTACGATGCCTTCGGCCGCCGCATCGCCAAAACCGTCGACGGCCAAACTACCGAGTTCTTCTGGCAGGGCGACCAAGTCGTCGCTGAAAGCAGCAAAGAGCACTACCGCAGCTACGTCTACGAGCCGGGCAACTTCCGCCCGTTGGCCATGCTCGACGGCAAAGGCCCGAAAAAGGCCTGCCCGTTCTACTACCAGCTCGATCACCTGGGCACACCGCAGGAACTGACGGATTTCGGTGGCGAGATTGTCTGGTCGGCGAAGTACAACGCCTACGGCAAGCTCACGCATCAGGCACTCGGTGGAGGCGAGCAGCTCGAGCAACCACTGCGTTTCCAGGGGCAGTATTTCGACGCCGAGAGTGGTCTGCACTACAACCGGCATCGGTACTATGATCCGCAGGTGGGGCGGTATCTGACGCCGGATCCGATCAAGCTAGCCGGTGGGCTGAACCAGTACCAGTACACGCCGAATCCGACGGGGTGGGTTGATCCGTTGGGGTTGAGTACCTGTCCCGATGGAGATAAATGTAGGAAACCGTCTATCGGTGGGCAAGAACCTTCGGGCAAGGCGGCAGCGACTGACGGAGAACCTCAAATACCAGAGGTGTCTCGGAATACGCCCCAGGCGGGATATCACAAAGAAACCTATGCTAATAAGCCAGTTAAACCGCAGGATGCCACTAATAAATGGGAAGAGTTTTTAGGTGATGGTCCGTACACACATAGTCATCCCCGAACGAGGAGTCCGGATCCTGACAGATTGGTGTCGGCAGATGGGAAAAGAAGTATCCGCTATGGAGCTCATGAAATGGGAGGCAACCCGAGTAAGCATCATTACCATGAGGAAAAGTGGATACTCGAACTAAAGGAAAATGTGATGAATGTTGAAAGCACCGTAGTCCGAGTTCCATTGCCGAAGAAACCAAAATGAATGTGACCATAAATAAAATGATTCTCATAAAAAATGAGAATTTTGTGGAATTTTCAACCGTACTCGGCTCGGCGATAGCAGCTTGGAATGCCGGAACACCAAAATTAGGCGAGCTTTATGATGTCGAGTTAGAAGTTATGGAGGAGGTTATTTGGGGGGTGAATGCTCATCGCGCGTTGAAAGATGTGTATTCGATTGAAGTAGTAAACGGCTTTATAAATTTGACAGGAAGAATAATGTCTATTGATGCGGATGGAGTTGCGGCTGTCGATTTAGACGGATCAGTCGTGCTTCTTGAGGTAGTTGGATTCACTGGGGATATTCCAGTATTTGTAGATCTGGAATTTAAGAAAATTACCTTATTTCCCACCGGTGTCTGAATAGATCATTTCTTACGGAGGTGCGAAATTTCTGGGCAAAGTCGTCGGAAGTTTCCTTCAAGTTGTAGCGGTTTCCATGAACTGGTGCGCAGCGCGCCTCATCGATAGTCTTTGGGAGGTCACTGCAAATTCAGTGACAGGGCGTGGAAGCCCTTCTATCGTTAGGCGCATCAAGCGCCACCAGTTCGGCGTTTTTTATCGTCTGTGTTTCATGGTGGCTGTGCGCGGGGCGCTTTCGAGTGCGCCGGGTGCCTAACGTCCCGGTCTTCCACACCTGCGTACAGCCGCCACCTATTCGTGTGGAAGTGATTTCTGGCGGCTTCAATCCATACGTTAGGACTTAAATCAATGAAGACGCTTACACCCGATCCACCCTACGAAAAACCAATCCCCCACCCCGAAAACCGCTTCATGGCCCTCACCGGCAACTGCACCGACATGCCCACCCTGTTCGTCGATACCCACGCGCCGATCGATGTTTTGTATGACACTGCCAGCTATCGAATTCGCGCAGTCACTCAGGTGCTTGAGAACATGTCGATGCGCGGTTCAGTCGAGTGCGAATCCTTCATTCTCAGTGACTTTGCCTTGCTCTGCGCTATTCCGTTACGGGATGGGTGCGATGTGCTGGATGTCATTGGACGGCGGTTGCGGGCTCGGCCTTCGGAATAATGTCGAGTGGCTTTTGTGGCGAGGGAGCTTGCTCCCGTTCGGCTGCGCAGCAGTCGTAAACCGAATTCTGCGGTGTGTCTGGCTAATCCGTGGTGTAGGTTTTGGGGCTGCTGCGCAGCCCAGCGGGAGCAAGCTCCCTCGCCACAAGGGCCTGACTGCACACAATCCCCCAAACACCACACTTACATTGGATGGGTGGTGTTTATTGGGGCTTCGGTAACCTGAGCTCCGCACACAACCCACCATCCACGCGATTGCTCAAGGTCAGCGCCCCGCCAATCGCCAGCGCCAATTGCTGGGCAATCGCCAACCCCAACCCGGTCCCGCCGGTGCTGCGATTACGCGAATTCTCCACGCGGTAGAACGGCTGCATCACCTGGGCCAATTGCTCTTCGGCAATCCCCGGCCCTCGGTCCATGACCTTCACCGACAAGCTGCCGTCCGCCTTCGTTTCCACCCACAACTCAGCCGCGCCAGCGAATTTCAGCGCGTTGTCTACCAGGTTAACCAGCACTCGCCGCAAGGCATGGGGCCGGGTGTCGATGACTGCGGCGCTTTTGCCGCCCAGCTGCACGTCTTTGCCCATGTCCTGATAGTCGAACACCAGGCTGTCGAGGAACGAATCCAGATCGGTGCGGCGACTTTCCTCGGTGGCGCCATGGATGCTGCGGGCGTAGGCCACGCCTTCGCGCACCAGGTGTTCCATCTCGCCGAGGTCATTCCACAGTTTGTCTTTTTCGCTGGAGTCGTCCATGAATTCGGCACGCAGTTTCATGCGCGTGATCGGGGTTTGCAGGTCGTGGGAAATCGCCGCCAACAGTTGCATGCGCTCCTTGAGATACGCCGCGATACGCGCTTGCATCGCATTGAACGCCCTGGCGGCGTAGGCGACTTCGGTCGGGCCTTTTTCGTCGAGGTGCACGGCGTGGGTGTTGGGGTCGAGGGTTTCCACGGCTTGGGCGAGGCGGGTGAGCGGGCGGATGGCGATTCTCACGGCCAGCCAGGTGCAGGCGATCAGCAGCGCCAGTTGTCCCAGTAATACCGCCGGTAACCACGGGGACAAAGGCACCATCGCGGGGCGCACGTCGATCGTGACGGGGCTGCCGTCCTTCAATTTCAGGTGGGCCTGGAAGTGTTTCTTCGGGCCGGGGATGTCGGTAAAAGTCAGCGGATATTCATGGCCGATGGCGTCCTGAATCGAGGGGACGGCAATCGGCACATCGCTGGGCGCCATCGGTGTGCCGGGCGAACCTTCATTCAGCAGATAACCATAGTTGGTGCGTTCCAGGCGCTGCAGCCAGCTCGCTCGTTCGTTGGCAGGCAAGCGGTCGAGGATGGCGAGGGAGGTCGAAACGTCGGTTTCCAGATTGCCCAACATCGTATTTTTCGCACTTTCATAACGCTCGTAGTACTGCGCGCCAAAGGACAGCGCCTGGGCGAGGATCAGGCCGATCAGGAAAATCAGCGACAGCCGCGAGGCCAGCGTGCGGGGCCAGTGCAGCGCAAGGTTCATGACGGCGCACCGAGCACTTCCACCGGCAGGGAAAACACATAGCCTTCGCTGCGTACGGTCTTGATGTAGGCCGGTTCCCTGGCATCGTCCAGCAGGCGCTGACGCAAGCGGCTGACCAGCAAATCGATGGAGCGGTCAAACAGGTCGGCGTCGCGACCTTGAGTCAGGTTCAGCAACTGGTCGCGATTGAGCACCCGCTGAGGATGATCGAGGAACACCCGCAGCAAACGGTATTCCGCGCCGCTGAGGGCGACCATGGTGCCGTCCTGATCCAGCAGATGCCGGGCCGAGGTGTCCAGGCGCCAGCGACCGAACGCCAGCAGGCGACCGCTTTCGGTGATCACCAGATTCGGCGGCAGCATCCGCGTACGGCGCAGCACGGCGTTGATCCGGGCGAGCAGTTCACGGGCGGCGAACGGTTTGACCAGGTAGTCGTCGGCGCCCATTTCCAGGCCGATGATGCGGTCGGTTTCATCGTTGCGCGCGGTGAGCATCAGCACCGGCGTGGCCTTGTGTTTGCCGGCGCGCAGCTCACGGCAGAGCAGCAGGCCATCGTCGCCCGGCATCATGATGTCGAGCACGATCAGGTCCACCGGCGTGGTCTCCAGAAACGCGCGCATCTGCCGTCCATCCGCCACCACGGTGGTGCGCAGGCCGTTCTTCTTCAGGTAATTGCCTACCAGTTCCCGGATCTCGCGGTCATCGTCCACGATGAGAATGTGATCGACGTGTTCCATGGTCGCCATGCCTCTTGAGTAGGAGTTTTCGCGCAGTCTACCGAGTCAAGGCTCGCTCGCCCGCAGCGGTTTGTATTGCAGTGTATCTGGCCTGTCGGCGGATACACGGGGACGCAAAAACAGCCGGTTTCAGGGGTTTTGTATCGCTGTGTATCGCCGGCCGGTGCTGATACATAGCAATTTACTCGCGCCTGTTCCAGACACAGACGGGATACCTCGCGGGCTTCTAATGGCTTCCATCGAGGCGAACCCAAACCGCCTCGGCCCCATCAACGATTTGGCAACGATTGACCCATTGAAGCCCCGAGGAAACCACCATGAATACCAAAGCCGTCTACGCCGCCTGCCTGTTTGCCGCCCTGAACATCTGCACCTTGTCGGCCCGGGCCGAAGCCAATGTCACCCCGCAAACCTACACCTATGGCACGCACCTGGACATCCAGAAAGTGCTGTCGATGAAAGAGGACGCCACGCCTTCCTGCGGGATTGTGAATGCGCGGATGACCTACCTGGATTCCCAAGGCAAAACCCAGGCCCTTGATTACCGCAAATTCGCTGACAACTGCAACGAAGACAACTGAGTCCTTTGCTCACCCGTTATCAATCCCTTTTTTGAAACAGGAATAATTCCATGAACAACGCCACCCGCTTTTTGACCGCCATCGTCTTTTCCATAGCCGGCGTCGCCGCTCATGCCAACGCGGCTGTTGAACAGAGCAGCTGTGTCAGCAGCACCTGCTTCCAACTGACGCCGCTGGTGGCTGAGGATGGTTCCAGCCGCACACCGCAGGGGCAATTGGTTGCAGAGAACGGTTACAGCCGGACGCCACAGGGCCAGCAGTTGGAAAACCAGATGGCTTGAAGCCAGGCACTGTTCTGATGAACTCAACTCCCAGTGTGGGAGCAGGCTCGCTCCCACATGGGACTCGTATATTCAAGGTGATCCCCATGTTTCTCATCGCATTCCTGGGCGGCATTTTGACCGTCCTCAGCCCCTGCATCCTCCCGGTCGTGCCGTTTCTGTTTGCCGGTGTTAAACGCACACGCACCTCGATCCTGCTCACCCTCGGTGGCATGGCCCTGACCTTCGCCCTGATCTCCAGCCTGGCCGTGGTCAGCAGCGATTGGGTGATACAAGCCAACAACACCGGCCGCCATGTGGCGCTGATCGTGATGGTGCTGTTTGCGCTGTCGCTGATCTCCGCGCGCATCGGCGGCTGGCTGGCGCGGCCGTTCGTGTTGCTGGGCAATCGCCTCGACCCCAACACTCGCAAAATGTCCGGCCCGCTGGGCTCGGTGATGATCGGCGTCGCCACCGGCCTGCTCTGGGCACCGTGTGCCGGGCCGATCCTCGGTGTGATCCTCTCCGGCGCGATGCTGCAAGGCGCCAACGCTCAGACCAGTCTGCTGCTGGTGGCGTATGGCCTGGGCAGCGCGTTGTCACTGGGCACCTTGATCTTCGCCGGTCGCGGCCTGGTCAATCGCTTGAAACCGTCGATTCCGGTCACCGGTTGGCTGCGTCGCGGCGCGGGTGCCGGGGTGTTGGTCGCGGCGGCGGTCATCGCCACCGGAACCGATAACAGGCTGCTCGCCGGCACTTCGTCCGAAGGCGTCACGACCGTTGAACAGCAGGTGCTGGAAACCGTACCGAAAGTGGTCGATTACCTGGTCAGCAAGGTCAAGGCCGACCCGATGGACGCGGCCAAAGGTGCGATGCCGTCACTCTCCGGCGCGGTCGAATGGCTCAACTCGCCAGCGCTGAGCAACGACTCCCTGCGCGGCAAGGTGGTGCTGGTGGATTTCTGGACCTATGACTGCATCAACTGCCAGCACACCTTGCCCTACGTGAAGGACTGGGCGAAAAAATATGAAAAGGACGGCCTGGTGGTGGTCGGCGTGCACACCCCGGAATACGGTTACGAACGCATCCTCGACAACGTTCGCGATCAGGTGAAAAAACTCGGTATCACCTACCCGGTGGCGATCGACAATAACTACGCGATCTGGCGCGCCTTCGACAACCAATACTGGCCGGCTCACTACCTGATCGATGCCAAGGGGCAGGTGCGTTACAGCCACTTTGGCGAGGGTCGCTACGAGACTCAGGAGCAGATGATCCGGCAGCTGTTGGAAGAGGCCAAGGCGCCTGCCGCGTGACCTTTCCAATCAATGGCTCACAGGTTGCGCACCATGAGCCATTGGTCGTTTTCCCAGGCCTGAAAACGCTCCAGCACTGTCCATCCGCGTCTGGCGTAGTAATCGCTTTGGTCCCGGGTGTGCAAATAGATCTTCGCCACGCCACGTTCCCTGGCCTGCGCGCATATCCCTTCAATCAAACGCTCCGCCAATCCTTTTCCCCTTGCTTGGGGTGTGACGAACACACAAGCCAGCCAAGGACCCAGGTCAGGCCGGTGAGCCAGGTCGGCGGCGGCCAGTGCCGCACCACCCAGCAGGCGGTCTTCATCCAGGGCGATCAAACATTGCCATGTGCCGTCGAATTGGCCGTCAGCGAATTCCCGTTGCCACTGAGGCAAGGGCTGGTCGGCGTATTCATAGTGGAATTGTTGGTGAATCCATGAAGCAAAGATGTCGCTGTGGTGCATGTGGTGAGCGAGCCAGTCCAGGCGAGGCATGGGGGAATCCTTTCAAAAGACGGTGGCCCATAAGAGCTGATTCATGGCGCATCGGCAATCCCGTGGGCCGGGTGTTAATCCTGCGTTACAAACGCATGACCATGCATCGGAGACCGGCGCATTTCGTGAGTCTGCCGGACGACCGGGCAGGACGGATACCTGTCCGGGAGCTTTAGTTTGTGGACGGGGTCACTTGCGACCCTGCCATCACCATCATGAAAGGGAGAGGGTTATGCCTAAGTTCATTATTGAACGCGAGCTTCCAGGAGCTGGCGCACTGCCGCCGCAGGAACTCAAAGCGATCTCGCAAAAATCCTGCGATGTGTTGCGTGGATTGGGGCCGCAAGTGCAATGGCAGCAGAGTTACGTCACGGGCGACAAGATTTATTGCGTGTACATCGCGCCGAGCGAGGAGCTCATCAGGGAGCATGCCAAACAAGGTGGTTTTCCGATCAACAGCGTTTCCCGAGTTGTGAACATCATCGATCCCACCACGGCGGAGTAAGCCGGGACGCGTTCCAACCCGCAGCGGAGCAGACTTCATGAGCACACCCATTGATCTCACCGCCCTGAAAAACCGTCAGATGACTGCGTGGGCCAGCGGCGACTACGCCGTGATCGGCACCACCCTACAGATCGTCGGCGAGCTATTGGCCGAAGCCTGTGACTTGCTCTGTGATGAGCGGGTGCTGGACGTCGCTGCGGGCAACGGTAATGCCACGCTTGCCGCTGCGCGCCGGGGCTGTAAGGTCACGTCCACCGACTATGTGGCCAAGTTGCTTGAGCGTGGCGAAGACCGGGCACGGGCGGAACACCTGAACGTGACCTTTCAGGTGGCCGATGCCGAGGCGCTACCTTTCGAGGATGCCAGTTTCGATGCCGTGCTCTCGACCTTTGGGGTGATGTTTACCCCGGATCAACCCAAGGCGGCTGCGGAACTGGCGCGGGTGTGTCGTCCGGGAGGCCGGATTGGCCTTGCCAACTGGACGCCCGAGGGCTTTGTCGGCCAGATGTTCAAGGTCCTGGGGCGCCACATGCCGCCACCCGTAGGGGCTCAACCACCTTCAAACTGGGGCTCCGAAGCGTGGTTGCACTCGCACTTCGATCAGCGCGACTTCGTGCTTCAGGTGACACGACGCTTATTCAACTTCCGCTATCGTTCGGCCGCCCATTTCATCGACACCTTCCGCACCTGGTATGGCCCGGTTCACAAGGCTTTTGCGACCCTGCCACCCGAAGGGTCCGCCGCCCTGGAACACGACCTGACGGAACTGCTCAAGCGCCTGAACCGAGCGGGAGAGCGGTCGCTGGTGGTGCCAAGCGAATACCTGGAGGTGGTGATCACCCGGCGTTGAACCGGGAACGGAGCGACGAAAATCCTGTAGGAGCGAGGCTTGCCCGCGAAGAACGATGACGCGTAATACCTGAAAAACCGCGGTGCATTCTTCGCGGGCAAGCCTCGCTCCTACAGGTTCTGTGCCTTAACTTAATGGCATTGTCACTCATCCAGTGATTCGGTATACACCACCCACACGCTGCATGGCATTTTGTACAGCACATGCTCCACCGTGCTGCCGATCAACCGGCCCATGCCGCGATGGCCGATCCGGCCCATGACGATCACATCCACATCATGGGTCTCGGTGTAGTGGGTCAGTACCTTGGTGGGGTTGCCCATGATCATGTGACGCTGCTCCGGCGCGATGCCGTTGCGCGCGGCCAGTTCGTTGAACGCATCCTCCTGGAGGTCGAACAGGGTCTTGATCTGGCCTGAAGAGAAAAGCGCCGAACCGTTATAGAAGTTGAACTCATCCGCGCTGATGGCTGAAAGGTCACAGGCGTAGACCACATCGAGCTCGGCATTGCAGGCGCTCGCCAGTTTCGATGCTTCGTGAAGGATTCTGTCGTTGAAGCTTTTGTAGTGATCGTCGCGATGAAGCGGGTCGACCGCGGCTACGATCTTGCGCGGCAACGCGCGAGTGGCATGGCTGACGAAATGCAGCGGCACCGGGCATTCGCGCAGCAAATGCACGTCGAGGGGCGTAAACACCAGTCGCGACAGCCGCGATTGATGCTCCAGCGCCTTGATCAGCACGTCCATCGGCTGCTCTTTGAGGTGAATCAGGATTTCCTCCAGCGGATGCTCGACCCAGGCCACCTCGGTGGTGACGTGTACACCGATCTTGCGCAAGGGATGGGCCTGTTCCTCAAGCCACTGGCGGTGACGCTCGACGTAGCCCAGGCGCATCTGTTCCAGGGCTTTTTCGTTGACCAGGCTGGCGGTCGCCAGACCTTCCAGATAGTCGAAGGCCACGATGTGCAGGGCTGCCCCCTCGGCCTTGGCCAGCATCGCGGCCCGGTCGAAGGCGGGGCTGTGTTCCATCAGCGGTGAAGCGACCAGCATGAAGCGTGATTCACCAGACATGACAAACCTCCCGTGGGTAAGCGAGCAGACGGTGGTCGTTCAATACATCTCAATCCTTTCATTATTGACCATGATCAACCCCTCGTCCGGTTCTAATGTGGGAGCGGGTTTGCTCGCGATGCGGTCTCAAGCGTCTTCCAAAGCTCGCGCATCGTCGGGTTCTGATTGGCGATCGAACAATACGAACGAATCTCCAGCCGGGTCTTCCATTCATCGCCGCCGGCCAGCACCAATTGCCCTCGCTCCAGCTCATCGGTCACGGCGCTCAGGGGCAGCCAGGCAACGCCGTAGCCCTCGATCGCCATTCTCATCAGCAACATGGCCATGTCCGCCTCAAAGCAACGATCAAGCACGCAAGCAGTCGGTGCATTCTTGATGACGATATCGGCCACGCGACCCAAAAAAGTGGTCGCGGTATAGGCCAGGTGCGGCACTGGCTTGGCGGCCGTCCCCGGCAGCCGATGCAACGGTTTGCCGTTATTGTCCGGCGCGCACAGTGGAACGAACGAATCATGCCCCAGGGTCAAGCTGCCGAACTTCTCGGGGTCGAGCTGGATCGGGGCGAGGGGATGGTGGTAGACGATCATCAAATCGCAGCTGCCTTCCTCCAGCGCAATCACCGCATCGTGGATGTTCGCAGCCACCACGCGAGCATTGAAGGGCTCATTCTGCTGTTGAAACTGGGTGAGCCATTTAGGCAGGAAGGTCATTGAAAGACTGTGCCCGGCGGTGACCTGAATCGAGCGCCCCGGCATTCGTTCGCCTTCGCGAAGGGCCAGGCGCAATTGCAGCAACGCCGACAGCGCCTCGCGGCCCTCTTCACAGAAGCTGCGGCCCGCTTGAGTCAGCTGGACAGGATAAGTGCCGCGATCCACCAGTTCGGCGCCCACCCATTCTTCAAGTGAACGAATCCGCCGGGACAACGCGGACTGCGTGACGCAACGCACTTCCGCCGCTCGGGAAAAGTTCTTCCATTCGGCAATCGCCAGAAGATCGTCCAACCATTTGGTTTGCATGCTGGCACCTCATTGCGTCTCTGGCGAAGAGTTTACTGCGGTGCGATGGCGCCATTGAGGGAATTTCGCAAACTATTCCAAAAACGCATCAGCCTATGGTGATTACTCATCATCCGGCGTGAATGGCGTCCTTAGAATCGGTGCCACAACCCCGCTGCCGCAGAACATCGGGGCACTTCAATCTTGTCTCCTGCCAAGTAAAAAGACCTACAAAACCACTTGAGGAAATGCACCGTGAAAAGAAACAGACTACCCCGCCAGATTGCGATGGCTATCGCCTTGGGCGTCCTTGCAGGTTGGGCCTGCCATCATTTCGCAGCGGATGAGAAAGCCGCCCGGGAGATCGCCTCCTACTTCTCGATGGTGACGGACATTTTCCTGCGGTTGATCAAGATGATCATCGCGCCTTTGGTGTTCGCCACACTGGTCGGTGGTATTGCCAGCATGGGTAATTCCCGATCCGTAGGGCGGATCGGCGCGAGGGCGATGATCTGGTTCGTGTCGGCCTCAATCATTTCGCTGTTCATTGGCATGTTGCTGGTGAATGTGTTCCAGCCAGGCGCGGGTCTGGATCTGCAGGTGACTCAAGGCGCAGCGGCGCCGGCCGTTGTCAGCACGGGTGACTTCAGCCTCAAGGTATTCATCAGTCACGTGTTCCCTCGAAGCATCGCAGAAGCCATGGCCAACAATGAGATTCTGCAAATTGTAGTGTTCTCTTTGTTTTTCGGCTTTGCGCTGGCAGGCATCAAGCGCGCTGGCTATACGAAGATCACCGACAGCATTGAAGAACTGGGCAAGGTGATGTTCAAGATCACTGACTATGTCATGGCGTTTGCGCCAGTCGGTGTCTTTGCCGCCATCGCTTCGGCCATCACCACCCAAGGTCTCGGCTTGCTGGTCGATTATGGAAAACTGATTGCCGAGTTCTACCTGGGCATTGTGATTCTATGGGGCGTGTTGTTCGCTGCCGGCTACCTGTTTCTGGGGCGTTCAGTCTTTACCCTGGGCAAGTTGATCCGCGAGCCCATTCTGCTGGCATTCTCGACAGCCAGTAGTGAGTCCGCCTATCCAAAAACCATGGAAGCCCTGGAGAAGTTCGGCGCACCCAAGCGGGTATCCAGCTTCGTACTGCCACTGGGGTACTCATTCAACCTCGACGGCTCGATGATGTATCAAGCCTTCGCCATTATGTTTATCGCTCAGGCCTACAACATTGATTTGAGCTTTACGCAGCAGCTGCTGATCTTGCTGACGCTGATGATTACCAGCAAGGGCATGGCGGGTGTTGCCCGGGCTTCGGTGGTGGTCGTGGCGGCGACGTTGCCCATGTTCAATCTGCCAGAGGCTGGCATTTTGCTGATCATCGGTATTGATCAGTTCCTCGATATGGCCAGGACGGCCACCAATGTGGTGGGCAACAGCATCGCAACAGCCGTGATCGCTAAATCCGAGCCTCTCGAAGAGCCGGACGACGTGCCGCAAACCGAGGTGTCCCCACTGCCTGTTCGCTCTGTAGCCACCGTCTGAGCGCTATCACCATGAAAACGAAATCGAAGCCATCCCGTGAGTCTTCATTGGTACACAAACTGGGCATCGTCGGCGGGCTTGGCTCACTGGCCGGCGGCGATCTTTTCTATAAGTTGGTGAAGTCCAGGGCGGTACTGGAGGATCAAGGCCGCTATCACTTCCTGTTCGAGCAGCACCCGTTCAAAGATGTGCTGATGCCGTTGGATCGGGGCGCGAGCATGACCTCCAGAAAGTTCTATGTTTTCCAGGTCTGTCAGACTTTCGAGGCCAGCGGGGTCAGCGCGATCGTACTGCCGTGTTTTGCCAGTCACACTTTCCGCGAAGAGATACAGGAGGAGATAGGCATACCGGTTCTGGACATGATGGCCGCATTGCGCAGGCACATCGACCATGTTGTTGAACCCGGCACGGTATTGGGCATTCTCGCCTCAGACTATGTTCGTCACGCCGGTTTGTTCGAACGCTACTTCGGCTCCGACTTCAAACTCGTTTATCCAGGTGCCGACGAACAATCGGGGTTGATGGAAGCGATGTATGGCGTCAACGGCATCAAGGATGGCTACCTTGACGGTGTACCGCTGGAATGCGTGTATCAGGCCTGCCTGTCACTTCAGGAGCAGGGGGCCACGATGGTCTTGCCGGGCATGACCGAGCTTTCGTTGGTCTGCGGCGACCTGCAGCGGCGGGGCATCACGGTGTTGGATATCAATGAGATTTATGCCGGCTTCGCGACCCAGCAGAAAGGTCAGTCGAATCGCCCACCCTTCAAGCTTGGGATCGTAGGCGGGGTGGGGCCTGCGGCAACGGTCGATTTCATGGGCAAGGTGGTTGCGCATACACCGGCCGGCCGTGACCAGGAGCACATCAAGATGGTGGTCGAACAAAACCCCCAGATTCCTGATCGCACCGCCAATTTGCTGAATGACGAAACCGATCCGACGATGGCGATGTATGCCACCTGCAAGCGGCTTGAAAGCGCAGGAGCCAATGCGATTGCGATCCCGTGCAACACCGCCCACGCATTCGTCGAGCGCATCCAGGCACACTTGCGCGTACCCATTGTGAACATGCTTGCCGAGACGGTAGAGGCCATCGTTCAGCGGTATGGCGCCGGGAAAACAGTGGGGCTGCTGGCGACGTCGGGCACGATCAAGAGTCAGGTCTACCACGAGGCCGCCCGGCGGGCCGGGCTGCACATAATCGCCCCTGGTTTGGATTACCAGGCGTTGGTGATGGATGCGATTTATGGGGCGCTCGGGATCAAGGCCGGGTTCACCGAGGGTCTTTGCAGGGACCAACTCCTGATCGCCGCCGAGCACTTGTGTGAACTGGGCGCCGATGTGCTTATCCTGGGATGTACGGAGTTGCCGCTGGTGTTGCAGCACGGCGAGGCCTTCATGATCAAGGGGCATCAAGTGGCATTGATCGACCCGACGACCATTCTGGCTATGAAGTGTATTCGGCTTGCCGGTGAACATTCGGGCGAGCGATCAAATCTGCATCTTGGCTAAACAATTTTTGCGCCCCGTGCCTCCAGCAACTCCCGTAATACGGAGCGATGGCAGTGCGCTTCGTCTTCGCAATAACACCCCACGGCCAGTGAGGTTTGATGGGAGAGGGCGGCCAGCAGGTCCAGCAGCTGACTGGGCGCGGGATGGTTCATCTCGGCCTTGAACTTGCGCTTGAAGCTCTCCCAGGCTTTGGCATCTTCTGCCGCTTTGGCTTCGGCCACCAGTTCGGGGCTGGGGGACAGCAGCGGTTGCCACACATCATAGAAATCACGGCTGGCGAATTCGGCCTTTGGTACGCCACGGGGCGGGCGGCGTACCGTGCCCAGGCGCAGGCCTTCATTTGCGGTGCGAGGTGAACCGAGTCGCACGATATGGATGGGCATGAATGCAGTGCCTATTTGAGTCGCGAGCCGTCGAACCACTCCAGCGCCGTGCGCCAGATGCAGATCCCCAGGAAGTACGCCGACATCAGCAGCCACAGGCCCATCACCAGTGGATTGATGACCGGATGGTTGAGCACCAGCGACAAGCTGCACAGCAACCAGATGGCCGTCACGGCAATGTTGATCGGCATGAAGCGGCGCACGCGGAACGGGTGCAGGAATTTCATTCGAGTCACGGTCAACAGCGCCAGGCCGATCACGGTGAGCAACGTGATCCACGGCGACGGACCGATGATGTACAGGCACAGCGCAACCACGTTCCACGCAGCGGGGAAGCCCTGGAAGTAGTTGTCCTTGCTCTTCATGTTGACGTTGCAGAAGCAGAACAGCGACGACACCAGAATCAGCGACACGGTCAGCAGCAGGGTGTAGTCCGGCAACGGGATGTAACGGTAGATGAACAGCGCCGGGATAAACACATACGTCAGGTAGTCGATCACCAGGTCGAGGATCGAGCCGTCGAAACTTGGCAGCACCGATTGCACATTGACCTTGCGTGCCAGCGCGCCGTCCAGCCCGTCGACGATCAGCGCCACGCCCAGCCACAGCAGGCAATGGGTGGGCTGGTTCTCCAGCAGGGCGAGGGTCGCGAGGAAAGCAGTGACCACGCCGGTGGCGGTAAAACCATGGGCGCCCCATGCTTTGAGCCTGGCGATGTGTACGGTGGATATCACGGGGGCGTTCTCCAGAAAATGAAGCAAGCCAGTTATCACCCTGCTATTGAGGGCGTCGGCAAACCGGATCGGGTTGCAGGTATCGACCGGATTTTCGGGGATAAGGTTCACCACCTTTGAATCTTAGACGCCGCGCAAAAAAATACCCCGGAAATATCCGGGGTACGTCATGAGCGTTGTATGCCAGTGTTGTCAGCTTAATGAGGAAAGAACACACGCAGCCGATGGTTATCCGGGTCAAGGGCGACGAAGGTGCGACCGAAGTCGAGTTCGGTCGGTGTTTGCAGCATGGTCAGCCCGAGGGCGCTCCACTTGGCAAACAGGGCATCGACCTGTTCGGCAGACTCCACCGGGAACGCCAGCTCGGTCCCGCCGCCCGTTACAGTCGTTGCAGGTTCGGCGGTATGCCGCGACCAGAGCCCCAGTTTATAGCCGTCGTCCAGGACAAACAGGGCGAAGGTCGGCGACTCTTCCACGGGCTTGCGCTCCAGCAGAAACTCATAAAACCGTGCACTGACGGCGGGATTGTCCACGAAAAGCAAAATGAAACGGGGAGTGATCATGGGGTTGCTCCATTAGAAGGTGGGCGCAGCATAAAAGGAGGCGCTGTCAGTTTCTGTCAGGAGTGTGAAGGGGCACCTTTTGACGTCAGCCAGACGGAGTTGGCGGTCCGGCGAGGACTATCGTTGCCTGACTTGGTTTCTGCCCATCAATGAGGACGTCGTCATGAACACCAGCGATTTGCTTGAGCAATTACTGCGGGCCGGCCAGGGCTCGTTGTCGCAACAAGGTGGTGCGGCGTCGACTCAAGGCGGCTTGGGCGATTTGGGTGGCTTGCTCGGTGGCCTGTTGGGTGGCAGCGCGGGTGGAGGTGCTGGCGGCGGAGGTCTGGGAGGTTTGCTCGGTGGTCTGTTGGGCGGCGGTTCCCCTTCGGGCGGTTCAAGCCAAACGCGCTCGGGCGGCACCAACTATGCGGCGCTGGCCTCTTTGGGGATGATGGCGTTCCAGGCCTATCAGGCATGGCAACGCAGCCAGGCTTCGGCACCCCAACAGGCGCCGCGTACCGTTGATCTGTTGTCCGGTCCGGAAATCGAAGACCACAGCCATGCCATCCTTCGCGCCTTGATCGCCGCCGCCAAGGCCGACGGCCGTATCGACGACGCCGAGAAACAAATGATCAGCACTGAAATCGGCCGCCATACCGACGACCCGCAACTGCAACAATGGCTCGATGACGAAGTCGCCCGGCCGCTGGATGCCGCCGATGTGGCGCAGTCCGCCCAGGACCCGGGCATGGCCGCCGAGATGTACCTGGCCAGCGTGATGCTGGTGGACGATCAGCAGGATGCCGAGCGCAATTATCTGGACGAACTGGCCGCTGCGCTGAAGATCGATCCAGAGCTGCAACTGCACCTGGAGCAACAGGCCAAGGGCGGTGCGGCTTAAAAGGTCGAAAACGTGCCGTGCCGGCAACGACGCGACGAACGACGGGGCGGCCCCTCCTGCATGAAATACGTATTTCTGCAGGAGCTGCCGCAGGGCTGCGATCTTTTCGCGGCCATAACGCCTAATCGGTAACCTTCAAGCCCAATGCTGCAAAACACTCTTCGATCGATCGCCGCTGCGTCTCGGCATACAAGCCCAACTCATCAATCGTCGGCCGTCCCAGCGCCTTTTCGAACGCCTGTTGGTTCGAATGCACGCCATAGTGGGTTTGCGCCGCGTCCCCCAGGTTCGACTGAAAAATCCCCGCCGCACTGACCGGCAGGAAATCTTCGTACACCAGCGGTTCAACCCGTACATACCCGTCGCGGAGCAAATCCTCCAGCGACGCGTCTTTCAGCCCATCCGCCGCCAGGCCTTTTTCGGTCACGAAGTAGCGAAAGTACGCCAGTTCCTGTTGGCGCATATCCTCAACGGTGTCAGGGAATTCGCCAAAGTGCTGCGTCATTAGCGCGTTGTAGCGTGCGGCATTGGCTTCGTTGGGGAACTCTTTGAGCTCATCCCGGGCAGCGTTGAGCAAACGGTCGTAAAGCGCCCGGCCCTTAGGCGTGAGCGCTGCGCCGCGTTGTTCGATTTCACCGAAGCGGGCGCTGTGGCTGCCACGCATCTCGGCTTGATCGGTAAAAGCGATCGGCTCGTCCAGCGCCTTGAAGCTGGTTTGACGCAGCAGAATCGGGCATTGGCGGCGGGGTGGGCCTTCGATCACCGCTTTGGGGGTAATGCCATGGGCGGGCATTTGTGCCTGGACGATGTCGATGTCCAGGGTGCGTGGTGTCAGGTGATTGATGTGTGGGCCTTTGAACGCCACCACGTCGGCGATCAGTCGATGCTGGGCGCTGAGTTGCTGGTACTGCTCGGCGGTGACGGTGGCGCTGTGGTGCCAGCGGAAGGTTTCCAGGGCTTGTGCGACGAAGTCCTGCGCCTCGTATTCGGTCAGGCCGCCCTGGGTTTCGGCGCGCTCGATGAGCGTCAGCGCGGCCGGGGTGAAGATTGAACGCTGGTCCAGCACTGATTGGGCAAAGGCCCGCAGTTCGGTGTCTTCGATCAGTTCCAGGCGCAGTAGCGAGGTGAACACCCGGAACGGGCTGACCTGCAACGCCGCCTCATGCACGGCACGAAATGCAGTGGAATGCACCGGCACGCCGGCCGGGGTCAGGTCGTAATAGCCCACCGGTTGCATGCCCATCACCGCGAACAGGCGGGCGAGGGTTGCCAGTTCAGTGGCGGTGCCGACGCGGATTGCACCGTGGCGCTCCAGGTCCAGCCGCTGGATTTCCCCGGTGCTGTGCAGCTGGCGGGCGATTTGCGGGTCGCTGTCCAGCACGTGGCGGTTGGTCTGCTCCACCAGTTCCATCAGCGCGCCGTACAGCGGCACTTCTTCGCGGTACATGTCGGACATCGCTTTGGAGAAGCGTTGGCGGATCAGGTCAGGGCTGACGAAATTCGGGTGGCTCATGAAAAAAATTCCTGGCGCAGTGACGTAACGGATGCCGGAAAAGATCGCAGCCTTCGGCGGCGCCGACAAACGAAGTTTCTGACGAACTTCATTCTGCCAAGGACTGTTCTTGCAACGCGGAAGTGTTCGGTTAACGCAGCACTTGGTCCACCAATTCGATCCAGTGCCTGACTGGGGTGCGCCCGGCGCTGTTGAGGTGGCTCTGGCAGCCGATGTTGGCGGTGGCGATGACTTCTGGGTGGCCGCTTTCCAGGGCGTTGAGTTTGTTGTCGCGCAGTTGCCGGGCCAACTCCGGTTGGGTGATCGAATAGGTGCCCGCCGAGCCGCAACACAAATGACTGTCGGGTACAGCTGTGAGATTGAAGCCCAACCGCGTCAACACGGCCTCGACCGCGCCGCCGAGTTTCTGTGCGTGCTGCAAGGTGCAGGGGCAGTGAAAGGCGATCCGTCGGTCGGTGGCGGCGCAAACTCGCTCCAACGGCTCATCGGCCAGCACTTGCACCAGGTCCAGGGCCATTTCGCTGACTCGCCGTGCCTTGGCCGCATAAACCGGGTCGCGCTCCAGCAGATGCCCGTAGTCCTTGATGAATGCGCCGCAGCCGCTGGCGGTTTGCACGATGGCTTCGGCGCCGCTTTCCAGGTACGGCCACCAAGCGTCGATGTTGCGTCGGGCGCGGTCCAGGCCCACAGCTTGGGCGTCGAGGTGATAGTCCAGCGCGCCGCAGCAGCCGGCTTCCAGCGCCGCAATCACACTGATTCCCAGCCGATCCAGCACCCGCGCCGTCGCGGCGTTGGTGTTCGGTGACAGACCGGGTTGTACGCAGCCTTCGAGCATCAACACCTGGCGCGCATGCCGAGGGACCGGGCGTTCGCCCGGAGCAGGGAGGTCGTGGGGTAACTTCGCCTCAACCCCCCGTGGCAGCAACGGCCGGAAAGTGGCGCCGATCTGCAGCAGGGTCTTGAACAGGATCGGGTTTGGCGCCAATGCCCGCAGGCCCTGACGCAACAGCCGTTGACTGGCCGAGCGTGGCACCGCTTGATCGATCACGGCGCGGCCAATGTCCAGCAGGTTGTGATAATCCACCCCGGACGGGCAGGTGGTTTCGCAGTTGCGGCAGGTCAGGCAGCGATCCAGGTGCAATTGGGCCTGGGCCGTGGCGGGGGCGCCTTCGAGCACTTGCTTGATCAGGTAGATGCGCCCACGCGGCCCGTCCAGTTCGTCGCCGAGCAGTTGATAGGTCGGGCATGTAGCGTTGCAAAACCCGCAGTGCACACAGGTGCGCAGGATCTTGTCCGCTTCTTCGGCGCGGGGCAGTTGGCGGGCCTCTTCGCTGAGATTGGTTTGCATCTTACAGCTCCGCGTACATCCGGCCGGGGTTGAACAACCCTTGCGGGTCCAGTTGCGCCTTGAGTTGCCGGTGATAGCGCAGCAGCGCCGGGGCCAGGGGCTGGAAAGGCATTTCTGTGACGCCATGGCTGAAACAGGTGGCATGGCCGCCGTGCTGCTGAGCCAGTGATTGAATGTTATCGGCTGCTGATTTCAACCAGCGTTGCGCGCCACCCCAGTCGATCAACTGCTCGCCGGGCAAGTCCAGTGGCCCGAGGTTATTGGGCAATGACAAGCGCCACAACGGCAGGCCTTCATTGAAAAAGTCTAGTCGTTGTTCGTTCAGGTCAGACCAATAGGCCGAGTCCAACGGTTCGCCACCGAGCCGTTGATGGGCCGCCGCGACCGAGCCTTCGCCGCCTTCCAGGCGCAGGTACAAACGCTGGCCATCGTGGCTGGCGGCGCTGATGGGCAGCGGTTGCTGGCCCCATTGCGCCAGATTGGCCAAGGCGCGGGCGCAGTCGATGTCCAGGCTGATGCTCAGGCATTGCCGGGGTTTGGGCAGCACTTTGAGCGAGACTTCAGTCAGCACGCCGAGGCAGCCGTAACTGCCGACCATCAGGCGCGACAGGTCATAACCGGCGACGTTTTTCATCACTTCGCCGCCAAAGCGCAGGTGAGTGCCCAGACCGCTGATCACCCGCGTACCGAGGACAAAGTCCCGCACCGAGCCGGCCCACGGGCGCCGTGGCCCGGACAGCCCCGCCGCGATCATCCCGCCGACCGTGGCGCCTTCGCCGAACGACGGCGGCTCGCAGGGCAACATTTGCCCCGCGGCATCCAGCGCGGCAAACAGTTCGCTCAGCGGTGTGCCGGCGCGAACGCTGATCACCAGTTCCGTCGGGTCATAGCTGACGATGCCGCAGTGGGCGCGGGTGTCGAGCACTTCGCCGGCCACTTCACGGCCGAGAAAGGCCTTGGTGTTCCCTCCCTGAATGCGCAGCGGCGTGGCGTTTTCCAGCGCCTGCCTGACCTGGTCGAGCAGGGCTTCACTGGCATCGAAATCCGCCATCAGAAACGCTCCAGCTCAGGGAACGGCAGTTTTCCTGCGTGGATGTGCATCGCGCCGAATTCCGCGCAGCGGTGCAGGGTCGGGATGTTCTTACCGGGGTTGAGCAGCCCCTGCGGGTCAAACGCGGCTTTCACCGCGTGAAACAAGGTCAACTCATCACTGTTGAACTGCGCGCACATCTGATTGATTTTCTCCCGGCCCACGCCGTGCTCGCCGGTGATGCTGCCGCCGACTTTCACGCACAGTTCGAGGATCTTGCCGCCGAGGGCTTCGGCCCGTTCCAGTTCGCCGGGCTGGTTGGCGTCGAACAGGATCAGCGGGTGCATGTTGCCGTCGCCGGCGTGGAACACGTTGGCCACCCGCAAGCCATATTCTTGCGCCAGGCTGGCGATGCCCTTGAGTACGCCGGGCAGTTCGCGGCGGGGGATGGTGCCGTCCATGCAGTAGTAATCCGGCGAGAGGCGGCCGATGGCCGGGAAGGCGTTTTTGCGCCCGGCCCAGAACCGCACACGCTCGGCCTCGTCCCGGGCCTGGCGCACCTCGCTGGCGCCGGCCTGTTGCAGCACCTCGCGGACTCGCTCGCAGTCGTCATGGACATCGGCTTCGACGCCGTCCAGTTCGCACAGCAGGATCGCTTCGGCATCCACTGGGTAACCGGCGTGGATGAAATCCTCGGCGGCGCGGATCGCCAGGTTGTCCATCATTTCCAGGCCACCGGGGATGATCCCGGCGGCGATGATCTCGGCCACCGCGCGACCGGCCTTTTCCACGGAATCGAAACTGGCCAGCAGGACTTTGGCGACCTGAGGCTTGGGCAGCAGTTTGACCGTGACTTCGGTGATGATCCCCAGCAAGCCTTCGGAGCCGGTGAACAGCGCCAGCAGGTCAAACCCCGGCGCGTCCAGCGAGTCGGCGCCGAGGGTCAGGTGTTCGCCTTCAAGGGTCAGGATTTCGAGTTTCAGCAGGTTGTGCACGGTCAGGCCGTACTTGAGGCAATGCACGCCACCGGCGTTTTCCGCGACGTTGCCGCCGATGGAACAGGCGATTTGCGAGGACGGGTCCGGTGCGTAATACAACCCGAAGGGCGCCGCTGCCTGGGAAATCGCCAGGTTGCGCACCCCTGGCTGGACCCGTGCGGTGCGGGCGGCGGGGTCGATGTGCAAGATGTTGTTGAATCGCACCATCACCAGCAACACGCCTTTGTCCAGCGGCAGCGCACCGCCGGACAACCCGGTGCCGGCCCCGCGCGCCACCACCGGCACGTTCCGGGCATGGCAGAGCTTGAGCAGTGCCTGCACCTGTTCAAGATGCCGGGGCAGCGCCACCAGCATCGGCGTGGTGCGATAGGCCGAGAGACCGTCGCATTCGTAGGGCTTGAGTTCTTCCTCGCGCCAGAGAATGTCCAGGTCCGGCACCTCCTGTTGCAGGGCCTTGAGCAGCACCGCCTTGTCGACATTGGGCAGGGCGCCGTCGATGCGTTCGTCGTAAAGAATGTTCATCAATCGCGCCTCGTATGAATCGCCGAGCATCCCCCCGAATTATCTGCCAACCCGTAGCAGCTGCTATGAGGCGGTGGGGGTCATGTGATGCGCCCGCAAAAACTCCCGGTACAAGCGTGCGGTTTTGGTCGGCTGCTCAACCATCGGCATGTGGCCGACACCGTCCCAGATTTCCACCCGCAGATCGGCGATGCCCTTGCTCCAGACGGGCACGCTGCTGACGTCGATCAAGCGGTCCTTGCGCCCCCACAGCAGCAGCGCCGGGCATTTGATATCGGGCAGTTTTGGTTCCATCGGCGGGCTGGCCCGGAAGTCCCTGAAGATTTCTTCCAGCTCGTCGCGCTGCTGTTCATAGCGCTGGGCGACAGCGTCCAGCACGATCCCCGGTACCCATGGCGGCGAAGCCATGGTCATGGCGTAGAAATGCTGAAACTCTTCACGGGAATGAATCAGGAACGGGTTATGGCCGCGAGCCAGGTGGCGCTCCATGTCGCTGGGTTCCGGGGCAGTGACGCCGGCCGGGTCGAGCAGCGCCAGCGAGACGATACGTTCGGGGTAATTGACCGCCAGCCATGCCGCGATGTAGCCACCCATGGAATTGCCGATCACGTGCACCTTCTCGACGCCGCAGACATCGAGCAGTTGGATCAATCGTTTGGCCTGGACCGGAATGTCATAGCCACCACCGGCCTTGAAACCAGTTTCGCCATGGCCGGCGAGGTCGGGGATGATCACCCGGTAGTCGTTGACAAAATGCCGGGCGAAGCGCAGCCAGATATTCTTGTCGGCGCTGTAGCCGTGCAGCATCAGTATGTTGCTGGAGGCTTCGTAGGGGCCGCCTTGCCAGGTCGAGACGGTCATTTCGGTGATCGGCACGATAAGCTTGTGCAACCGATACAGCCGGGCCTCCAGCGCCATGTTCAAGTCATAGAGCCAGTAACCGATGGCCGGGTAGCTCAACCAGCTCCAGGCCGCGAAAACGGCGATAACGACAACCAACAAAAGCATCAGGCTATTCCTTTTGCAGTGATCAGGACGGAAGGTGGTTGGCGGAGCCTCTGCAGCGGCCTCCTGTTTATCGTGGTTTATCGATCCCTTACTTCATGTATAGACAAACATTGGGCACTCGCCTCATCGCGATACCACACTATTGGAGCTACCAGCTGTCAGACCGTCATCCGGTGATGGCTATTCGCCGTTCCCCTGATAGACTTCAATCACTTTCACCCATGTGATGTCAGGCTCGGTTCAGTAGTACAGAGGCCTCTATGGAAAAAAAGGGAGGAAAGGGACTTTCATTGGCCAGGAGGCTTTATGGGTCGCGCATCCTGGGTCTGGCCCTTGGACTATTGTGTGTCGGTGCAGGGATGTATCCACTCGACCCCGCGCCCTGGGTCTGGGTGGTGATGCTGTTCAACGGCGTCATCTGGCCGCATGTGGCCTATCAATGGGCGCGTCGGGCGAAAATTCCTTATCACGCCGAACACCGCAACATTCTGGTGGACGCGTTTCTCGGCGGTTTCTGGGTGGCCGCCATGCAGTTCAATCCGCTGCCCAGCGCAGCTACGCTGTCGATGATGGCGATGCACAACGTGGCCATCGGTGGCTTGCGTTTTCTGTTGGCGGGCGCCGTCGCGCAGATCCTCGGGATCGGCCTCGGGCTGCTGGTGTTCATGCCGGCTTTTGTCCCGCAAACCAGTCCATTTCAGCTATACGCCTGTTTACCTTTACTGTCGATTTATCCGATGTCCCTGGGCTGGGTCTGCTTCCGTCAGGCCCACACTCTGGGCCGACACAAGCGCGAGTTGCTGGCCCTGAGCCGCACCGACAGCCTGACTGGCCTGCTGAATCACGGCGCCTGGAAAGACCAGCTGGAAATCGAGTTTCAGCGTTGCCGGCGCCAGCAGAAGGGTGGGGCGATTGCGTTGATCGACATCGACCATTTCAAGACCATCAACGACACCTACGGCCATGTCGCCGGGGACATCGTCTTGCGTCAGCTGAGCAAAATTCTCAAGCAGAACCTGCGGGCAGCCGATGTCGCCGGGCGCTATGGTGGCGACGAATTCTGCGTGCTGCTGCCGGACCTGCCGCTGGAGCGTGCCGCCGTGGCGATGGATGCGCTGCGTGCTCGTTTCGCCACGTTGGGTTACGAGCAGAACCCGGCGCTGAAGGTCAGCTTGAGCATCGGCCTGGCGGCCTTCAACCCGGCCCACGACGAAGCGACCCTGTGGCTCAACGACGCCGACCAGGCGCTCTACGAAGCCAAGAGCACCGGCCGTAACCGCGTCATTTGCCATGGCGACGGCAAGCCGCGTAAAGAGTTGCTGGATTCTGTGTAACCCAATAACCACACAAGCCCGCTCCCACAGGGAATGTGTGGTCATGCAGGTTTGTATGTGTCGCATCCGGTGTAGAGCCTTGCGTCGTAGTCAGGTAGGGTCTAAAGACCCCCGACACGAAACAAGGATCGATTCATGACGTTCAAGCTCCCGCGTTCCTTCCTGGCCACCAGTCTTGGCCTGACCCTCGCCCTCGGCACCTTCACCCCCGCAGCCTTCGCCGAACCCCACAAACAAGTCCTCGCCGATGCTGAACAGTACAAGGCTGAAGCCCTGAAACTGCTGGAACGGCTGGTGAACATCGACTCCGGCTCCGGCTATGAACCGGGCCTGACCCAGGTGAGTGACATCGCCATCGAAGAGTTGAAGAAACTGGGTGCCACCATCGAACTGGTGCCCAACACCCCGGACGAGAGCAACCATGTGCTGGCTACCCTCAAAGGCACCGGCAAGGCGAAAATTCTGCTGATGGCGCACATGGACACTGTGTTCAAGGAAGGCTCCGCCGCCGAGCGCCCGTTCCACATCAAGGACGGCCGCGCCTATGGGCCGGGCGTGATGGACGACAAGGGCGGCATCGTCGCCGGGATCTACGCGCTGAAAGTCCTCAAGAACCTCGACTTCAAGGACTACGCGCAGATCACCTTCCTGCTCGATGCCAGTGAAGAAACCGGCTCGGACGTCGCCACCGACCTGATCAAGAAAACCGCCAAGGCCCACGATGTGACCCTCAACCTCGAACCGGGCCGCCCGGCCGATGGCCTGGTGGTCTGGCGCAAAGGCAGCGCCACTGCCGTGGTCGAGGTCAAAGGCAAGGCTGCGCATGCGGGCGTTGCCCCGGAATTGGGGCGTAACGCTGCCATGGAAGCCGCGCACCAGATTTTGCAACTCGGCAAACTGGGCGATGAAGCGAAGAAAACCACCATCAACTTCACCGTGCTCAAGGCCGGCGACCGCACCAACGTGATTCCGGATCAGGCTACGGCCAAGGCTGATGTGCGGGCGGCGGTGCCGGAGGAGTTCGACCGGATCGAAAAGGACCTGGCGCGGGTGTCGAAGGACAAACTGATTGCCGATACGCAAGTCACCACCAGCCTCAAGCGCGGCTTGCCACCGATGCCGCAAACGGCGGAATCGGATCGCTTGATGGCCATGGCTCAAGGCATTTACGGCGAAATTGGCCGCAAGTTGACGGAAGAAGGCAGCGGCGGGGCGGCAGATGCGAGTTTGTCCGCGGGTGTTGGCACGCCGACGCTGGACGGGTTCGGGATTGTCGGCGGCAATATCCATACGCCTGAAGAGTACGCCGAGGTCGAAAGCGTGGCGCCGCGGATTTATTTGCTGTCGCGGATGATTATGGAATTGGCCAAGCGGTAATCAGCCAGATCGTCAGGCCCCTGTGGTGAGCATTGCCCAATGCGGAACCCGCTCCCACAGGGATTTTCAGTGTTTCGGCTTACTGCGTATTGCCTACTCGATCGGTGTATCGATAAACACCTCAAGCCCTTCGGCATACGCCGTGAACGCGTTGATCAGTGGAAACTGCGCAGCATCCACCTGATCCGGCACCACCAGGTTGGTAAAACTCCAGGCCACCGCCAGGCTAATCCCATCCTGAGCAATCGAGCCATCGGTCTTCAGCGGCTGCTTTTCCAGCTCCCGCTCCAGCGCCGAATACGCTGCCGCCAATTGTCCTTCGACCCGTTCCACCCAAGGCGCGTACTGAATTTCCGCTGGCCGCAGGTTGCGTTCGTAGTAAAGCTGCACCGACTTCTCGCACGCGGCCAACGCCAGGCCGATCAGCCGCAGCGAGCGCAAGCGTTGAGCCGGATTGTCGGATATCAGGCTTTTACCCGGAGCGGCCAGGGCTTCGAGGTAATCGATGATCAGCGTTGAATCCATCAACACCTCACCGTCATCCAGCACCAGCGTCGGCGCCTTCACCACCGGGTTGATCTGCTGGAACTGCTCGAAGTGCCTGAACACCGAAACCGACGCGTGTTCCAGCGGGATGCCCAGGCATTTGGCGGAAATGGCGACGCGCCGCACGTAGGGCGAATCCAGCATGCCGATCAGTTTCATTGAGCTTCTCCTTACAGACGGTCCTTGGGGATGGACAACCTTAGCCGAGGTTCAGCGACCTGCAAGCGGTTTCGCGCTAATCCTCAGGCCTATCGTTCATCCTCGAAGGCTAATCCTCAAAGCCTGCCTGCTCATGAATCTCATCGACCTTCAATTCCAGTCGATAAGCCACGGCGATGAACAGCGCCTGGCACAGGCACAAGGTGGCACTCAATGAACGGAAGGCAAACGAGCTGCCCTCGTTGACCAGCAGCACGGTGTTGGCGCGCTTGGCCAATGGCGAGAGGTTGCTGTCGGTGATGATCAGGGTTTTCGCCTGATGGTGCTGGGCGATGCGCAGGCAGTGCTGGGTTTCCTTGCCATAGGGCGTGAAGCTGATGGCGATCACCAGGTCGTTGGCGCGCACGCTGCGCATCTGCTCGCGGTAGCTGCCGCCAAGGCCCGACACCAAGTGGATGCGCTTGTTGGTGTGTTGCAGGTTGTAGACCAGGTAATCGGCCACCGCGAACGAGCGGCGCACCCCGACCACGTAGATGTTGTCGGCATTCACCACCAGGTCCACGGCCTTGTCGAAAGCCTGGTCATCGAGTTCCAGCCCCAATCGTTCGATGCCTGACAGGGTGGCGTTGATGCATTCGCGCGCCAGGTCGCCGCCGCTGGCCTTCTGTGACTTGTTGGCGATCATGCTGCGGATGCGTTGCTGGTAGTTCTGCACCGGCGTGGTCTTGTGGGTGTAGGCCTCGCGGAACAGCGCCTGCATTTCACTGAACCCGCTGAAGCCGAAGCGCTGGGAAAAGCGCACGATGGCCGACGGGTGCACTTCGCACTCGCGGGCGATGTCGCTGATGCGGTCGACCATGATCCGGTCGCTCTGCTGGCTCATGTAACTGGCGATGCGTTTGAGCTGGCGCGGCAGACTTTCGTACTCCTCGGTGATCAGCTGCAACAGACGCTCGGCATTGATCGGAGGGCTGGCGAGATCGCTGTCGGGCGAGCTCTCGGTCGTAGCCGGCTGATCGGTGCGGGACATAAGAAATCCTTCTGGCTTGTTCTTATAGGGATGACGGTTCTCGTCACCCCCTGACAATAGGTTGGCTGTGCGCAGTCTACAGGGTAGGCCGGAATAAAATCTTGAGCTTGCAATCGGCCTGGGGCCTGCTGAAACGATGCACGCTGTCTGGAACGCTTGTATCAAAGTTTATTGGAAAAAATATTCCACGTAAAAAATATATAGAATAAATATTGATTGTTCGGTCCCGGTCGTTTTAGTCTGCATCCACCAAGAGTGTTCGGCGCCTTCATCGCCCCGGACGCAGGCTGATAAAAATAACAGGAGCCAGCATGGGCCAGACTCGTTTTGCCAGTGGGCGTCAATTGGATCTGATTTGCCTCGGACGCCTTGGCGTCGATCTTTATGCGCAACAAGTCGGGGCGCGGCTGGAGGATGTGAGCAGCTTCGCCAAGTACCTGGGCGGTTCGTCCGCCAACATTGCCTTCGGCACCGCGCGACTGGGGCTGAAGTCGGCGATGTTGAGCCGGGTAGGGGACGACCACATGGGCCGTTTCCTCGTTGAATCCCTGGTCCGTGAAGGCTGCGACGTCAGCGGCATCAAGGTCGATCCGGAACGCCTGACCGCCATGGTCCTGCTGGGCCTCAAGGATCGCGAAACCTTTCCCCTGGTGTTCTACCGCGAAAACTGCGCCGACATGGCGTTGCGCGCCGAAGACATCAGCGAAGCCTTTATCGCTTCCAGCAAAGCCCTGCTGATCACCGGCACCCATTTCTCCACCGACGGTGTCTACAAGGCGAGCATTCAGGCGCTGGACTACGCCGAAAAGCACAACGTCAAGCGGGTCCTGGACATCGACTACCGCCCGGTGCTCTGGGGCCTGGCCGGCAAGGCGGACGGCGAAACCCGTTTCGTCGCCGACCAGAACGTCAGCCAGCATGTGCAGAAAATCCTCCCGCGTTTCGACCTGATCGTCGGCACTGAAGAAGAATTCCTGATCGCCGGCGGCTCCGAGGATCTGCTCACCGCGCTGCGCAATGTCCGGCGCCTGAGCGCGGCAACCCTGGTGGTCAAGCTCGGCCCGCAAGGTTGCACGGTGATTCACGGGGCGATCCCGGCGCGTCTCGAAGACGGCGCGATCTATCCCGGTGTGCGCGTCGAAGTTTTGAATGTGCTGGGGGCCGGCGATGCCTTCATGTCGGGTTTCCTCAGTGGCTGGCTGGAGGACGCCAGCGACGAGCGCTGCTGCCAGTTGGCCAATGCCTGCGGCGGTCTGGTGGTGTCGCGCCATGCCTGCGCCCCGGCGATGCCGACCCGCGCCGAACTCGATTACCTGTTCAACAGCCCGGTGCCGATCACCCGGCCGGATCAGGACGTGACATTGCAGCGTCTGCATCAGGTCAGCGTGCCGCGCAAACAGTGGAAGCAGCTGTTCATCTTTGCCTTCGATCATCGCGGGCAACTGGTGGAGCTGGCCCACAAGGGCGGGCGCGACCTGAACGCTATCTGCGAACTCAAACAACTCTTTATCAAAGCCGTGGAACGGGTCGAGGCAGATTTGCGTGAGCAGGGCGTCGACGCCGATGTCGGCTTGCTGGCCGATCAACGTTTCGGCCAGGACTCGCTGAACGCCGCCACCGGTCGTGGCTGGTGGGTGGCGCGGCCGGTGGAAGTGCAGGGTTCGCGGCCATTGGCGTTCGAACACGGGCGCTCGATCGGCAGCAACCTGATCGCCTGGCCGCAAGAACAGATCATCAAATGCCTGGTGCAATTCCATCCCGACGACGAGCCTCTGCTGCGTCTGGAGCAGGAGGCGCAGATCAAGGGCCTGTACCAGGCCTCGCAGGTCAGCGGGCATGAATTGCTGCTGGAGATCATTCCGCCCAAGGATCACCCATCACCGCATCCAGACGTGCTCTATCGCGCCCTCAAACGCCTCTACAACCTGGGCATCTACCCGGCGTGGTGGAAGATCGAAGCGCAAAGCGCCGAGGAGTGGAAACAACTCGACGAGCTGATCCAGGAACGCGACCCGTATTGCCGTGGCGTGGTGCTGCTGGGCCTGAATGCCCCGGCGGCGACCTTGGCCGAAGGGTTCCAACAGGCCAGCCAGAGCCAGACCTGCCGTGGTTTCGCCGTGGGCCGGACGATCTTCCAGGAACCGAGCCGCGCGTGGCTGGCCGGTGAAATCGACGACGAGGCACTGATTCGCCAGGTGCAGGGCACCTTCGTCGAACTGATCGATGCCTGGCGCACGGCCCGAGCCTGAACACATTAATTGATTGATGGGGCTTTTGTGGCGAGGGAGCTTGCTCCCGCTCGGCTGCGAAGCAGTCGCAAACCTGTGAATGCGGTTTACCTGATACACCGGGCTGATTGATTCGGGACTGCTTCGCAGTCCAGCGGGAGCAAGCTCCCTCGCCACAGGTGATCGGTTGAACATTTTTGAGAAAACAATAAAAGGTGCAGCCATGCCCGCTATCCGAATTGGCATCAACCCGATCTCCTGGAGCAACGACGACCTGCCGTCCCTCGGTGGTGAAACGCCGTTGAGCACCGCCCTCAGTGAAGGCAAGGACATTGGCTACGAAGGCTTCGAACTCAACGGCAAGTTTCCCAAGGACGCCAAGGGCGTCGGCGATGTATTGCGCCCGTATGACCTGGCGCTGGTGTCCGGTTGGTATTCCAGCCGTCTGGCCCGCCGTTCCGTGGCCGAGGAAATCGACGCCATCGGCAGCCATGTCGAGCTGCTGGCGAAGAACGGCGCCAAGGTGCTGGTCTATGGCGAAGTCGCCGACTCCATTCAAGGCCAGCGCATTCCACTGGTCGAGCGCCCACGTTTCCATACCGAGCAGGCCTGGCAAGAATATGCCGACAAACTCACCGAACTGGCGCGCTTCACCCTGTCTCAGGGCGTGCGTCTGGCCTATCACCATCACATGGGGGCCTACGTCGAATCCCCGGCCGACATCGACAAACTGATGGCGTTGACTGGCAGCGAAGTCGGCCTGCTGTTCGATTCGGGCCACTGCTACATGGGCGGCGGCGAGCCGTTGCAGGTATTGCGCAAACACATCGAACGGGTCTGCCACGTGCATTTCAAGGACGTGCGCAAACCGGTGGTGCAACTGGCGCGCAACAACCTGTGGAGCTTCCCGGACTGCATCATCAACGGCACCTTCACCGTGCCCGGCGATGGCGACATCGACTTCGGCGCCTTGCTCGACGTGCTGCTGGGCGCCGACTACCACGGCTGGCTGGTGGTGGAAGCCGAGCAGGATCCGGCGGTGGCACCAAGTTACGTCTACGCGAAAAAAGGCTACGACACCTTGCGTGCCTTGCTCGACGAGAGGACCGCGCGATGAGCCTGCTGGTCAAAAGCAATGCCCGTGGCCGGACCATGGTCGAGTTGGGGCAGGGAGAGCTGGAATACGTCGGTTTTGCCGCTTACCGCCTGAGTCTTGGCGAAACCCTACCGGTCAGCGCGGGCGACAAGGAATTGTGCCTGGTGCTGCTCAGCGGTCGGGTCGGCATCAAGGGTGAAGCACCGGGGCAGGGCGCATTCGACTGGGACAACATCGGCGATCGTCAGTCGGTGTTCGAAGACAAATCACCGTTCGCCGTGTATTTGCCACCCGGCAGCCAGGCCCAGGTGGTGGCGTTGAGCGACGTGCAAATCGCCGTGTGCGCGGCGCCCGGTTCCACCGCCGAAAACCTCGTCCCAAGGCTGATCAAACCCGACAGCATGAAACGCAGCGTGCGCGGCAAGGGTGCCAACACCCGTTATGTCTGCGACATTTTGCCGGACACCGAGCCCGCCCATTCGCTGCTGGTGGTGGAAGTGCGTACGCCGTCCGGTCACTCGTCGAGCTACCCGCCGCATAAGCACGACACCGACGATCTGCCGCACCAGAGCTTTCTCGAAGAAACCTATTACCACCAGATCAACCCGCCCCAGGGCTTCGTGTTCCAGCGGGTCTACACCGACGATCGCAGTATCGATCAGGCCATGGCGGTGGAAAACAGCGATCTGGTTGTGGTGCCCAAGGGTTATCACCCGGTCAGCGTGCCCTACGGCTATGAGTCGTATTACCTGAACGTGATGGCCGGCCCGAAACGCGTCTGGCAGTTCCATAACGATCCGCAGCACAGCTGGCTACTGGATCTCTAAATTCCAACATTCAAAGGGAGAACAAGAACAATGAGCGACGCCCCGGTCATAGGTCATTACATCGACGGTCAGGTGCAGGACAGCGGTAGCGAGCGGTTCAGCAATGTCTTCAATCCGGCCACCGGCAGCGTTCAGGCGCGGGTCGGGCTGGCCAGCCAGAAGACCGTGGACGAGGCCGTCGCTTCGGCCATGAAGGCGTTCCCGGCCTGGTCCGAGCAATCGTCCCTGCGCCGTTCGCGGGTGATGTTCAAGTTCAAGGAATTGCTCGACCGCCATCACAACGAACTGGCCGAAATCATTAGCCGCGAACACGGCAAGGTGTTCTCCGACGCCAAGGGCGAAGTGACCCGTGGCATCGAAATCGTCGAATACGCCTGCGGTGCGCCGAACCTGCTGAAAACCGATTTCAGCGACAACATCGGCGGTGGCATCGACAACTGGAACCTGCGCCAGCCATTGGGCGTCTGCGCCGGCGTTACGCCGTTCAACTTCCCGGTGATGGTGCCGCTGTGGATGATCCCGTTGGCGCTGGTCACCGGCAACTGCTTCATCCTCAAACCGTCTGAACGTGATCCATCCGCCAGTTTGTTGATGGCTCGCTTGCTCACCGAAGCCGGGTTGCCGGACGGTGTGTTCAACGTGGTCCAGGGCGACAAGGCGGCGGTCGATGCCTTGCTGCAACACCCGGACATCGAGGCGATTTCCTTTGTCGGCTCGACGCCGATTGCCGAGTACATCCACCAGCAAGCCACCTCGCGCGGCAAGCGTGTACAAGCGCTGGGCGGGGCGAAGAACCACATGATCGTCATGCCCGATGCCGATCTGGACCAGGCGGCGGACGCGCTGATCGGCGCGGCGTACGGCTCGGCCGGTGAGCGTTGCATGGCGATTTCGATTGCCGTGGCCGTGGGTGATGTCGGTGACCAGTTGATTGCCAAACTGCTGCCGCGCATCGATCAACTGAAGGTCGGCAACGGTATGCAGGGCGACAGCGACATGGGGCCGCTAGTGACCGCCGAACACAAGGCCAAGGTCGAGGGTTTTATCGGCGAAGGCGTGGCCCAGGGCGCGCAGCTGATTGTCGATGGGCGCAACTTCAAGGTGCCGGGCGCCGAGAAAGGCTTCTTCGTCGGCGCCACGCTGTTCGACAAGGTCACGACCGAGATGAGCATCTACCAGCAAGAGATCTTTGGACCGGTGCTGGGCATTGTGCGCGTGCCGGACTTCGCCAGCGCCGTGGCGCTGATCAACGCCCATGAATTCGGCAACGGCGTGTCCTGTTTCACCAGCGACGGCGGCATTGCCCGCTCGTTTGCCCGCAGCATCAAGGTCGGCATGGTCGGCATCAACGTACCGATTCCGGTGCCCATGGCCTGGCACTCGTTCGGCGGCTGGAAGCGCTCGCTGTTCGGTGATCACCACGCTTATGGCGAAGAAGGCATTCGCTTCTACAGCCGCTACAAAAGCGTGATGCAGCGTTGGCCCGACAGCATCGCCAAGGGCCCTGAATTCAGCATGCCGACAGCCAAATAATTCACGTGTGCGGAGAACAACAAAAAATGAGCAAACCCCTGCGTTTCGCCTTGAACCGTATGGTCGCCCCACGTTTGTCCCTGCCGGCGTTCATCGAGTTGGCGGTGACCCTCAAGGCCGACGCCATCGAGATTCGCAACGACCTCAAAGGCGTCGAGATCGAGGATGGCACCGCACCCGAACACGTCCGTGAGCTGTGCGCGGCCAAAGGCATCACTGTGCTGTCGATCAACGCGCTGTATCCGTTCGATGTCTGGAATGACGAGCGCCGCGCACACGCCCTGAAGCTTGCCGCTTATGCCCGTGACTGTGGCGCACGGGGCTTGGTGATGTGCCCATTGAACGACCGCGCCGATCCACGAACCGAAGCGCAGCGTGCGTCCGGCCTGCGCACGGCGTTGAGTGAACTGGCACCGATCCTGCGCGATCACGGCATTCTCGGCTTCATCGAACCGCTGGGTTTCGAAGAATGCTCGCTGCGGCGCAAACGCACGGCAGTCGATGCGATCAAGGCCATCGGAGGGCTGGATGTGTTTCGTCTGGTGCATGACACCTTCCACCATCACCTGGCCAGCGAGCATGAATTCTTCCCTGAGCTGACCGGGCTGGTGCACATCTCCGGCGTCGAAGATGCCGAGGCGCCACTGGCGACCATTCGTGACGGCCATCGGGTGCTGGTGGGCGAGGGCGACATCCTCGGCAATGCGGCGCAGATCGACACCTTGCTCAGTAGCGGCTATAGCGGCTACCTGTCGTTCGAACCGTTTGCCGACAGCGTCCATGGCCTGGCGGATATCCAGACGGCGATCGGCGCGAGTATGGATCACCTGCAGAAATCCCTGAGCTGACATCGGATTTGCATACGGAAAAGGTGCGAGCATGACCACAACAAGACTGACCATGGCCCAGGCCCTGGTGAAATTCCTCGATAACCAGTACATCGAGGTCGATGGGATTCAGAGCAAATTCGTCGCCGGGATCTTTACCATTTTTGGCCACGGCAATGTGCTGGGTCTGGGGCAAGCCCTGGAACAGGACAGCGGCGACCTGATCGTCCATCAGGGCCGCAACGAGCAAGGCATGGCCCACGCGGCCATTGGTTTTGCCAAGCAACACCTGCGGCGCAAGATCTACGCCTGCTCTTCATCGGTGGGCCCGGGCGCGGCGAACATGCTGACTGCTGCCGCGACGGCCACCGCTAACCGTATTCCCTTGCTACTGTTGCCCGGCGACGTTTATGCCTGCCGCCAACCAGACCCGGTGTTGCAACAGATCGAGCAGTTCCACGACCTGAGCATCAGCACCAACGATGCGTTCAAGGCCGTGAGCAAATACTGGGACCGGATCAACCGTCCCGAGCAACTGATGACCGCGGCGATCCACGCCATGCGCGTGCTCACCGACCCCGCCGAAACCGGCGCCGTCACCCTGGCCTTGCCGCAAGACGTGCAGGCCGAGGCGTACGACTATCCCGATTACTTCCTGCAAAAACGCGTGCACCGCATTGAGCGCCGTCCGGCCACCGAAGCGATGCTCGACGATGCCGTGGCGTTGTTTAAAGGCAAGCGCAAACCGCTGATCATCTGCGGCGGTGGGGTCAAGTATTCCGGTGCCAATGCAGCGTTGCAGGCCTTTGCCGAGCGCTTCGATATTCCTTTCGCCGAAACCCAGGCCGGCAAGAGCGCGGTGGTGTCCAGCCATCCACTGAACGTCGGCGGGATCGGCGAAACCGGTTGCCTGGCGGCGAACCTGTTGGCCAAGGACGCTGATTTGATCATAGGCGTCGGCACCCGCTACAGCGATTTCACCACCGCGTCGAAATCCTTGTTCAAACACCCGGACGTGCAATTTCTCAACCTCAACATCAGCCCTTGCGACGCCCTGAAACTCGATGGCGTGCAACTGCTGGCGGACGCCAGAACCGGCTTGAACGCCTTGGCCGCTGTGTTGGGCGACTATCGCTCCGGCTGGGGCGATCAACCCCGACAGGCCCGGGCGCAGCTGGACGAGGAAGTCGACCGCATTTATCAGGTCGAGTACCAGACTCAGGACTTCGTCCCGGAAATCAACGATCACCTGGACCCGGCGGTGCTGCGCGAATTCATCGAGCTGACCGGTTCCTGCCTGACCCAGAGCCGGGTGCTCGGTGTGCTCAATGAAACCCTGGCCGATGATGCGGTGATCGTCGCCGCCGCCGGCAGCCTGCCCGGCGACTTGCAGCGCAGTTGGCGCAGCAAGGGTGTGAACACCTACCACGTCGAGTACGGTTATTCGTGCATGGGTTATGAGGTGAACGCCGCACTGGGGGTGAAGCTCGCCGAGCCTGAGCGCGAGGTCTATGCGCTGGTGGGCGACGGCTCCTACATGATGCTGCACTCGGAGCTGGCAACCTCGATCCAGGAGCGCCGCAAGATCAACGTGGTGTTGCTGGACAACATGACCTTCGGTTGCATCAACAACCTGCAAATGGAACACGGCATGGACAGCTTCGGCACCGAGTTCCGTTTTCGCAATCCTGAAACCGGCAAGCTCGATGGCGGTTTCGTGCCGGTGGATTTCGCCATGAGCGCGGCGGCTTACGGCTGCAAGACCTACAAGGTGAACACGGTTGAAGAGCTGCGAGCCGCGTTGGCGGATGCGCGGTTGCAGACGGTGTCGACGCTGATCGACATCAAGGTCCTGCCCAAAACCATGATTCACAAATACCTGTCGTGGTGGCGGGTCGGCGTGGCGCAAGTCTCCACCAGCGCACGCACTGACGCAGTGGCCAAGACCCTCAACGAACGATTGGCCAAGGCCCGTCAATACTGATTGCCCTGAAACGAACAACAGGAGTGTTTATATGTCTTCGCTTTCCAATTCGTTGCGTATCGGCGTCATCGGCACCGGGGCCATCGGCCAGGACCATATCCGTCGTTGCAGCCAGACCTTGCTCAACAGTCAGGTTGTCGCGGTCACCGACATCAATTTGCAGCAAGCGGCCAAGGTCGTCTCCGATCTGAAGCTGACCGCGGAGGTCTATCCCGATGGCCACGCGTTGATCAAGGCACCGGACGTCGACGCAATCCTCGTCACCTCCTGGGGCCCGAGCCACGAAGAGTTCGTGCTGGCGGCCATTGCGGCGGGCAAACCGGTGTTCTGCGAGAAACCGCTGGCGGTCACCGCCGAAGGCTGCCGCAAGATCGTCGAGGCCGAAGTGGCCCACGGCAAGCGACTGGTGCAGGTTGGTTTCATGCGCCCGTACGATGAAGGTTATCGGGCATTGAAATCGGTGATCGACAGTGGCCAGATCGGCGAGCCGCTGATGCTGCACTGCGCACACCGCAATCCGACCGTAGGTGAAAACTACAAGACCGACATGGCGATCACCGACACGCTGATCCATGAGCTGGACGTGTTGCGCTGGTTGCTCGACGACGATTATGTGTCGGTGCAAGTGGTGTTCCCGCGCAAGACCAGTAAGGCCCACGCCCATTTGAAAGACCCGCAGATCGTGTTGCTGGAAACCGCCAAGGGCACGCGCATCGACGTGGAAGTGTTCGTCAACTGTCAGTACGGCTACGACATCCAGTGCGAAGTGGTAGGGGAAACGGGCATCGCCAAACTGCCGGAGCCGTCGCAGGTTCAACTGCGCAGCGGAGCGAAACTGTCCAATGCGATTCTGATGGACTGGAAGGATCGGTTCATCGCCGCGTACGACGTCGAGTTGCAGGCGTTCATCGATGGCGTGCGCGCCGGGCAGGTCGGTGGGCCATCGGCGTGGGACGGTTTCGCCGCCGCCGTCGCTGCGGATGCTTGCATCGAGGCGCAGAACAGCGGCCAGATCGTCAAAGTCGGCCTGCCAGATCGCCCTCGATTCTACGGCTGATCGATCGTTCCCACGCTCAGCGTGGGAATGCATCCCGTGACGCTCCGCGTCACAAAACGGACGCAGAGCGTCAATGGTGGCGTTCCCACGCAGAGCGCGGGAACGATCAGCTCAAGGTGATGGAGAACAAAAAAATGCGCATCGCACTAGACCCCTACATGTACCGCAACCTGTCCCTGGGCAAGATGGTCGACAAGGTCGCCGAGCTCGGTTACGAACACATCGAGCTGTCGCCCCGAGAAGATTTCCTGCCGTTCTATAAAGCCCCGCGAGTCGACAAGGCGCGGATCAAGGAATTTCGCAAAGCCCTGAGCGACACCGGGGTCAAACTCTCTTCTTTATTACCCATGTACCACTGGGCCGCCGCCGATGAAGGTTTGCGCGTGGCCGCCGTGCGCAACTGGAAGCGGGCGATCCAGATTGCCGTGGAGATGGACTGCGAACTGGTCAACACCGAGTTCACCGGCCAGTCGGACAACCCGTTGGTCTGCGAGAACCAGTTCATGCGTTCCATGGACGAACTGATCCCCGAGTTCGAACGCGAAGGCATCAAGCTCGATATCCAGGCCCATCCTTATGATTTCTGCGAGCGCAACAACGAGTCGGTGGACATCATTCGCGGTCTGGACCGCGACTGGATCAACTACCTCTACGCCGCGCCGCACACGTTTTTCTATGACGATGGCGTGGGTGACATCGCCTCGATGCTCAAGTACGCCGGCTCGAAGCTGAGTCACTTGATCATCGCCGACACCTACAACCACAAGGCTTCTTCGGGCTTGCGCTATATCGTCAACCCGCCGGGCGTCACCGCCACCGTGCATCAGCACCTGGACATCGGCCAGGGCGAGGTCGACTGGGAAGCGTTTTTCGGCACCTTGCGCGAGATCAAGTTCGATGGCATCGCCACCGTCTCGGTGTTCGCCTGGGAAGACCGGCCGGACGAGTCCAACCGAATGATGCTCGAACGCGTGACCCGCGAACTCTGCCAATAGCCCCACCCCCTGTAGGAGCGAGGCTTGCCCGCGAAGAGGCCCTCAAGATCGCTAAAAGCTTCGCGGGCAAGCCTCGCTCCTACGGATCATGTGAACACAGGAATTAATTATGCGTATCGGACTTGTCGGTTACGGCCATGGCGGCCGGTTTTTCCATGCTCCGCTGATCAGCAGCTTGCCGGCGGCGACGTTTGTGGGCGTGGTCACCCGTTCCGCCGAGCGCCGACAACTGCTGGCCACGGAACATCCCGGTGTGCCGGCCTTCGACAGCATTGGCCAACTGGTCGAAGCCGGGGTTGATGTGCTGGTGGTGTCCACGCCGCTCAAAGGTCGTCCGGCGTTGGTGCTCGACGCAATCGAACACGGGGTGGCGGTGGTCAGCGACAAGCCGTTCGCCGCCGATACGCAACAGGCGCAAACCCTGATCACCATGGCCGAGCGTCAGGGCGTGCATTTGAGCGTCTACCAGAACCGGCGCTGGGATTCGGATTTCCTCACCGTACGCAAACTCATCGAGTCCGGTGCCTTGGGCAAGGTCACCCGTTTCGAGTCGCGGATCGAACGCTACTCGCCACTGTCGGTGAACAACGGCAGCGGCGGTGGTTTCCTGCGCGATCTGGGCAGCCATCTGGTGGATCAGGCGTTGCTGTTGTTTGGCCCCGTCACCCGGGTTTACGCCGAACTGGATTACCTCGAAAAAGGCCAGACCTTCGACAACGGCTTCTTCATGTCCCTGACCCATGCCAGTGGCGTGATCTCGCACCTGAGTGGCAGTTGCCTGCAAAACACCCCCGGCCCGCGTTTTCGCGTGACCGGCACCCAGGGCTGCTACAGCGTCGACGGTCTGGACGGGCAAGAGGCGTCGGCCCTGGCCGGGCTCACACCCAAATCCGAGGGCGAGCGCTGGGGCGTCGAAGAGCATCGTCGCTGGGGATGGTTCGAACAGGGCGAGGTGCGAGAGCGGGTGCCGTCCGAGCGAGGTTGCTGGAACCAGTTCTATTTGCAGCTACAAACCGCGTTACAGAGCGGTGGCCCACTGCCGGTCGAGGCCTGTGATGCACTGGCGACCACCCGCGTGCTAGACGCTGCGCGGCTCAGTTTCGAGCGCCATCAAGTGGTGGCGTTGAGCGCATTTGAAAGCCATGGAACAAAATCAGAATAAAATTCTAAAATGAGTTGATATAGAAATTATTTTCCAATAAAGTCGTTTCCAGGTTGCCGACTATCAACGTCCGATCACGCTCAAGCAGGCCTTGAACGAGTGAAGGACGCACCAAAAACAAGAAACAAAGCCAGGTACCGTCGATGAAAACCTTCAACTCTGCTCTGCATGCTTTACGTTCCGCGCTGCACCTCTCTCGCGACCTGCCTCGCGTCTCGTTTCATTCCGTCTTTCGCTTGCTTTGCGTTGAACGCAAGGGCGCCCTGGTCTGCTGCATTCCGGGAGCGCCGATTGTCCGCTTGCCCGCTTACTGAAATCGTCACGCCTTATCCATAAAACCAACAAGAATGTGGAGAAAGACCTTTCATGAAGACCAAGATCCGTTTCGCCTCGCTCGCCTTGTCCCTGATGCTCGCCAGCGGTGCCGCACTCGCGGACATGAAGATCGGCGTCAGCATGGCGCAGTTCGATGACACCTGGCTGACCTACCTGCGCGAATCCATGGACACCAAAGCCAAGTCCTATCCCGATGGCGTCAAGCTGCAGTTCGAAGATGCGCGCAGCGACGTGGTCAGGCAGTTGAGCCAGGTAGAAAGCTTCATCAGCCAGAAGGTCGACGCCATTGTGGTCAACCCGGTGGATACCGCCGCCACCAAGAAAATTACCGAAGCGGCGGTCAAGGCCGGCATTCCGCTGGTGTACGTCAATCGTCGTCCCGACGACCTGAACCTGCCCAAAGGCGTGGTCACTGTCGCCTCCAACGATCTGGAGGCCGGTCAGATGCAGATGCAGTACCTGGCGGAAAAAATGGGCGGCAAGGGCGACATCGTGATTCTGCTCGGTGATTTGGCCAACAACTCCACCACCAACCGTACCAAGGGCGTAAAAGAGGTGCTGGCCAAGTACCCGAACATCAAGATCGAGCAAGAGCAGAGCGGCATCTGGTCGCGGGACAAGGGCATGACCCTGGTCAACGACTGGCTGACCCAGGGCCGCAAGTTCGATGCGGTCGTCTCCAACAACGACGAGATGGCGATTGGCGCGGCCATGGCCCTGCAACAGGCGGGTGTCGCCAAAGGCAGTGTGCTGATCGCCGGTGTCGACGGTACGCCCGACGGTTTGAACGCGGTGAAGAAGGGCTCTCTGCTGGTCTCGGTGTTCCAGGACGCCAAGGGGCAGGCTGATGGTTCGGTCGACACGGCGGTGAAAATGGCCAGGAACGAGCCGGTCGAACAGGCCGTGTGGGTGCCGTATCGCTTGATCACCTTGCAAAACGTTGACCAGTTCAAATAGTCCGTCCGTTCGATAACAACAATAAGCACGCAAGGTTGCGACGCGACCTTGCTGATGGAGTACCTGATCATGTTCGCTTCAGCGACTGCTTCGAGCACCCCGTTGGTGGGTATCCAGCCAACCGCAACATCTGTCGATGAGCCGTACCTGCTGGAGATCATCAACGTCAGCAAGGGTTTTCCCGGTGTGGTGGCCTTGTCCGACGTACAGCTGCGGGTGCGTCCCGGTTCCGTGCTGGCGCTGATGGGCGAAAACGGTGCCGGCAAATCCACCCTGATGAAAATCATTGCCGGCATCTACCAGCCGGATGCCGGCGAGTTGCGCCTGCGGGGCAAGCCGGTGGTCTTCGAAACGCCACTGGCCGCGCTCCAGGCCGGGATCGCGATGATTCACCAGGAACTCAACTTGATGCCGCACATGAGCATCGCCGAGAACATCTGGATCGGCCGTGAGCAGCTCAACGGCCTGCACATGATCGATCACCGCGAAATGCACCGCTGCACCGCCAAACTGCTGGAGCGGCTGCGGATCAATCTCGACCCGGAAGAGCAGGTGGGCAACCTGAGCATCGCCGAACGGCAGATGGTCGAGATCGCCAAGGCGGTGTCCTACGACTCCGACATCCTGATCATGGACGAACCGACTTCGGCCATTACCGATAAGGAAGTCGCTCACCTGTTCTCGATCATTGCCGACCTCAAGAGCCAGGGCAAAGGCATCATCTACATCACTCACAAAATGAACGAAGTGTTCAGCATCGCCGATGAAGTGGCGGTATTCCGCGACGGCGCCTACATCGGCCTGCAACGGGCCGACAGCATGGACGGCGACAGCCTGATTTCGATGATGGTCGGTCGCGAACTGAGCCAGTTGTTCCCGGTGCGCGAGAAGCCGATCGGCGATCTGTTGCTGTCGGTACGCGATCTCAAGCTGGACGGCATTTTCAAGGATGTCTCCTTCGACCTGCATGCCGGGGAGATCCTGGGCATTGCCGGGTTGATGGGCTCGGGGCGGACCAATGTCGCCGAGGCGATTTTCGGCATCACTCCGAGTGACGGTGGCGAGATCCGGCTCGACGGCGAGGTGGTGCGCATCACCGATCCGCACATGGCCATCGAGAAGGGCTTCGCGTTGTTGACCGAAGATCGCAAGCTCAGCGGCCTGTTCCCGTGCCTGTCGGTGCTGGAAAACATGGAAATGGCGGTATTGCCCCATTACGTCGGCAACGGCTTCATCCAGCAGAAAGCCCTGCGCGCGTTGTGTGAAGACATGTGCAAGAAGCTGCGGGTGAAAACGCCGTCGCTGGAGCAGTGCATCGATACCTTGTCCGGCGGCAATCAGCAGAAGGCCTTGCTGGCGCGCTGGCTGATGACCAACCCGCGAATCCTGATTCTCGACGAGCCGACCCGGGGCATCGATGTCGGCGCCAAGGCCGAGATCTACCGGCTGATCTCGTACCTGGCCAGCGAAGGCATGGCGGTGATCATGATTTCTTCGGAACTGCCGGAAGTGCTGGGCATGAGCGACCGGGTCATGGTCATGCACGAGGGCGACCTGATGGGCACCCTCGACCGCAGCGAGGCGACCCAGGAACGAGTGATGCAACTGGCCTCGGGCATGTCCGCGGTTCACTAATGGATGCTGGCGGTGGCCGTGGCCGCCGTCGACGACGCAATAGAAGGGTGAGTGGTTATGAACGCGATACTGGAAAACAAGCCTGCAATGGCACCGGTCAAGAGTCGTCGGCGCTTCCCGACCGAGCTGAGTATCTTCCTGGTACTGATCGGCATCGGCCTGGTCTTCGAGCTGTTCGGCTGGATCGTGCGGGACCAGAGCTTCCTGATGAACTCTCAGCGCCTGGTGCTGATGATCCTGCAAGTGTCGATCATCGGCCTGCTGGCAATCGGGGTAACCCAGGTCATCATCACCACCGGTATCGACCTTTCCTCGGGTTCGGTGCTGGCGCTGTCGGCGATGATTGCCGCCAGCCTAGCCCAGACCTCGGACTTTGCCCGGGCGGTGTTTCCGTCCCTGACTGACTTGCCGGTGTGGATTCCAGTGATCGCCGGGCTGGGGGTGGGATTGCTGGCGGGGGCGATCAACGGCAGCATCATTGCAATCACCGGGATTCCACCGTTCATTGCCACCCTCGGCATGATGGTCTCGGCGCGCGGTCTGGCGCGCTACTACACCGAAGGTCAGCCGGTGAGCATGCTCTCGGATTCCTACACAGCCATAGGGCACGGCGCGATGCCGGTGATCATCTTTCTGGTGGTGGCAGTGATCTTTCACATTGCCCTGCGCTACACCAAGTACGGTAAATACACCTACGCCATTGGCGGCAACATGCAGGCGGCGCGCACCTCCGGGATCAACGTCAAGCGCCATCTGGTGATCGTCTACAGCATCGCCGGGTTGCTTGCCGGCTTGGCCGGGGTGGTGGCATCGGCACGGGCCGCGACCGGGCAAGCCGGGATGGGCATGTCTTATGAATTGGACGCGATTGCCGCGGCGGTCATCGGCGGCACCAGCCTGGCCGGTGGCGTTGGGCGCATCACCGGCACCGTAATCGGGGCATTGATTCTCGGGGTCATGGCCAGCGGCTTTACCTTTGTCGGTGTTGACGCTTATATTCAAGACATTATCAAGGGGCTGATTATTGTGGTGGCGGTGGTCATCGACCAGTACCGCAACAAGCGCAAACTCAAGCGCTAAACCACGCGAAAGACGAAACTGCGCCACGCCTGACCCGCGTGGCGCAGCCGTTTGTCTTCTATATACAGCCGCTGGACTGAATTTCTTGCTATAAACGCACTCCGATAAGCGCCTCAAAGCTCGCCATAGAGCACTTTCAGGGCTTTGTCGGACAGATTTGCTGTCTTTTCAGTTGCTGAGGCCTCAAGTCGGCCTTAGACTGCCGCCCCTCGTAAATTGAGTGCCGGGTGGCGCTTGGAATAAACGGCGCCGTTCCAATGACCGCACAAGGCTCAACGGAACGCTCCCTAATTCGCCTTAATGCACGTTTTTTTATAGAGATATCAATGACAAAGGACAAGTTGCTGGCCATGCCGGCGGATGACTACATGAATGCCGAGCAACATGCTTTTTTCTCTGAGCTGTTGCAGAACATGAAAGTCGAAACCCATGAGCGCATCGAACAGAATCGCATCGCCATCGAGAGCCTGGACACCCCGGCCGATCCGGCTGACGCGGCTTCTGTCGAAGAAGAGCGCACCTGGCTGGTGAACGCGATCGATCGCGACCAGCGCATGCTGCCTCAGTTGGAACAGGCCCTGGAACGCATCAAGGAAGACAGCTTCGGCTGGTGCGATGACAGCGGCGAGCCAATTGGCCTCAAGCGCCTGCTGATCAGCCCGACCACCAAGTACTGCATCGAAGCTCAAGAACGTCACGAGCAGATCGACAAGCACCAGCGTCAGGCCTGATTCTGTGAGGCAGCCAGCTAATAACTGGCTGCCTTGAAAAGATCGCAGCCTTTGGCAGCTCCTACAGGTTTATGTGAACCCGTGCAGGAGCTGCCGAAGGCTGCGATCTTTGCTTTTCGACGTCTGCGAAAACACCCGTGCACTTCTATTGATCTGCTGCAACCCCCCACTACTAACGGACCATAGATAATGGCCTTGTGGTGGCGTTTAATGCGGATACAACAATTAGAAGATGCCTGGGGTGACAAACGATGATGCGAGACGGGTCTCTGGCTGGGGCAGTGCCCGCAGCCGTACTTTTGCCGAAAAACCAGTGGCTCACGCCGACTCTGCAAAGCATCGCCCTGATGCTCTTGCTGTGTGGCATGGCATTGGCTGGCTGGTCGCTTTACCTTGGCCTGCCATTGGCTGTGCTGATTATCTGGCTGCCGCGCCTGCGCTCGCGCACGCTGCCGCAGGCAACCCCGGCTGACAACGCCAGCGCCATCGCCGGTTTGACTCGCGATCTTTCCTACACCACCAGTCATAACGCCTTGTCGGCCGCCGGCGTGGCCTTTTCGGTCAAGCAGCTGGCCGACAAGCTGCAATCGCAACTCGGCGCCGCAGCACAGATTGTCAGCAGCGCTGAAGTGATGATCGCCACCGAACAGGCTACCTCGACACTCAGCCGGGAAGCCTTGAGCGCGGCGAGCGAAGCCCATCAGAGCAGTGCGGCAGGGCGTACGGAACTGATCGAGTCCATCGCGCGCATGCATCAACTCAGTCAGCGTGCCAGCAACAGCCGCGAGTTGATCGAAGCCCTGAGCCTGCGCAGTGACGATATCCAGCGGGTCACGCTGGTGATCCAGTCCATCGCCAGCCAGACCAATCTGTTGGCGTTGAACGCAGCCATCGAAGCGGCGCGGGCCGGGGAACACGGTCGCGGGTTTGCGGTGGTGGCCGATGAGGTTCGTGGCCTGGCCGCGCGCACGGCGACGGCGACCGGCGAAGTCGGGGAGATGGTCGCTGACATTCAACAACGCACGGCGCAAGTGGTGGAGCAGATTCGTCAGTTGGCCAGCGACCTCAATACTGGCGTTGCGCAGGTCGAGCACACGGGGCAGCACCTGGAAAACATCGCGCGCCTGGCGGCCGGTGTTGAAAGGCAGGTCGGGGAAATCGCTCTGGGCGCGGACACTAATCGCGAACAACTCGACAGCCTGTTCCACGCCATCGAACAAATGCGCAGCGACCTGGCGATCAGTGACCAGCAAACCCAGCGCCTGGCCCAGGCGGCGGTGCAAATGGAAGGGCAGGCCGAAACCATCAGTGAACGTCTCGCCGAAGTCGGGCTGGATGACTATCATCAGCGGATTTACGACCTGGCCCGCGAAGGGGCGAGTCAGATTGCGGCGCGTTTCGAGGCGGATATCGACCAGGGCCGGATCAGCCTCGACGACCTGTTTGATCGCAATTATCAGACGATCCCCAACACCAGCCCGACCAAATACCAGACCCGCTTCGACCGTTACACCGATCAGGTCTTGCCGGCGATTCAGGAACCGTTGCTGCCGCGTCACGAAGGCCTGGTATTCGCCATTGCCTGCACGCAGCAGGGGTATGTCCCGACCCACAACACGGTGTTCAGCCAGCCACTGACCGGCGACGTGCAGGTCGATACCCTGCAAAACCGCACCAAGCGCAAGTTCGCCGACCGCACCGGGATTCGCTGTGGCAGCCACCAGCAGGCCGTACTGTTGCAGACCTACACCCGCGACACCGGTGAACTGATGCACGACCTCTCGGTGCCGATCATGCTCAAGGGGCGCCACTGGGGTGGATTGCGGTTGGGCTACAAACCGGAAAAGCCTCGCTGATAGCCTGGCAATTGTTACCGCATATGCAACGAAGCTATGCAACGCCGTTGCTGTTTCCTCGAGGATGAACTCATTAACATGCCTGCATAGTTAGGTCGCTAATGAAATTCGAGAGGTCAGCATGCAAAGCAAAGTCGATGTCGCGGTCATGATTGGCAGCGGCGTGCCCGCCAGTTTGCGAGCGATGGGGCAGAGCGTCTGTTGGGTGGTGCTGCTCAACGGTGAGCGCCGGGGGACGGTGTTCTCCAGTCGTAATGAAGCCGAGGAGTGCAGGGCTGCCTGGTTGGCACAATTGAACGTCGAAATGCCCGACAGCCTGCATTGAGCCTCAGCTAGTGAATCTGGTGCATGCGCAGGTTCAGGTCGTCGACCACGTGCGCCCAATCGGCGTCTTCACGCAGTTGTTCCTTGAGGAAGCCGGCTTGTTGCGGAGTCCAGAACTCGGCATCGATGAGTTTCTTGTCATCGGGCAACGGTGAATGCAGGGCAATGAAATCGTCGATGGCCTTTTCGCTGGAGTCCAGGCCGAGCTGGTCGAACAAGCCTTTCAAGTCATGTGTGGGTGAATCCATCTTCATCTCCTTGCAGATAATCAATCGCCTCGGGCGTGAGGTCTGAGGTGCGGCTTCATTGCATCTGAGGGGGCCGCGCGCCAGGGAGTTCGATAACGATGTTCAAAGCAGGGATGAGCATAGACTGTAAACCCGATGGTCAGCCCTTCAACGCACCCTCATCGACGGCAAGCTTCAGGGCTTTGGCGGACTCCTGGGCGGCAATCGTCGCGACTTCCGCAGTCTTGAACCAGCGATCCTTTTCGACCTGGTGATACGACACCGTGGTCAACGGTGGTTTGGCGCGCATGATAATGACTGCCTGGAATTCACCGTCGACCTCTCTGGCTTCGCCCCGGATAAAAAATTCACCGATATCAAATTCCGTCACGTAGCAGTCTTCCCTTTGAAATATTATGTTGTATTGAGCGCCGTCCACCCTGGAGACGGGTTTCATGGGGCGGGCAGTATGGCAGTAGTTGCCTGCCGGCGGCTGAGTTAAGTCGCCGGCGTGACGAAACGTCTATAAATGTGAATGCCGCAAGATGAGTCAGTTGCGAGACTCGAGCGAGCGGGCAAGGGCGCAGGCTTCGTTATGGTCGGCGCGGAAACCTCTGACACGTCCGGTGGATATTTCCCTGATGTGGAAAAAGGCGTTGCCGGCCAATACCACCTGAAAACGCGGGAGCAGATGCGCCTCAGGGAGGAAATCCTGCTGGCGGAGTACTATCGATTGCAGAAGTGACGAGCCGTTTGTGTGGTGTGTGTGAGGCTGGGCGAAGTGAGTCAGTGTGCACATATGAAGTCCTTTTCGTGGTTTTACCGACGTGCGTACGTTGTTTTGGGTAGTCTCGGTGAGCATGGCTGCTCTAGAATCGCTCTCACTGGTTGGCGATTGCTGCCCATCTAAAGCAATTTTTTACTGGCGATATGTCAGAAAAGTGCTTTTTTTAAAGAGATTTTTCCCTAAAGTTGGTGATCCGGTTTTTCTGGCCGTCAGAAGGGCGTTTTCCTTCAACCTCTGACGACCGCCAGGCAAGACGACGCGGGGGATGTTCCAGTAATCTTCCCAAACCTCGCGATGAATGAGCCCTCTGCTCGTTCCAGGATTACGACCCGGGTCATTTGGCTAAACCTCGGCATTGCCGCTTTTTTCTGCTGTGCGCGTTTCCTGCGTGCGGCATCATTTTCAGATGTGGGGATGTTTCCTTGGCAGTAAGTAATCTCGATATGCATGCTTTGTTCGTACTGGGTGATTTGCGCGCAAAGCTGGTTAAACAGTTTCAGTCACGTTTCGTCTACATCACCGAACAGAACGCTGAAGGCATTTACATTGCCGAGATCGACACCGAAGCCGCGCTGGTGGTAGACGACAAGCCCGGGCTGAAACTCAAGGTCGGCGATCATTTCAGCGCTTCCGTATTGCCCAGCCGCGAAGGCGGAAAACTGGATATCAAGTTCCGCGAAATCAAATTGACGGTGTACGGACTGGGGGATTACGCGTTCGTGACCACCGCAGACGGCCACGGCATTGTGTTCAAGGAAGGTCATAGCGTGGTGATGGTGTTTGCGGCCCACCAACAATTGCAGGAAGGCCTGACCAAGACACTGAAAGCCGTGACTGCCAAGGCCGCCAAGTGGCGCAAAGGCGAACTGGTGACCTTCAAGGCCAGCGAGTAATGACCCAGACCCGCGCCGATTTCCATGAACAGAACCAGGCCAGTGCACACGCCGAGGCCCAGCGCCTGTTGGCTGAAAAGGCCGTTCTGCAGGGAGCCTGGCTGAGTTGGGTAGCGTCACAGATTTATATGTTGCGCCCGGCGGCGTACGCCAGCATGGTCAGAAGAGAGCTTGCGCGCTTGCAGGAACCTTCCGAAAAATAATCCTCGCCCCTCGAAAGCAGAAACCTCTACTACAGTCAGTTGACTGAGTATTCAGAGGCTTGTGGTCTTCTTTGTCAGGCCATCCTGCTATTGCTGTGAACAGCACGAGGTGCAAGAGCATGAAGGGATTACGACGGTTACTGGCCGCTACCCTGGCCACGTTCGGCTTGTTGGTTTCACCCGTTCCGGTATTCGCTGCCCAGGCACCGATTCACTTTGCCGACCTGAATTGGGAAAGTGGCAGCCTGATCACCGAGATTCTGCGGATCATCGTCGAGCAGGGCTACGGCTTGCCGACCGATACCTTGCCCGGAACGACCATTACCCTGGAAACCGCCTTGGCCAACAATGACATTCAGGTCATTGGCGAAGAGTGGGCGGGCCGCAGTCCGGTCTGGGTCAAGGCTGAGGCCGAGGGCAAAGTCGCGAGCCTGGGCGATACGGTCAAGGGCGCCACCGAGGGCTGGTGGGTGCCGGAATACGTGATCAAGGGCGACCCGGCCAAGGGCATCAAGCCGCTGGCGCCGGGGCTGCGCAGTGTCAGTGATCTGCCGCGCTACAAGGATGTGTTCAAAGACCCGGAAACCCCGAGCAAGGGGCGCTTCCTGAACAGCCCGATCGGCTGGACGTCGGAGGTGGTCAACAAGCAGAAGCTCAAGGCCTATGGGCTGAACGACAGCTACGTGAACTTTCGCAGTGGTTCGGGGGCGGCGTTGGACGCGGAGATCAGTTCGTCGATTCGTCGCGGCAAACCAGTCCTGTTCTATTACTGGTCGCCGACGCCATTGCTCGGCCGTTTCAAGCTGATTCAACTGCAAGAGCCGCCATTCGACGCCGAAGCCTGGAAAACCCTGACCGAGGCTGACAACCCCAATCCGAAACCGACTCGCTCACTGCCCTCGAAGCTGTCCATCGGCGTGTCCGCGCCGTTCCAGAAACAGTACCCGCAGCTCACCGAGTTCTTCAGCAAGGTCGATTTACCGATCGAAGCGTTGAACAAGGCCCTGGCGGAGATGAGTGAAAAACACACTCCGCCACGTCAAGCGGCCGAGGCGTTCATGAAGGCGAACCCGCAGGTGTGGCAGGCCTGGGTGCCCAAGGATGTGGCGGATAAAGTCGCTGCCCAGCTGAAATAAACTGCTCGGGTGTACATGAAACTCGTAGAAGCCTGCGATCTTTTGATTTTGCCGTTGGAAGCAAAGTCAAAAGATTGCAGGCTTCGCCAGCTTGTGCCGGGCGCTTTTAAAATCGCGCAAGGAAGTTCATTCTGCTGCAACATTTCACACGGGACGTCTGAATATGAGCCTTTTGGTCGCGCAATGGATTGCTGCAATCTTTCTGGTCATCAGCCTGATCCACCTGTATTGGGCGGCGGGTGGCAAGTGGGGTAGCGAGGCGGTGGTACCGAGCGTACCCGGGGAGGACGGTGAGGCATCAAGGCCGGCGTTCAAGCCATCGGGCTTTGGCACGCTGCTGGTGGCGGTGGGTTTGCTGCTGATTGCGATGCTGGTGTGCCTGCGGGTCGGACTGTATCTGCCCACGGTGCATCACTGGTCGTTGCAATGGGTAATTAGCGCGATTGCTCTGCTGATGTTCGCTCGGGCGATCGGCGATTCGAATCTGGTGGGGTTCTTCAAGCAGGTCAAGGATTCGAAGTTTGCCCGGCTCGACACTTGGGCGTATTCGCCGTTGTGCTTGGTGTTGGGGGCCGGGTTGCTGGCAGTGGCCTGGATCTGAGGGGGGGCGGTCAATCGCTTTCGCGAGCAAGCCCGCGAAGAGATCCCGCCAATCAACACAAGTCCCTGAACTAACTCCCGGGTTCCGTGCGCCGACTACTCACTTCCGCCGGCACATCATCCCCCGCCATGCGCTTGCGGAACAGTGCCGCCCGGGCCAGCAGCAGCGTGGTCACCGGCATCGTGATCGATAACAGAATCGGAATCAGCCAGGCATGCAACACCGGCTCCGACTTGAGCGCCGAAAAGTAAATGATCGAAGCCAGAGCCACACACCACGCGCCCAAAGTCGAGGCCAGCGCCGGTGGGTGCATGCGCTGGAAGTAATCCTTCATCCGCAGCAGCCCGACCGCGCCGATCAGTGCAAACAGACTGCTGAGCACCAGCAGAATCGCCACCGGTATTTCCACCCACAAAGACAGTTCAGCGTTCATTCGATCACCTCGCCACGCAACAGGAATTTGGCCAGGGCAAACGAGCCGACGAAGCCGAACAGGGCGATCAGCAGCGCCGCCTCGAAGTAAGTGTCACTGGCATAACGAATGCCCAGCGCGAGCATCATCAGCATGGCGATGATGTACAGGTAATCCAGGGCCAGAACCCGGTCCTGGGCTGACGGGCCCTTGAACAGGCGGATCAGGGTCAGAATCATCGCCAGCGAAGAGATGAACAGGCTCAGCAGGATCGCGTTCGACAGCAATGCGCTCATTCGAAGATCTCCATCAAGGGGCGCTCGTAGGTCGCCTTGAAGTGCTGGATGAATGGGCCTTCGTCATCCAGATCGAAAACGTGCAGCAACAGAATGCTGCGATCCAGCGCCAGTTCCGACCAGACCGTGCCGGGAATCACCGTGCAGATGATCGACAGCGCCGCCAGACCGTTGGCATCGCGCAAGTCCAGCGGCACCTTGATGAACCGCGAGCGAGGCGCACGCCGCCCGGCATTGAGCACGCCCCAGGCCACGGCGAGGTTGGACACCAGCACATCGCGCCCGACCAGCAAGAACAAACGCAAAATCACCCCTGGGCGACGAATGCGGATCGGCAACGGCCGCAACTTGCGCATCATCAGTGGGGCACAGAGGCCCAATACCGCGCCCAACAGCACATTGCCGGGGCTCATCGACAGGTTCAACAGCAGCCAGAGCAGCCACAAGGACAGTGACAACCACGGCGCAGGAAACAGACGCTTCATGGTTGCACCTCCACCAGTGCTGCCCTGGCTTCAGGGCTCGGCACCGCACGGGTGCCGAGCACCGCCATCACGTATTGCTGAGGGTTATTCAATGCTTGAGCGGCGGCCTGGGTGTAGCGCAACAGCGGTTCAGCCTTGAACGTCAGCGCAATGCTCAGCCCCAGCAGAACCATGATCGGCACGCACTCCAGGCGGCGCAGCAAAGGCGACGGTCGCTCTTGCGGGGTCCAGAAACGCTGGATACCCACACGCGAGAAAGCGATCAACGAGGCCAATCCGGACAGGATCAACAACGCCAGCAACCCCCACGCGCCGTTCGATACTGGCTCGTCGCTGCCATGACCCAGGCCCAGCGGGTTGAGCAGGGCGCTGAGCAGGCTGAGTTTGCCGATAAAACCGGAGAGCGGCGGCATGCCGATAATCAATAAAGCGCAGGCGATGAAGCTCAGGCCGAGGAAGGCCATGGTCCAGGGAATCACCTGACCGACCACGGCTTTCTGGTCGTCATCGAGGTTGAAGCCTTTGGGCGGCTGCAAGGATTCCAGGGGCCGTGGCAGCAGCTCGCCGTCATCGTCCAGTGGCATTTCGTTGGCCGAACGCGAACGCTCGATCAACTCCGCCAGCAGGAACAGCGCGCTCAAGGCCAGGGTCGAGCTGACCAGGTAAAACAGCGCCGCGCCGATCAGGTTCGGCTGGGCGAAACCGATGGCCGACAACAAAATGCCTGCCGACACCAGGATGCTCAGGCTGGCCATGCGCTCCAGGCGTTGCGCGGCGAGGATCGCCACGGCGGCGCAGACGATGGTCGCCATGCCGCCGTAGATCAGCCAGTCGCCGCCGAAGTACGCAGAGGCCCCGGCCTGGCCGGAGAACAGCAGCGTCCACAGGCGTAGCAGGGTGTAGACGCCGACCTTGGTCATGATCGCGAACATCGCCGCTACCGGCGCGCTGGCTGCGGAGTACGCCGGCACCAGCCAGAAGTTCAGCGGCCACATGCCAGCCTTGGCCAGGAACGCCACTGCCAGAATCGCCGCGCCGGCATGCAGCAGGCCGCGATCGGCTTCCGGCACCAGCGGGATTTTCAGCGCCAGATCGGCCATGTTCAGCGTGCCGGTGACGCCGTAAATCAGCGCCGCGCCAATCAGGAACAGCGACGAGGCCAGCAGGTTGATCGAGATGTAATGCAACCCCGACGACACCCGCGGCCGGCCCGAACCGTGCAACATCAGCCCGTAAGAGGCGGCGAGCAGCACTTCGAAAAACACGAACAGGTTGAACAGGTCCGCCGTGAGGAAGGCGCCGTACAGGCCCATCAACTGAATCTGGAACAGTGCGTGGAAACTCGAACCGGCGCCGTCCCAGCGGGCCATGGCGAACAGCAGGGCGCTGACGCCGATGATCCCGGTCAGCACCAGCATCAACGCCGACAGGCGATCAACCACCAGCACAATGCCGAACGGCGCCTGCCAGTTGCCCGGCAGGTACACACCGATGGAGCCGGGCACACCGGTGGTCTGCGTCCATTGCAGCAGCATTACGGCAATGCCCAGCCCCAACAGGCTGGAGAACAGATTGATCTTGGCCTTTAGCGGGCGGTGTTTCTCGCCCAGCATCAGCATCACGGCGGCGGTCAGCAGCGGCAGCAGAATCGGTGCAACGATCAGGTGAGTCATCGCCATCATTCTTTAGGCTCCCGGCCATCCACATGGTCAGTGCCGGTCAGGCCCCGGGAGGCGAGCAGCACCACCAGGAACAGCGCGGTCATGGCGAAACTGATGACGATTGCGGTCAGCACCAGCGCCTGCGGCAGCGGGTCGGTGTAGTGCAGCAAATCCTGAGGCACGCCGTCCTTGATGTTCGGCTCCTTGCCGATGAACAGGCTGCCCATGCTGAAGATGAACAGGTTGACGCCATAGGACAGCAGGCACAGGCCCATGACCACCTGGAACGTCCGTGGCCGCAGGATCAGCCATACGCCGGACGCGGCCAGCACACCGATGGCGATTGCGATGACTTCTTCCATCAGATGGCTCCTTGGGTGACAACGGCTTTGGCCGCGGGCCTGATTTGCGCGCTGGTTTTATGACCGCGTACCGATTGGTGGGCGAGGGCGGTGAGGATCAACAGCGTCGAACCGACCACCACGGCGTACACGCCAATATCGAAGAACAGCGCGCTGGCGATATGAATGTCACCCAGCAGCGGCAGCTCGAAATGCCAGGTGTGGGTGGTCAGGAACGGATACCCGACCGCCATCGCCCCGAGCCCGGTAACGGTGGCGAACAACAGCCCGGTGCCCATCCAGCGCAGCGGCCGCAAGCTCATTTGCGCCTCGACCCACTGGGTGCCGGCGACCATGTACTGCAGGATGAACGCCACCGACATCACCAGTCCGGCGACGAAACCGCCACCCGGTTGGTTGTGCCCGCGCAGGAACAGATAGAAGGAGATCACCAGGGCGATCGGCAACAGCAGGCGCACCAGCACCGCCGGCACCATCATGAAACCGAGCGCGGTGTCGCTGGCGTGACGCGGGTTGACCAGATCGGTGACCACATCGGGCGCCAGCAGACGCTGTTGGGCCGGCAGTTGCAGGCTTTCTTTCGGAGGGCGGAAGCGTCGCAGCAGGGCGAACACCGCCAGGGCCACGGCCACCAGCACGGTGATTTCGCCGAGGGTGTCGAAGCCACGGAAATCCACCAGCATCACGTTGACCACGTTGCTGCCGCCGCCTTCGGGCAGGGCGCGACTGAGGTAGAACGAAGAAATGTCGTTGGGCGTCTGGCGGGTCAGCATCGCGTAGGACAACAGCGCCATGCCGCCACCGACCGCTGTCGATAGCAGCAAGTCGCGAACCCGCCGTACCCGCGCCTTGCGCAGGCTGCTCGGCAACGGTGACACCTCTTCGATCCGTCGCGGCAACCAGCGCAGGCCGAGCAGGATCAGCACCATGGTCACCACTTCGACCACCAGTTGCGTCAGGGCCAGGTCCGGCGCCGAGAACCAGACGAAGGTCACGCAGGTCATCAGGCCGCAGACACTGACCATGGTCAGGGCCGCTAGCCGGTGATACTTGGCTTGCCACGCCGCTCCGAGTGCACAGGCAATCGCCAGCAGCCAGAGGATCACGAACACGATCGAGCCCGGAATTTTCGCCCGGTCACCCCAGCTCAGGCTGCTGTGCAGCATCGGGATCACCCCGGCCAGTACGGCGGCGAGCACCACCAGAAACAGTTGGGTTTGCAGGCGCCGGGTGCTGATCCGCCGCTCCAGTCGTCGGGCCAGACGCATCATGACCACCAGGCTGCGCTCGAACAGCCGCTTGCCATTGAAACGGCTGATCACCGGCGGGTGCGTGAAGCGTCCTTGCTTGAGTTGATTGCGCAGCAACAGATAAAGCACGATGCCGCCGGACATGGCGATCAGGCTCATGATCATCGGTGCGTTCCAGCCGTGCCAGATCGCCAGGCTGTACTCGGGCAGCGTGCCGCCCACCACCGGCAATGCGGCGGCGGCGAGCAGCGAGCCGACCACTTGAGCGGGGAAAATCCCCACCACCAGACAGGTGAGCACCAGCAACTCCACCGGCGCGCGCATCCAGCGCGGCGGTTCGTGCGGGGTGTGCGGCAGATCGGTGGCGGTCGGGCCGAAGAACACGTCGACGGTGAAGCGCAGGGAGTAAGCGACGCTGAACGTCCCGGCGATGGTCGCGACGATCGGCAGGGTCATCTCGATCCAGGCCGTGGCGTTGATGAACACGGTTTCGGCGAAGAACATCTCTTTCGACAGGAAGCCGTTGAGCAGCGGCACGCCGGCCATGGAGGCGCTGGCGACCATGGCCAGGGTGGCGGTGAACGGGATCAGTTTGACCAGGCCGCTGAGCTTGCGAATGTCCCGGGTGCCGCTTTCGTGGTCGATGATCCCGGCGGCCATGAACAGCGAGGCCTTGAACGTGGCGTGGTTGAGAATGTGGAACACCGCGGCCACGGCGGCCAACGGACTGTTCAGGCCCAGCAGCAGGGTGATCAGGCCCAGGTGGCTGATGGTCGAGTAGGCCAGCAGGCCCTTGAGGTCGTTCTGGAACATCGCGCAGTAAGCGCCGAGCAACAGGGTGCAGGCGCCGGCCCCGCTGACGATGTAGAACCATTCTTCACTGCCGGACAGCGACGGCCACAGGCGCGCGAGCAGGAACACCCCGGCCTTGACCATGGTCGCCGAGTGCAGATACGCCGAGACCGGGGTCGGTGCCGCCATCGCGTGGGGCAACCAGAAGTGGAAGGGAAATTGCGCACTTTTGCTCAGGGCGCCGATCAGGATCAGGGGCAGCAGAATAGGGTAGAGGGCATGCGCGCGAATCAGCTCGCCGGCGGCCAGGACCTTGTCCAGGTCATAGCTGCCGACCACATGGCCGAGCAGCATGACCCCCGCCAGCAAACACAAACCGCCCGCGCCGGTGACCATCAGTGCCATATAAGCACCCCGTCGCGCATCGGCGCGGTGGTGCCAGTAGCCAATCAACAGGAACGAGAAGAGGCTGGTCAGCTCCCAGAAAAACACGATCTGGATCAGGTTGCCGGAGATCACCAGCCCCAGCATGGCGCCCATGAACGCCAGAAAAAACGCGAAGAAACGCGGCACCGGATCGTCCGGTGACATGTAATAACGGGCGTACAACGAAACCAGCGTGCCGATGCCCAGTACCAGCATCGAGAACAACCAGGCGAAACCGTCCATGCGCAGCACGAAGTTCAGGCCCAGGGTGGGGAGCCAGAAGAACTCTTCACGGATCACGCCGCCATGGGCGATTTGCGGGTACAAGAGGGCGACCTGGACGGTGCCGATCAAGGCAACCAGGCCAGCCAACAGCGATTCGGTATTACGCGCGTTGTGCGGCAGCAAGGCTGCCAGACAGCTGCCGATAAAAGGCAGAAGCAGTAGAACTATCAGGGACATAGGCTTCTAATCTGCGGAAGTTTGTGAAGCATCATACGTGCCAGCTCCCCGATCACCAAACGCCAAGCTGTCGCAGAATCCTACAAGATAGACGCAGAAACCCTGTTTATCATTGTTTCAAAGGAGATCGCGATCGTTCCCACGCGTGGGAACGATCAGTGTTCGGTTTCCTGTACCGAATCTTCTTCGATCTCGGGAACAACTTTCCCCTTGGTCTTCAACTCACTGACAATCACCGCCGCCACAATCAACCCCGCCCCAACCAGCGCAATCGCCGGCAAGCGTTCCCCGGCGAGCCGCCCGGCAATCCCGGCCCACACCGGCTCCCCGGCATAGATCAACGTCGCCCGGGTCGGCGAAACACTCTTCTGTGCCCAGTTCATCGCCACCTGAATCGCCGCACTCGCCGCGCCTAACCCCAAAGCGCTGCACAACAGCAACCACGAGAAGTCGGGAATCACTTCCTGGGTCGGCACCACCATCAGGAACGACAGCACCGACGTCACCGCCAATTGCACCACCGTCACCCGGCGCACGTCGACCTGGCCGGCATAGGTGCTGATCAGAATGATTTCCGCGGCAATCGCCACGGCGCTGATCAATGTAGCGATTTCACCGGGGCTGAAATTGAGCGACGCGCCGGAAGGCCCCGACAGCAACATCAACCCGGTAAAGGCCAGCATGATCCCGATGCTCGGCATCAACCCCGGACGACGCCCCAGCACCAGCCATTGCAGCAATGGTACGAACGGCACATACAGCGCGGTAATAAACGCCGACTGACTGCTGGGAATGCTCTGCAAACCCACGGTCTGCAAGCCGTAACCAAGCATGATCGCCACGCCGATAAACGCCCCGGCCTTGAGTTCGAACAGGGTCAGTTCGCGCAGATGGCGCCAGGAGAACAGCGCAACAAGGCTCGCCGCCGCGGCAAAACGCAGGCCGACGAAGAACATTGGCCCGCTGACGGTCATCGCATGCTGCACCAGCAAAAAGGTCCCGCCCCAGACCATGGTAATCAGCACCAGCACGCACTCGGCCTTGCTGAACCGGGAGAAACGGGGGGAAGTATGAGAAGCGTTCATTGACGTCATGACCTTGCGCGCCATCTGAGGGAGACGCACAATGCGCCCGAAGTTGGGCAGTATACTGCGCAACGCCACCCAGTGAGCAATATAGTGCACAAAGATTCCACCCAACGGGCTTCGGTCCTCCAGCACGTCAGCCTGAACGTGCGACGTCTGCGCCACGCCGCCGACATGAGCCAGAGCGCCCTGGCCGAAAAGTCCGGGGTCAGCCGCCGGATGCTGGTGGCCATCGAGGCCGGCGAGAAGAACGTCAGCCTGACCACCCTCGACCGCGTGGCCGAAGCGCTGGACGTGGCCTTCAGCGACCTGATCCAGGCCCCCGACGCTCGCGACCCGAGCCGCATCAACGAACTGGCCTGGGCCGGTACGATCCCGGGCAGTAAAGCGGTGCTGCTGGCCAAAGCCACCGCCACCCGCGAAGTAGAACTCTGGGAATGGCGCCTGGAACCGGGCGAGCATTACCCCTCGGAGCCGGATGCCGAAGGCTACAGCGAACAGCTTTATGTGTTCGAAGGTTGCCTGACCCTGATGCTTGGCGGTCAGCCGCAGAAAATTGCGGCTGGCGAGTTCTTTATGTTTGCCAGTCATCAACCGCATTCTTATCGCAATGATGGGGACGTGGCGGCGCGGTTTGTGCGTAATGTGGTGATTTGACTGTTTACCGGCTAACACTGGATAAACACTTTGCTGTTTTAAAGCTGCAAGTGTTTCTTGAATAATTATTCAACCTATTGAAATAAAAGAAAATTATATTCAAGTTCGGCTCCTGAGAAACAGTGGGGATGGCATCGAGACGAGCAGGTGAGCTTCCTGATGGCCGAGCAAAATATTAACGTGGCACTCAAGTTCGCTTCACAGGCTAGTGTCCGGTGAGTGACTGACACGGGGCGATCTGTATGACTTCTATTCAGGTAAACATTGACCAGTGAGAACGCCATGACTGACACCCCACGCGGACAGGCGAGCGACGCCATCCGCCACGCTGACATCCTGATCATCGGTGGCGGCCTGAGTGGCGCGATGCTGGCGGCGCAGTTGTTGCGTTTGCCCGGTCAGCGCCGGGTTCTGGTGATCGAGCCGCGGGCAGAACTGGGCCGTGGCGAAGCCTATAGCGCGGTGGAACTGGGGCATACGCTCAATGGCAACGCGGCGCGGATGAGCGTCGACCCGGACAACGCCGATGACCTGACCCAATGGCTGACCGAACACATCGCCGCCGGTGGCTGGCCGGAGTCGGATGAGCAACATGTGCCGGTCAGCGAACTGTTTCCGCCGCGCGGGCTGTTTGGCGTTTATGTGCAGCAGCGTCTTGCTGAAGCGCAGGCGGTGGGCGCATTGAAGGGGGCGCGTGTCGAACATGTGCGGGCCGAGGTGGTGGACCTGGAAACGTTGAGCGATTCGGTGCGGTTGAGCCTGAGTGATGGGCAGCAATTGCAGGGCGCTTACGCAGTGTTGGCGACCGGAATGTTTCCCGCCGCCCGCACGCCGCAGACCGAGTCCAGCGGTTTGAATGCAGCTGCACTCGACCCGTGGGATGTGGCCGCCATGCGTCAACTCGATCCGCAGTCGACGGTGCTGATCATCGGCTCGGGCCTGACCATGGTCGATGCCGTGGTGTCGCTGGAGCAGGCCGGGCATCGTGGGCCGATCGAAGTGTTCTCCCGTCATGGTTTGCTGCCGCATGTGCGCCGACAACCGCCGGCGTGGGTGGATTTTCTCGCCGAGGACCACAGTATTCGCACACCGCGTCAGCTGGTGCGCGAACTGCGCCGGCATTGCCGCGATGCCATCGCTCAGGGCATCGACTGGCAAGCGCCGCTGGACACGGTGCGAGCGCACATCGGGCGGTTGTGGAGTCAGGCGACGGATCGGCAACGCCGGCAATTTGTGCGGCATGTGCGGCCATGGTGGGAAAGCCATCACCATCGCTCGCCGCCGTTGAGTGCCGAGTTGGTGGCGCGGCTGCATGGGGAAGGGCGGTTGCGGATTCATGCCGCATCGTTCAAGGGGCTCGAGCCTGCGTCGGACGGTGAGGTCAGCATCCGCATTCGTCGTCGTGGCGAGACGCAAACTTGCGTGGTGCATGGCGCGGCGCTGATCAACTCCAGCGGCATCGAATACGACTGGCGCCGGGTGGCGCGGCCGTTGCCCCAGCAGTTGCTCGCTCGGGGGCTGGTGCGTCCGGGGCCATTGGCGTTGGGCATTGCTGCGGCGGTGGATGGCGCGGTACTCAGCGCCGACGGGCAGGTCGCCAGCCGTTTGTTCGCCATGGGGCCACCGTTGCGCGGCATGTGGTGGGAGAGCACGGCGGTAACTGATGTGGCGAGCCAGGCCAAGTCTCTTGCGGCGCGATTAGTAAGCGATCTGTTGTAGCAGCTGCCGAGCCCGCGAGGCAGCTGCTACGGGCAGGCCAAGTCTCTTGCTCGCGAAGAGGCCAGCCCATCCACCGCAAAATCCACAGTAAGACCAATAAACAGGCGATGTTTAATCGACATCTCCAGATACTCACTCAGGCTACACAGCCTTGCGCCGTTGCCTACGACTACGCCAGAATCCGCCGGCTTGTGCGCCTTGAGGCCGGGCTCTATCGTTTCCGGGTCGCTGACGAATCAGCGATCGGGTTTAGCAGCTCGATGAATATCAAGGCACGTCAGTGTCGCCATTCGCGTTATGGCGGCTATGCGTGGGGCACTTCGGTGCGCCGGGTTCCTTGATCCCTGGTCTGCTAACCCGCGTACAGCCGCCACCTTCTTCGTTTAGCAGCGATAGATGTCGGCTCCACTGATCAAGGAGCTTCATTTATGTTCAAACCAACACCAAATCCTCCGGAAACCGACGACGTTTCCCCCTACGAATCCCTCGATTCGAAAAAACTCCACGAAGCCGCCGACCGCGCCCTCGACCACTACCTCAAACCACCCATCCCCAAAGCCACCAAGCGCAAACCCAGCACCATTTACCATGTGGGTACGAAGGTCGATAACGAAACCCTGCTGGTCAACGCCTGCGAATCCCTGGCGTCAGCGAGCATGATGCTCAGTGAGTTCGCCGGACTGATGGACATGCCACATCGCAATGTGATGTTGGGGATTCAATCGGTGGTGATGCTTGGGGAGTTGGCGGTGAACCGGGTGCTGGATAACCTCGATCCTCAGAACTGAGTGACCCATTGTGGCGAGGGAGCTTGTCGGATCGCCGCACCGTCCCGCTCGGCTGCGCAGCAGTCGCAAAACCGGCATATGCGGTGTGCCAAAAAAATGCGGTTGCTGGATTTGGGGTCGCTTCGCAACCCAGCGGGAGCAAGCTCCCTCGCCACAGTGGGCTCCACTGACTCAGTCCCCAAAAACAAGAAACCCCGCATCACGCGGGGTTTCTTGTTTCCGGTGGTTCGGGAAAGCGGGCCATCGCGGGCCTGCTTCCACAGGGTTTCGCGTATCAAGCCACCACTTGGTAACACGGCACATACGCCGCGCCACCCGGCAGTTTCATCCGGTGCTGGGCAACGAAGGCTTTGAGCAAATGGTCCAGTGGCTGCAAGACCTCGGCATCACCGCGAATCTGGTACGGCCCGTGTTCTTCGATCAGGCGGATGCCCTTGTCCTTGACGTTACCGGCGACGATGCCGGAGAACGCGCGGCGCAGGTTGGCGGCCAGTTCGTGGGGCGGCAGGTTGCGGCTCAATTGCAGGTTGGCCATGTTGGCGTGGGTCGGGTCGAACGGGCGCTGGAAGCCTTCGTCGATCTTCAGCAGCCAGTTGAAATGGAACGCGTCGTTGCGCTCGCGGCGGAACTGTTTGACCGCTTTGAGGCCCTGAGTCATCTGCCGCGCCACTTCGGCCGGGTCGTCGATGATGATCTCGTAGTGCTGCTGCGCTTCTTCACCGAGGGTTGCGCCGACGAAGGCGTGCAGTTGCTCCAGATACGGTGCGGCGCTTTTCGGCCCGGTAAGGACCACCGGGAACGGCAGGTCCTGGTTGTCCGGGTGCATCAGGATGCCGAGCAGGTACAGGAATTCCTCGGCCGTGCCCGCGCCACCCGGGAAAATGATGATGCCGTGGCCAACCCGCACGAACGCTTCCAGGCGTTTCTCGATGTCCGGCAGGATCACCAGTTCGTTGACGATCGGGTTCGGCGCCTCGGCGGCGATGATCCCAGGTTCAGTCAAACCGAGGTAGCGACCGCCGTGGATGCGTTGCTTGGCATGGGCGATGGTCGCGCCTTTCATCGGGCCTTTCATCACGCCAGGGCCACAACCGGTGCAGATGTCCAGGCTGCGCAGGCCGAGTTCGTGGCCGACTTTCTTGGTGTATTTGTATTCTTCGGTGTTGATCGAGTGGCCGCCCCAGCACACCACGATTTTCGGTTCGACGCCGGGGCGCAGGGTGCGGGCGTTGCGCAGCAGGTGAAAGACGTAGTCGCTGATGCCCTGGGAGGTGCTCAGGTCGATGCTCAAGGCGTCGAGTTCGTTTTCTGTGTAGACGATGTCGCGCAGGGCGCTAAAGAGCATTTCACGGGTGCTGGCAATCATTTCGCCATCGACGAAAGCGTCGGCGGGGGCATTCAGCAGTTCCAGGCGTACGCCACGGTCTTGCTGGTGAATGCGGATTTCGAAGTCTTTATAGGCTTCCAGAATGGTCTTGGCGTTATCGACATGGGCGCCGGTATTGAGGATGGCCAGGGCGCACTGGCGGAAGAGGGTATAGGTGATGCCGGATGAGGCTTCGCTCAGTTGCTGCACTTCACGCTGGGAGAGCGTTTCCAGGCTGCCTTTAGGGCTGACCGAGGCGTTGATTACATGTCGTTGGGTCATTCAATGATCCTTAAAACGATGTCACCCGCCAGCAACGGCGCATGGCATCCGAATAGTGTGTATCCATGATGAAGATGGCACGAACTGCGCTGTATCGCCATGCTCCCGTTTGACGATGAAAAGATGAAAAGGAGCTCCAGCATAGCTAAATCCTTCGGGGAGGCGATAATGCCTCGCAGTCTTTTTGTCACAGCGCCTTTTACCATCGATGCAAGGAACCCCGTCGCGATGTTCGAAATCCAGCCAATGAATGCCGAAACCTATCGACGCCAGACGCGGCGCAGCACGGTGATCATCGCCCTGATGTTCCTGGCGCTGGCGATGGTGCTGTCGACGGCGGCGGTGACGTTGTTCGGTGAACCCGGCGGCGATAATCTGCGGTTCAACG